>CAZEJJ010000070.1:0-35977 GCA_964512185.1 uncultured Enterobacterales bacterium | reverse complement strand
CCCCCCCCCCCCCCCCCCCCCCCCCCGCCCCCCCCCCCCCCCCCCCCCCCCCGGCGGCGGCGATGGCCAGGCCACCCGGATCTTGCGGGTCGTGGCGCAGCACGCCCACGCGCTTGCGCCAGATCTCCCCCAGCTCCTGCTCCTGGGTGCTGCCCCAGGCGACGGAGTCCACGCCGTTCAGGATGGAACGCGGGGCCTGGAGGATGTTGGCGGTGGCGTTCAGATCGCCGAAGCTGGCGCGGATGGTGACCAGGCCCGGTGTGTCGCCGGCGGTGTAGCCCACGCGGGTGACGCCGGCGCTGCCGGTGCTCACCGCGCTGGGCAGGCGGCCGTCGCCAGCGAGCAGCTCGAGGCTCAAGGGCACCGCGGGCACAGGGTGGCCGTGCTCGTCGATGGCCACGGCGGTGAGCAGCGCGCTGGACCAGGCGTCGGAGGGCAGCTCGTGGCTGGTGGGCACCAGCAGCAGATCGTACACCGGGCTGCCGGTGGGCTCGGCGGGCAGGTGGGCCCACACCTCGTAGGGGCCGCCCGCGGGGACGATGGTGCCGCGGTAGTCGCCGTCACCGATGTCGCGCACCGGAGCGGAGATGCGCGCGCCCGCCGCCGCCAGCTCCACCTGGCGCCCGCTCAGGGCGTCGCCCGAGGCGCCCTGCACGTGGATGTCGGCCCGCAGTGGGCCCGTGCCTTCGAGGTCGCCCTCGGTGACCAGCAGGGAGACCAGCTTGGGGGCGGCCGGCACCACCAGCAGGCCCGCTCCACGGGCGAAGGCCTGGGGCTCGCCCGGCAGGTTGGCGCTGAAGCGCACCAGGGTGGGCTCGGCCACGGTGGGGGGGGAGAAGTGGGCCCTGAAGATGCCGCGGCCTTCGTACTCGGGCTGGGAGAGCGAGCCGTCTGAGGCCTGCAGCTCGGGGCGAGCTTCGGAGTCGAACTGGCCCGAGGGGGTGGCCACCGCGACGCGGATGGGCACCCGCAGGTTCGGGTCGCCCGGCACGCCGGGGTGGGTGGGCAGGAAGGCCAGGCGGCCGTAGGAGGGGACGCCCAGGTTCAGCTCCTCGCGGCCCTTGGGGGTGATCAGGGTGGTGGAGCTGGCGCCGGGGGGGACCTCGAGCTGCACCTGGGCGTGGCCCTGGGCGTCGGTGATGGCCGGGCCGAACTCGCGGCCGCCCACCGCCAGCAGCACGGAGGTGTTGGGGTCGCTCTGCACCGGGAAGGCCGCCCGGCCCACGAGGGGGATGACAAGCTGGCCGTAGACATCGGCGGGTGCGCGCTTGTCGGCCACCGTGATGATGTCCAGGTGGGGGTAGTTGACGGCGGGGGGGGTGTACAGGCCGGTGACGCGGCCGCCGTCGAACTGGGTGAGGTTGGCGATGGTGCCGACCGCGGCGCGGATCTCCAGGTCCTCGAGGGTGGTGGTGGCGGCGCCGGCGGGCATGAGCTGGAAGTTGAGGGTGCTGGAGGCGGCGTTGCCCAGCAGGACCGAGGGGGGATCGGACTCGATGGCCACGGCCTGGGGCAGGGGCGGCAGCAGGTCGAGGGACCAGCGGCGCTGCAGCTCGATCTTGCCCGCCCAGCGGCAGGAGAGGGTGAGCTCAACCGGCTGGGGCCTGGCCACGCGGGCGGGGGTGAAGGTGAAGCCCCAGCGGCCCCGGCCCAGCTCGCGGGGGCGGGTGACCTTGCCGGTGGCCGCAGCGACGCTGAGCTTGAGGTCGTCGAGGGGCAGGCCGTCGGCGCCCAGGGCCAGGAAGGAGAGCTCGTAGGAGACGCCGCCGTCGGCCACCAGGCTGCCCGGCTGGATGAGCTGCACCAGCAGGCCCTCGGCGTCTTCGGGGCCGGCGAGCGTGCTGGCGGGGACAGCGCCCAGCGCCAGGGCGGCCAGCAACAGGGCCAGGGTGCACAGCGGCGCGCGGTGGCGTGACATGCTCAGCCTCCGGCGGCCCCCGAGTCATCGGCGGCTCGCCCTTCTCGCCTATCCTGTGGCGCTCGCCTTGGGATCACCATCGAAGCGCGCTGGGGTGCCGCGGGGCTTCCTGGCGCGTCGGGGGCCGCTCCCACGCAGCTTCAGGAGGGCGTCACGAGCATGCAAAACCTGCTCAAGCTCGACCTGGAGCCCGCAGGGCGCAGCTGGCAGGCGGCGAGGAGGGGGAAGAGCAGCGGGGCTACTCGCCGATGTCCTCGCTCCAGATCTCGGGGTGGGCCGTGATGAAGCCGTTGAGCAGCTGGTAGCACTCGTCGGAGTCGAGCAGCACGATGTTCACACCCAGCTGTCGCAGCCACTCCAGGCCGCCGGAGAAGCTGCGGGCCTCGCCGATGACCACCGTGCCGATGCCGAATTGGCGCACGAGGCCGGAGCAGTACCAGCAGGGGGCCAGCGTGGTGACCATGATGGTGTCGCGGTAGGAGCGGCGGCGGCCGGCGTCGCGGAAGGCGTCGGTCTCGGCGTGGATGGCGGGATCGTCGTCCTGCACGCGGCGGTTGCGGCCGCGGCCCAGCAGGGCGCCGCTGGAGTCGAACAGGGCCGCGCCGATGGGCACGCCGCCTTCGGCCAGACCCTGGCGGGCTTCGGCGAGGGCGACGGCGAGCATGGAGGGGTAGTCGAGGGGGCTCATGGGCGGTGAGGGTAGCATGGGGGCCGCGTGGGGGCATACCTGGGGTGGAGGTGTTGCCAGGAGGGGTCGCGGGGAGCGAGGATGAGGGGAGGAGCGTGCCATGGCCAGGTTTCTCATCGGACTTGCTCTGGTGGTGTCGGCTGGTGCCAGCCAGATCCACCCCGTGGAGGTGAGCCTGGACGAGGTGCTGCAGGCCGCCCGCATCGTGCTGGTGGCGGAACCCGCGGACCCGCCGCGGCGCGCCGTGGAGGACGGCGTGGTCCACGGTTCGGACTGCGCCTATGGCGTGGCGCGCTTCGTGGTGGGGGAGCTGGTGCATGCGCCCGACGGGGGCGTGGAGAAGGGTGCCACCATCGAGGTGGCCGATGCTGACTTCGAGCTGTACTGCGCCATGCAGCAGGCCATGGCGGCAGGGGATCCGGTGCCTTCGCCCATCATCCCCGAGTACCGCAGCGGGCGGCAGGCCCCGGCCGACGGAGCGCGCATCCTGTACCTGGCCCCCAGTGGAAATGGGCCGCTGCGCTACGCCATCAGCGACGCCTGGGATCCCCTGAGCGAGCTCTCGGATCTGCGCCTGCGGCTGGCGGCCAGGGAGTGAGCGCGGTGGCTGTCTGGACCTTCAGCAGGCGACAGAACCCCGAATCTACTGCGACCCAGCAGCTCGCCGCCGCAGCGCGCCCTGCTTGCAGTGCCGACCTCGACATATCGATAATATGCCTTCACCCGGCACTACTGCGCAGAGCACGCTGCACCTGGCGCCTGCTGGCCCTCGCTACGATCCGGGCCGGCCGCCATGCAGCGGCCT
This sequence comes from uncultured Enterobacterales bacterium, assembly GCA_964512185.1. Taxonomy (GTDB): domain Bacteria; phylum Myxococcota_A; class UBA796; order UBA796; family JAFGLY01; genus CAZEJJ01. Next base: position 32,566 of record CAZEJJ010000070.1, on the reverse strand, counting down.
GTTCTGTCGCCTGCTGCCTGGTGCTGCTGCTGGCGGGGTGTTCCGATGATGGGGAGCCGCCGGTGGAGGAGACGACGGGGGCGGACGTGCAGGCCGTGTCCGCCGAGGGCGAGGACGGCGCCTGGGTGTTCTCGGTGACCCTGCTGTCGCCGGACACAGGCTGCGAGCGCTACGCCGACTGGTGGGAGCTGGTGGATCTCGAGGGAGGGCTGGTGTACCGCCGGGTGCTCAACCACAGCCACCCCGACGAGCAGCCCTTCACGCGGTCGGGAGATCCCGTGGATGTCACCGGCGAGCGCACGCTGCTGGTGCGCGGGCACATGAACGACAGCGGCTACGGCGGGGCGGTGTACCGCGGCAGCGTAGCCGAGGGGTTTGCCGTGGACGCGAGCGTGGGAGCGGAATTTGCCCAGGAATTGGCGGCGCAGGAGCCGCTGCCGGAGGACTGTTGGTGGTAGAGATCTAGCAGAGTGCGTCAAAACCCGTGTCTACTGCGCGTGCCGATCCACCGTCCATGCGAATCCTGGTCGCCGGCCACGACCTCGACGTATTGACAATACGTCATCACCCGCGACCAGCGCCCAGAATCCGTCTGGCCTGGCGCCTCGACCCGCTCGCGACGACCCGGGAAAGGCGGCATGCCCCTTGCGAAAGCAAGGGCCGAGCCGCCATCTTGACGCACTCTGCTAGGACTGCTTCTGCTGGGCGGCGGCGGCGGCGGCGGCGGCTGCGCGGCGCTTGCGGTCGGCGTCGGAGATGGTCTCGGCGTCGGCCAGGTCGTCGGTGGCGGCCTGCACGCGGCCGCGAGCTACGTCTTCGAGGCGAGACATCAGCTCGGGGACCTGGTCGTTGGCGTTCTTCACGTTCAGGCCGATGCCCATGACCGCTGTGACGAGCACGAAGCAGAGCATCAGCGGCGCCCAGACCATGGCGCCACCGGCCCCGGTGTCCATGGCCACGGCGGCGGCGCCGCCCGCGCCGGCCAGCACGGCGAAGATGCTGGCGAAGCGCAGCATCCAGGTCATCCAGGGCGGCAGGCCCGCCTGGCCGCTGACGCGCGTGCCGTCGGGGGTAGCCGTGAGATCGCCCTTGGCCACGGCCTGGGTGAGGGTCCACCAGTCGCGCTTGTTGACCGCCAGGGCGAAGCGGTCCTTGCCCACGCGGCCGGCCAGGGGGCGGTCCTGCGGGACCAGGATGGTGCCCTGGGCGGGGATGGGGCGGAAGCGGGAGTTCTCCTTGAGGCGCTCGGAGACCTCGTCGGGGCTGCCGGGCACCACGAAGTCGAACTGCTGGGTCTTGGGCATGGGACCTCCACGGCTGTAGTGGGCCTATGCGGCGGATTGGGCGAGGGCAACGCCGAGTCAGGCTGCGGCGGGGGTGGCGCTACGGGGGTGAGCGCGGCCAGGGGACCGAGCGGGACCTATGCCCCCGGAATCTGGACAGCCGCAGACCTGTGTGCCTGAGATCTGGACAGCTGGCGGGATGGGAGGCCTGGATCGCGGTGGAGGAGCGCTCGCGGGCGAGGTGGCGGTGGACGAAGGCGGCATATCGGCGGGCGCCGACCGGTCCTGCGGTTCGGGTGTCCAGATCTGAGGGGGATAGGTGCGCGGGGTGTCCAGATCGGGGGGGATAGGTGGCGGGATTCACCCCACGAGCAGCGCGCCGAGCCCGCCGCACCAAGCGGCGAAGCTCGCGTGGCAGCCGACGGAACCGTCCAGGACGATGGGCAGGCGCCATGGTCAGGGGAGACAGGCGACGGCGGCGAGGCAGGCGAGCAGGGCTCTGCGGAGGGGAGCAACACCGGAGCTGCTAGGGTCTGAAGAACGACGGCGGGGGAGGAGCGAGTCGCGTCGCGCTGTTCGCGCGAGCGCTCCTGGAGCTCTGGGGCGTTCCGGAGGGAGCGCGTCCTGCCGGACTGCGGGTGGAGGTGCGCGGCGTGCAGGTCACCGCCATGATCGAGGGGGCCGGCATGGTCCCCAGGTTCGAGACCAGGGGCGCGGTGGCTCCGTCGACAAACGGCGGCATGCTGGCCGAGGCCACGCTCGCCGGCATCGTGGCTGCTTCCACGAACACCGGCATGGTCCCGCCCTCCGCGGCCAGGGGCATGGTGCCCGCCTGGAGCAGCCCGGGGAACACCACCAGGAGGACCAGGACCAGGCCCGGGATTACACGGCGCAGCCGGTCCCACACCTTGCCCTTGCGGCGCAGCCACGCGAACTTCCCGCTGGCCAGCAGCTCCTCGGCGTTCTTGCGGTCAGCGGGGTCCAGGTCAGGGGACCGCAGCGCGGCCAGGAGCTGGTCGTACCAGTACCCGAGATCGTCATCGCGGGCCTCGGGCCCCAGCCACTCCAGGGCGTTGAGCACAGGGGTGACCCAGACACCCTTCGACCACCTGTGGGCCAGGTCGATGTGGTCGAGTGAGCTCATGGCTTCTCCGTGGGTGGTGCGGTGGGCGTGCGGGCGGGCCCGTTCAACGAGTATGCGTGTCAGGATGGGCTTCGGTTTCAACGATTCGTGAAACCTGCTGCAGGGGGCGGCGCCGGGGAAGTCTCGGGCCGGGGGGATTGGACCCGCCCGAGCCTGGCGGAGGTGGCACCGGCCTTGGGCTGAAGCGCCGTCAGTGACTGGCTCGCGTGCCTCGCTGTCGTGGTCCTGGAGAGGGTGATCTCTCGCTCGGGGAGTGACTCACACGAGTCGCTTCACCACCACCCGGAGCCACCATGCAGATCGAGACCAGGAACGAACCGCCCGTGCCCACGAGCTTCGACGGACCCTCTGTCGAGTACCTCGAGCCCGCTGAGCTGCTGCTGCACAGCTGGTGCAGCCGCGGCGTCAAGGAAGACCTCAGCTGGCCTGTCAACCCCGACTTCTACGACGCCGTGGAGGCCGATGACCTGTCCGAGGACCTGCGCGCCCTGGCGGCGCAGGGTGTCGTGGAGGCGGGCGTGCACCTCAAGCGCTTCCCCGACCCCCGCGACGAGTGCGACGCCTACTACGAGCTGTACGACGACGACGATGCCGCAGCGACCACCGACGATCACGAGCTCGACGAGGTGGAGCGGCTGGCCGCGCTGCACGCGGAGGACGCGGTGGAGACGCCCTCGAGCCAGCCTCGCTGGCGCCGGCCGCTCGCTGGCGTCGTGAGCCTGCTCCTGCGCGTCGACGTCGTGCTGCTGGCCATCGCCCTCAGCTCCTTCGCCGTGGCGATGGCGCTGGGCTGCAGCCCGAGCGACGACCCCTCGTTCACCGTCCTGGCGCCCGGTGGGGAGATCCTGGACCCCAGCCCGTTCCACGAGGAGCTGGTGGAGGGCGCCCTGCAGACCGCCACCTGGGCCAACACCGACCTCGCCCGCCTGGTCTTCACCCAGGAGTGCGAAGCTGGCGTCGTGGACACCGTCTGCGAGCGCCACGGTGGCGCTGTGACCTGCGAGGGCGGCGCCGAGGTCGAGAGTCATCGCAGCTGCTCGCCGGAGGACCAGGACACCACCCTGATCCTCGTCTTCGACCCCTGGGGTGACTCGCCGGTGGAGGAGCTGCTGGAGGTGATCGAGGCCGACGAGGCCCTGCGCAGCTGGGAGGAGGTGGGCGACACCGCCGAGGAGCTGGCGCCCTGGTCGGTCCCGCATGCGCTGGACTGGCAGCTGGTGCGCTACGACCTCGTAGGGGTGCGCAGCTGCCAGGGCTCTGCGCCGGTGACGGTGCCCGATGAGGGCGGCGCCTCGACCTGCCCGTACAGGAGCAGCGCCGGGCAGCTCCCCCCGCTGCCCCCCATCTTCTGCTTGGATGGGGGGTTTTCTCGTCGACGGTGGGGTTGATGGTGCGGATCGAGGGAGAGGGGTTGGGGCGCCGCAGGCGTGTGTACCGTGCGGGATCGCTTCGCGGAGCTGGGCGCCTGCGCCATCACTCCATCAGCACTCAGCGCACTCTTCGTTCCAGAGCCAGACCTCGCAGTCGCAGTAGCCATCGCAGTAGTCGTCGCGGCACTCGCTTGCACAGTCGGCCCCGCTCGCGTTCGGCGACTCCGAGTTGTCTCCGTCGGTGCATCCCGCGTTGTAGCAGCGATCCTGATCGGATGCGGAGCAGAAGATATCGTTGTCGCCCAACAGCGGATCCGAGCCACAGCTGGATATCGGAATCGCCACTACGAAGGCGAGAACCACCAGGAAATTCTGCACGGCGCGTGCATCGGTGTTCTTGATCATGCGCTTCCCTGTTTGCCCCCCGATGAACCCGCTGCCTCCGGGGCTTGTCACGCCAGCGGATGCCTGAGAACATACCGACACTCTCGTCTCCATGTCAACGCGCGGCGGGTGCTCGTGCGCGGCGCGGGGCGGGCCTGATTGAGGGCGGCTTCTGGCTGTTGGCGGCTGCACCAGCCAAGGACCTGTGCCCCCCGATTCTGGACAGCCGGGAGACCTATGTACCTGAGAACTGGACACTTGGCGGCGCAGGAGGCATCGATTGGCGCGGAGGGCCGCTCGGGGGGCAAGTGGGCGATGGACGAAGGCGAGAAATCGACCGGTGCAGCTCGGTCCGGCAGGCAGGGTGTCCAGATCTTAGGGGGATAGGTGCGCGGGGTGTCCAGTTCTGGGGGGGACAGGTCGGTGGCGAGGTGGTGCAGTTCCACCCGGCGCGCACCTACGAGGACTTCATCGTGGGGCTGGCGCCGGAGCCGACGCAGGGGGGGCTGGCCTTCGAGGTGCGGGCGGGGGACCTGGTGCGGGCCAGCCTGGCCGCGCAGCGGGCGCGCCAAGAGGGGGAGCGGTGGCACACCTTGATCATCGACGAGATCAACCGCGGCGACCTGGGGCGGGTGCTGGGCGAGGCCATCTACCTGTTCGAGCCGGGCGAACTGGACCGGGAGGTGGCGCTGGCTCACGAGCTGCCGGCGCTGGGTGGGCGCAGGTTCGGGCTGGACCCGGGGCTGCTGGTGCTGGGCACGCGCAACACGGCGGACCGCTCCATCGCGCGCATGGACCTTGCCATCCGCAGGCGCTTCGCGTTCCTGGAGATGTGGCCGGATCTCGAGCCCGTGCGGGCGCAGGGGGACGAGCTGGCGGTGGCGTGCTTCAAGGACTGCCTGGAGACCTTCACCGAGTACTGCGACGACGAGGCGCTGCGGCTGGTGCCGGGGCACTCCTACTTCCTGGACCTGCCGCTGGAGCGGAGCCCAAAGGGGCGCAGGGCCCGGATCGCTCACCGGCTGCGCTACGAGCTGCTGCCGCTGCTGCGGGAGTACATCGAGGGTCGGCTGGTGGGCTCGGGCACCTCGCAGGTGCAGGGGCTGGTGGACCGCATCGAGTCCGAGCTGGCGGCGCAGGTCGAGGGCTGATGCGCGGCCGCGCCACCATGGGCCGCGCGCGGGCCAAGGCGCGCGCCCGGCAGCAGAAGCTGCTGGGCTCCACGCCGCTGCTGCTGGGCCAGGACCACGGCGCTCCGGTGCGCGTCGAGGCGGAGCATGTGGACGAGGTGAGCGGCAACAGCGCCTGGCCGGCGGCGTTCCTGGAAGCCAACCGTGAGCTCATCCGCCGGCTGGACTTGATACCGGCAGTGCGCTCGGATCGGAGGGGGCCCAGGGTGGAGCTGTCGCCCAGCGCCCGCATCGGTGCCATCCCCCTGCTGGCGCCTTCCACGCGGCGGGTGGCGGCCGGGCTGGTGGTGCGGCCGCGGTTCGGCTGGAGCGCCACCGGGTCGGTGCTGGCCCAGGTGGACTTCCGGGTGGAGCCCCACATCGGCGGCACTCCGCTTGTGCCGGGGTCGGCGCGGGAGGTGCCGCCGTGGATCCTGGCGGGTCCGGTGCTGCGGCGGCTGCGGCGGCTGCTGGCGCAGCTCTCGCGTGACTTCGACCTGCGCACCGACGTGCGGTCCTCTCCGCGTGGCACGGTGGACTGGAACCACTACGCGCGCCACCTGGTGCCCACCGGGCAGTGGGCGCAGTTCCGCTGTACTTTTCCCGACCTGGTGCACGATCCCGCGCTGATGTCCAGGCTGCGCTGGACCCTGGGACGGCTGCGCGCGGACCTGGAGCGCCAGGCTGGGACGGCCATCGGTCAGCTGCTGCTACGCGAAGCCCAGGCGCTGCAGGCGGACCTGGGCCCGGGGCCGAGCGAGCGGCCCGAGCTGGGCTTCGGGCTCGATGCTGGTGGGGGGATGAGCCACGGGGCGCTGGTGGAGGCGCTGGAGGCCATCGCCTGGGTGGCGGAGGAGCGCGGTCTGGGCGGCGCTCGCGTGCTGGACGGCCTGGCGTGGTCGCTGGGCGCGGATCGCGTGTGGGAGGCCTGGGTGGAGGCGTTCCTGCTGCGCCTGTCGCAGCGGATCGGCGCGCGGCTGCTGGGGCGGCGAGAGACCCGCCGGCGGCTGCGCTGGCAGACGCGGCTGCGCAGCATGGGCAGCCTGGAGCCGGATCTGGGGCTGCTGCTGGGAGAGCGCACGGTGTGGGTGGACGCCAAGTACAAGTTCCACCTGCAGCGGCTGCGGCAGCGAGGCTGGCATGGCGCTGGGCGAGGGACGCGGGAGGCACATCGCGCGGACCTGCACCAGGCGCTGGCCTACGCGGCGCTGGCCGATACGCCGGTGGTGGACACGATCCTGGTGTACCCGCTGCCGGGGCTGCAGACGGAGCCGGTGATGGCGGTGGCGCAGGTGCCGGCTGGGCGGCGGAAGCTGCGGCTGGTGCTGTGCGGGATGCCGTTTGGGGTGAGAGGGGTGGCGGGGTGGGAGGGGTGTCTGGAGGGATGGGAGGGGGTGCTGGGGCGGGCGCGGCGGTGAATGGTCGAGTCCAGAATGGCTCCCCTGAGCTGACCACAGCAAGAACGTGAGCGCTGGTGGTCGAGGGCGAGCGGTCTCGGCGGGCCAGGGTGATGAGGGAGGGCGAGAAGCCGGCGAGGGGCGAGGCCAGGTGATGAGATCCACCCTACTCCGGATACCCACAGACCACGTACCCCTCACAGGCCTCGGGTTGATACCCGTCGTCGACCTCCTCGCAGCTCAAGGCCATGGTCTCCCGGTAGCACTCGGTGGCCAGCTCGTAGTCGATGGCGCAGGGGCTCTCGACGTCCTGGACATCCTCCACCAGAGGCACCGTGGCCTCCAGGCAGCCCTCGAGGTCCTCGTAGGTCTCGTAGAACTCGTCGGGATGACAGCGTTCCGCGGTGCTGCAGATCCCCTGGGCGAACCTCTCCACGAAGTTGTCCTCGTCGATCCCGCAGCCGGCGAGCAGCAGGGCAAGGCTTGATATCGAGCGCACTGCCTACCCCAACGCCCCCAGCAGCTCCTGCAGCTCCGCCCGCAGCTGCGCGCGATCCGCTTCGTTCAGCTCCGCGATCACGACCTTGACCGCGTCGAAGCGGAAGATGCCCTGGGCCCTGTCCGTGGCCGCTGCGTTGAAGATGGACCCCAGGGGCTCGGGCCCGGTGGGCCGGTGGGCCCGGTGCACGGCGCGCCGCAGCTGCGCGACCGAGAGCTGCTGGTCGTCGACCGCAGCCAGCCAGTGCTCGATGTCGAGCTCGGGGTAGCGACGGGCCAGCTGGCCCAGGACCAGGCCGTGGGTGGCGCTGACGTGGTCATCGGGCTCGTCGATGGCGGCCTGGATGGGCTCGGGGAGGGTGAGCAGGCGCTTGAGGTTGTTCTTCTGGCTCTTGCCGAGGCCCATGAGCTCGGCCACGTCGACGCTGGACCAGCCGGCCTGCTCGTAGCGCAGGATGGCGAGCGCACGATCGAGGTCGGAGTAGGTCTTGCGCTGCTCGTTCTCGATGATGGCGACCCGGAAGGCGGCTTCGTCGTCGTCGAGGTCGTGGCGCACGACAGCGGAGATGGTGTCGAGACCCAGCTGCTCGATGGCGGTGGCGCGGCGGAAGCCGGAGATGAGCTGGTAGCGGACGGGCTCGGCGCAGCCAAGCGGGCGCACGATGACGGGGATCTGCTGACCCTCGGCCTGGATGCTGCGCTTCAAGGAGGCCAGACGCAGGCTGGCGCGAAACATGAATGCGGTATTATCTATCGCAATATCGGAGACAGGCAGGCGCTCGATGTGGGGCGTGGGGGCGGTGGCCATTTGGGGCGGTCTCCAGAGCGGCCAATCGATTGGCCGGCGGGGTGTTCGGGTACGAATGGGAGCGGAACCTGGAGCGGCCATTCGATTGGCCGGGGGGGCAAGGGCTGGGAGCCTGTAGGGCGTAGGTGGCGCGGGCCGTGCGAACGCAGGGATCCGTGCCGCCGGTGCCGAATCGTAGCGAGGGCCGCGAGGCGCGCCTCAGGGGGCGCCCTGCGTGGTGCCGCTGGGAGAAGGCATGTTTTCAACATGTTGATGTCAGCGGCGCCGCGAAGGGCGCGTCAAGAGGTGTGGATCGTGGGCCGCAGTAGATTCGGTACGCCCTACAGGCTCCTAGCGGCGGCCCCTCGCGCCTCGGCCGCGGCCGCCGCCCCTGCCGCGGGGGCGCGGGCGGTTGGGGCCGGTGCGGGATCGGTTGTCTTCGGTGGCCTCGGGCGCGGGCGGCTGGGGCTCGGCGGGCCCGGGTGCCTCGGCTGCGGGCTCGGCTGCGGGCTCGCGCAGGGGCTCGAGGTCGGTGATGGCCTCGCCCACGAGCTCGGCCCGGCGCTGGTCGTCTTCGATGGCGATGAGCGCGCTCTTCAACGCAGCCAGGGCCTTGGCGACGGCGGCCTCGAGGTCTTGAGCGGTGAGCTCCGGCTTGGGCTCGGTCCAGTCCAGGGCGCGGCCGCGGCGGACGTTCTCGATGGCGGCGGGCACGAAGGGCCAGCCGATGTCGCGGATCTCGAGGGGCAGGAGGACGCCCTGGTCGAAGGCGATCTCGACGGCGCTCGCGACGCGCAGGGTCTCGCTCACCCAGCGCGTGGAACGGTGGAGCACGGCGGCCACCTGGACAGTGTTGGCGGTCCGGTCGCCGTAGGCGGGTCGCTGCCTGGCGATGGCCAGCCCCAGCAGGACCCGGTGCTCGAAGCCGTCGTGGGCGCTGGTGGTGATGGTGTCGTTCCATGAGGCGATCTGCTGGTCGGTGGCGCTGAGCGAGCCGATGGGGGCGCCGGCGATGGCGCCGAGCCGGCTGGCCAGATCCTGGCCGTCGCTGGGGGCGGGAACGGTCGCAAGGGGACTATCGTCGAGGTTTCGCAGGGGCGTGCGAAAGCGGGGCGGCCTGGCTTGGGGGCGCTGCTTGGGAGACATGGGGGCTCCTGGCTGGAGTCCGGTGATGGTAGCAGGTGGACGCGGGCCGGGCTGGGAGGAGGGCGCGCGGTCGGGTGCTCGCCACGGGGCGCGATCCCACCCTGCGCGCCCGCGATACTCCAAGAGCCTGTCGAGCCGCCCGATCAGGCTCTTGTTTCGCGCCTCGGCTACGCACGTGGCCGCGAGCTGCCGAGCGAACGTGGCTCGACCCCCGAGCTCTCCGCCAGGTCGCGGAGGGTGGTGATCAGCATGACCGCGGAGTCGTAGAACCTGGGCTCGAGGGTGGCCACGAGCCGTCCGACCCAGGTCTCTTCCTCGCGGCCGGCGAGCCCGTCGAGGCGGCGCTGCCGGGCGGTCCTTCGGCCTGAGCCTGCGCTCGTCGCCGCTCGGCACGCTCCTGTTGGCGTCGTCGGCTGCGCTCAGCCTCGATCCTGCAGACGCGATGGAGCAGACCCACGAGGCGATCGGCCTGCTCCGGGAAGGATCGGGCGAGGAGCGCCTGGAGATGGCGCTGCGCCTCTCCGAGGATGCACGCGTCGTGCGGCGGAGCGGGATCCGCGCGCGGGACCCGGAATATTCCGACGCTGAGGTGGACTGGACCCTGTTCCGCGGGGCGCATGGCGACGAGCTGTCTCGGCGTGCCTGGCCAGATGCTCCGCGGTTGAGTCCTTGAGCCTCTCGGAAGGTCTCGATGCGCGTGTAGGGCCCCACGGTGGAGGTCTGCTGCGAGATGGCGCTCGCAGAGCCCAGAGCGAGGCACTGGCGCTGGAACTCGCGGCTCTGCGGGGAGCCGGTGTCGCCGGCCTGAGCGGCGGGCAGGAGCAAGAAGAAGAACGCGCTGGCGGTCAAGTGAGCCCTCTCGTGGCACCCAGGAACCACAGCTCGGGCGCTACCCTCCCAACAACCGGAACCCGATCTTGCGCCCGTAGCCGCCCTTGACGGCCAGGTGCACCCACAGAGCCGCCATGTGTTCGAGCAGGGCGGCGTTGCGCAGGGGGCCGCAGTCCACGGGCCGGAAGCCCAGGTCGCCCGCCAGGACCGCCACCTGGGCCTTGGCCTGTGGGTCGTCGCCGGCCAGGTGCAGATCGAGGGCCTGGCCTTCGATCATGGGATCGAGGCTGGTCTCGGCGCCGAAGGTGTTGAAGGCCTTGACCACGCGGGCGGCGGGCAGGAGCATCTGCAGGGCCTCGGCGCCGGAGGCGAAGCCCGACATGGGCAGCACGGTGGGCCCTGCGGCGTCGAAGCCGATGCGGTTGGTGGCGTCCACCAGGATCTTGCCGGTGAGCGCGCCCAGGCCTGTCACCGCGGAGGGGACCGCGACGAAGGGGACGGCCAGGATGAGGATCTCGGCCCAGACGGCTGCCTGGGCCGGTGTGGCCAGCTGGGTGTCGCCGCCGCAGGCCTCGGGGAGCTGGGCGTAGCGCTGGGAGTCGCGCACGCCGAAGCGCACGGGGTGCCCGGCCTGGGCCACGGCTCTGCCGATGGACGATCCCACGCTGCCCGCGCCGATGATGCCGATGTTCATGCCTGGCCTCCGGTCGTTGAGGTGACCTAACCTCGCGCGCGCTCCAGGATCTCGGCCACGAAGCTCGACTTGGCCTCGGAGTATGCGGCCCGGTCGTGGGCGAGCGCCTGGGCCAGCCGGCACTTGAGCTGCCAGTAGGCCTCGCGCGCGTCGGCGTGGGCCCGCAGGTGGTCGCGGAAGTCCAGGTGGTCGCGCCAGGCGTCGCAGCCGACGGCGAGCATGTGCACGTGGCAGGCGTCCAGCCTCCTGAAGTAGTGGCGGCCGGGGATGCCGTGCTCGCCGAGGTACTCGTAGCCCAGGGCGACGAGCGGCTGGACACAGCGGCGCCCCTCTTCGGAGCTGCGCAGGCCGGGCATGATGTCGATGATGGGCTTGGCACCGAGCCCGGGGATGGCGGTGCTGCCGATGTGCTCGATCTGAGTCAGCCAGGCCCCGCAGGCCTCGAGCAGCTCGCGGCGGCAGGCGGCGAAGCGCTGGACCCAGGCCGGGTCCCAGGGGACCAGCACCACGGGGTTGGGGTCGGGATCGCTCATCGAGCTGTCCGGGTAACCCGGGCCCCCAGGGACCGAAGCGCAAGAGCGGCGGAAATTCCTGCTGAACCAGTGGGGTGTCGGCCGCTCGTGGCCGTCGCACCCGAGGAGAAGTCTCATGAACCTGTGCTCATTCCCCCTGGCCTTCACTGCCCTGCTCGTCACCACCGGCTGCGCGGCTGACTGCCCCGAAGGCTTCCTGCGCGACAACGACGGCAACTGCCTGCAGGTGGACCCGACCGCCAGCGACACGGGGGCCCTGAACGTGGAGGACGAAGAAGAGGAAGAAGGCGATGGGCTCGGGGCGCCCGAAGGCTTCGAGCACACTGGCTGGGCCGGGATCGTCCAGGCGCTCGTAGTCGAGGCTGGGGCAGTCGCTGAGCAGCCGCTGCAGCTGCTCGGCCTCCCGCTGTACCAGGGCCAGATCGCCCCGGCTGTCGCTGGTGACGTGGAGGAAGCGCGGGCGGCCGCGAGGGCGCGGGCGGCTGGTGGGCTCCAGGTCGCAGGTGGGCAGGCACAGCCCCACAGCCACGCTGTGACCCAGGAAATCCTCGCCCAGCAGCGCAAGATCCCAGGGGATGGTGCTGATCAGGGTGCCGATCTCCAGGCAGTCGCCGGGGCCCAGGTCTACCCCGCCCAGCAGGCGGCCGAGGCCGAGGTACTCGGAGGCCAGGCGCCCGAACATGCGCAGGTGCTCGGCGCGGTTCGGGAGCGCCAGCTCCCCCAGGCAGCGGGCAGCCAGGCTCTCGAGGTGCTCCAGGGCCTCGGCGGCGATGCGCGCGGGTCCGTGCCTCAGGACGGACCACGGCAGGCGGCGGATCTCGGTGACCTCGATGCCGGTCTTTCCTCGCCGGAGCAGCAAGGCTGAGGGGATACCGGCGCCCGACACGATGCCTCGCAGGATCTGTGGATCGAGGGATCGGGTGGTGGGGTTGGTCGACATGGGATCTCCCGGGGATGCGCAGCTCTGGAGAAGAGCGCCCCCGGGGATCGCTCCCTCCCCGAGGGCAGCGGGATCAGCATTCGTAGGACGAGACGTAGCTTCCGCAGTAGGGATCCTCGTTGCAGGCGTCGTAGCAGGCCGCGTAGCAGCTGGAGCCGCAGTCCGGGGAGCACTCCATGGAGATGGTGCAGCCCGAGCAGGTGCAGCGGCAGCAGTCGGGGTTCATGTCCGCGTCCGCGTCCGAGTCCGAGTCCGAGTCGGTGTCCGCGTCCGCTTCCAGCGCGCTGGTGTCCAGGCTGCTGTCGGCGGGTTGAGGCTCGCAGGCGCCGATAGAGACAGCCAGCAGCAGGAATTCGAGGGTGCGTCGCATCTGTGACCTCCTTGTCGGTTCGATGCACCCCTCTCCATTCAGCTGGATTTTCCGCTTCGTCGCGGTGAACGACCCTCGGGCGTCCAGCGCATCGGATCACCCCCACGCTCTGCTATGCTCGCTGTCGCACGTGGTGGGGGCCGGACCCTGCCCATCCCACCCGGATGACCCCATGACCCGCCCTGTTCTCCTGCTCCTCGTGCTCTGCTCATGCGACGTGGGCCACCTGCACCTGTCCGACTCCGCCGGCGCCGATGGCGACGAGGACGGTTTCGGCGAGAGAGTAGACTGCGATGACGAAGACCCCGCCATCCACCCCGACGCCGAAGAGCTGTGTGACGGCATCGACAACGACTGCGACGGCGAGGTGGACGGCGATCCTGTCGATGGCACCCTCTGGTACCAGGACGCCGATGGGGACGGCTACGGCCAGCCCTCGTCCATGCTCAACGCCTGCAGCCAGCCCAGCGGCTACGCCCAGCTGGGGGACGACTGCGACGATGACGACGCTGCGGTCAACCCGGGCGCCGAGGATCTGTGCGACGACAAGGACAACGACTGCGACGGGGAGACCGACGAGGACGCCCTGGACTCCGACGGCGACGGCACGCCCAACTGTATCGACGCCAGCGTGTACAGCTACGACTTCGACGACGGGGCCTGGACCGGCTGGGACTGGCTGGACATGGGCGGCGGCAACACCCCGTCGTGGTCCATGGACAGCGGTGTGCTGGGTGAGATCAGCAACTCGGCGCTGTCCATCGCCTACGGGCCCGACCTGGGTGAGCTGGTCAGCTACACCGTGTCCGTCGAGGGCATGTCGGCGGGGGGCATGAACAACCTGGTGGGCCTGGCCTTCTGCTACGCCGGGCCCTCGTCCTACCTGGCCGCGCGCTGGCTCGATCCCAACGGCTACTACGGCGAGTTCCCCATGGGGGGCAATGTCGACCTGGCCGTGTGCAGCTATGGCGTCTGCACCGCGCTGGGAGCGGACGCCAGCGGCCAGCCACTGGTCGCCGGCTACAGCGAGTGGGTCGGCCTGTCTGTGACCGTGGACGGAGGGCAGGCCGAGGTGAGCTGGGGTGGGCAGGTGGTGGTCACCGCGGAGCTGCCCGAGGCGGCCGGTGAGGGGCCCCAGCGCATCGGAGTGCTGACCGACGACAACGACAGCGGCGTGGTCTACGACGACATCGCGGTCACGGTTCCCTGACGTCGCGGGCGTGGCCCCAGCGCGGCGAGCCGCGGATTATGGCAGCCAGCCTGATCCCGGCACCGGAGGTCCACCATGTTCGAGCCCGTCTCCCATCGCTACCGCGTGCCCTTCGATGGCTCCTTCCGTCTCGCCGACTGGCCCACAGTCAAGCCCCAGGACGCCCCCTCCAAGGCCGAGCGCGGGGATCGCCTGGAGCGGGCGGTGGAGCGGCTGACCGAGCTGCAGCGGCGCCTGTACGCCCAGGACACGCGGGCCGTGCTGCTGGTGTTCCAGGCCATGGACGCCGCGGGCAAGGACGGCACCATCCGGGCGGTCATGTCCGGCGTGAACCCGGCCGGCTGCCAGGTCTCGTCCTTCAAGCGGCCCTCGTCCGAGGAGCTGGATCACGACTTCCTGTGGCGCACCGCGCGCCGGCTGCCGGAGCGCGGGCGCATGGGCATCTTCAACCGCTCCTACTACGAGGAGGTGCTGGTGGTGCGGGTGCACCCCGGCATCCTCGGCTCGCAGCGGCTGCCCGATCCCGTGCAAGCCGCCGAGCTCTGGCAGGAGCGCTTCCGCTCCATCCGAGCCCACGAGCGGCACCTGGCCGCCAACGGCACCGCGGTGCTCAAGTTCTTCCTGAACCTGTCCCGGGAGGAGCAGCGGCGGCGCTTCCTGGACCGCATCGACGAGCCCGACAAGAACTGGAAGTTCGCCGCCGGCGACGTGCGCGAGAGGCGGCACTGGGCCGACTACATGGCCGCCTACGAGCAGGCGCTCGACGCCACCAGCCGCCCCTGGGCTCCCTGGTACGCCGTGCCGGCCGACTCCAAGAGCTTCATGCGCATGACCGTGGCCGAGATCGTCGCTGACAGCCTGGCGGCCATGGACCTGCGCTATCCGCAGCTGCCCGCCCACGAGCAGGCCGAGCTGGAGCAGGCGCGCTCCGAACTGCTGGCCGAAGAGGGTGGCTGACGCAGCGGACGGGGCGAGCTGGAGCAGGCGCCGAGAGGCGCGCCAGCGGCCAGCGGCAGGCGGCGTTGTGGGGTGTCTCCTCGGCGCCGCGCAGCCCGGGCGGATCCTGGGCTCAGCTCAGCGCAGCGCCAGCCGCCCCTCTCCCGACAGCTCCGCCGCCTGCCCCACCAGCTCCAGCAATTCACCGTCCTCTTCGTACCAGGGGCGCATGGCGCCACGCACGATCTCGGCCACGTCGCGGTAGCTCACCTCTTCCAGGTAGCGGGAGCCGCGCAGCTTCTCGGCGAAGCCCGCCGCGCCGGCGGCCAGGCGGAAGTCGGCGGAGGCCAGCTCGAACTCCGCGCGCAGGGCGCCGCGCTCGAAGCCGGTGCTCCACTCGCTGGCGGGGGCGTCGGGGCCGGGGGGCTTGGCCCGCAGCCGCACGGTGGCCAGGCGAGCCGCCTCCCTGTCGGCGGCCAGGACAACGTCGTACAGCGCCGTGACCCGGTGGCCGGAGCCCACCTCGCCGGCGTCCACCGCGTCGTCGCGGAAGTCGCGGTCGGCCAGGTCGCGGTTCTCGTAGCCCACCAGGCGGTAGGCCAGGACCACCTCGGGATCGAACTGCACCTGGATCTTCACGTCGCGGGCGATGGTCTGCAGGGTGCTGGCCAGGTCGACGCCGAAGACCTTCTCGGCCTCGAACATGCTGTCCACGTAGTGGTAGTTGCCGTCGCCCTTGTCGGCCAGCTGCTCCATCAGGGTGTCCTTGTAGTTGCCCATGCCGAAGCCGACGGTGCTCAGGCTGATGCCGCGGCCCGCGTGGCCCTCGATCAGCCCCAGGATCTGGGTGTGGCTGGCCGGCCCCACGTTGGCGTCACCGTCCGAGAGCACCACGACGCGGTTCTCGGCGCCGTCCACGTAGGCCTCGCTGGCCATGCGGTAGGCCAGGTCGATGCCCGAGCTCATGGCGGTGGAGCCGCCGCTGCTCAGGCCGTCGATGGCGGCGTGGATGCGGGAACGCCGCGTGGTGGGCGTGGGATCGAGGACCCTCTGCACCCGCCCCGCGTAGGTGGCGATGGCCACCGAGTCCTCGGGGCCCAGCTGGCGCACGAGGAAGTGCAGCGCCTCCTGGGCCAGGCCCAGCTTGTCCTGGCTGGACATGGAGCCGGAGACGTCCACGAGGAAGGTCAGCCGCACCGGGGCGCGGTGGGCCTGGTCCAGCTCGCGACCCTTGAGGCCCACGCGCAGCAGGTGGTGCCCGGGCTGGTAGGGGTTGGGCGCGGCCTCCATGTGCACGGCGAAGGGAGCACCCCTGGGAGCGGCGTAGTCGTAGGGGAGGTAGTTGACGAACTCCTCCACGCGCACCGCCGAGGCGGGCGGCAGGTAGCCCGACCGCAGCTTGCGGCGCGAGATGGCATAGCTGGCGGTGTCCACATCGATGGAGAAGGTGGACAGGGCGTCGCTCTCGCTCAGGGTCATCTCGTTCAGGCCCCAGTCGGTGTAGTGTTCGCTGCCCAGATCGCCGTGGGCCTGCTCGCCGCGGGTACCCACCAGCTGCTGCAGCAGGCCGCGCTCCCGCGCCCGCTGCTCCAGGGGCTCGGGCAGGGGGACCGGATCCGCCGCGGATCCCCGGCTCTCCGTCAGGTCGGCCGTCCCTGAGGAGCCGGAGCTCGCGTCCAGCTCGCGCGCCACAGAGCCGTAGGCACCGCCACCGCCACCGCTGCCGCGCCTGCCCAGCCCCCCACCGCCGAGGGCCACGCCCTTGCCGCCCCCCAGGCCACCGACGCCGGAGGACAGCCCGGAGGCCCCGGAGAGCGCGCCGCCCAGCTCGGCAGCGGCCAGCGCGCCCATCACACCCGCGGACTCGGCCAGGCTGCGATCGAGCTCCGAGGCCCGCTCAGCGCCGCGGGCGGGAGCGCTGGGCGCCCCGATGGAGGGCAGGTGGACCACGCGCGCCGGCTCTCCCGGCGCCTCCTCCAGGCTGGCGAAGCGCAGGGGCATCTCGTCGATGTCGGCGGCCAGCAGCGGCTGTTCGCCCACCAGACCCACACCGCCCAGCAGCCAGGCGGCGCTGACAGCCCCCAGGCAGGAGGCGCTGGCCAGGGCCAGCAGAGGCGCGATGCGGAAGGGACGGCGGGGATGTTCGCGTCGAGACATGCTTGCTCTCCGGTGGGTACACTGCTGCCGACAGCGGTCGCACCGGAAGAGTTCGCAAAGGGCTCGTCAAGTTCCGCCCTGGAAGAGCCACACCGTGCCCTCGCCGTCTTCACCGGCGTTGGGTGCCGCCACCAGGAGATCGCTCCGGCCGTCGGCCCCCAGGTCTCCGAGCGCGATGGAGATGCCGAACAGATCGGCCTCCTGGGCGCCGGTCAGCTGCGCGCTGGCCTGGGAGGCCAGGCCAATGGAGCTGTCCAGGCTGGCGCCCGAGAAGACGTAGACCGCGCCGGGCTCGTCGGCGTAGGAGCCGGCGAAGGTCAGCCCGCGGTAGTCGGGGGCGCCCACCACCAGGTCGTCTATGCTGTCGCCGTCCAGGTCTCCGCTGCGCAGGGTCATGCCGAAGTAGTCGGCGCCGTCGCCCTCGATGGCCACATCGGCGCTGCTGGTGGCCACGACGCCCGCCAGGCTGGCGGCGTCGCTCCACAGGTAGACCGCGGCCGCGTAGGGAGCCCCCAGCGCCAGGTCCACGGCTCCGTCGCCGTCCAGATCCGCCAGCTGGGGAGCGGCATACAGGCCCAGGGAGTCGCCGCTGGCCGCGCCGAAGATCTGCAGCGCGGCGCGGTCCTCCACCGATCCACTGCTGGGAGCCTCGGAGGCTCCCATGAGCAGGTAGACCGAGCCGGTGTCGCTGTCGCCCTGGTCGCCGTAGGGGGCGGCCAGCAGCAGGTCGTCGTAGCCGTCGGCGTCCCAGTCGCCGCCCCCGAGGGAGTGGCCCAGGTGGTCGCCGTCGGCCAGCCCCTGCAGGCTGCTGTCGGCGTCCTCCAGCGCATAGGCGCCGCCGGACTCCAGGGAGGCCGCGAGGAACAGGCGCACGAAGCCGTCGTAGGCGTCCACCGGCTTCCAGTCGCCGAACACGGCGTCGTCCAGACCGTCGCCGTCCAGGTCCAGCCGTCCCAGGCAGCTGGAGTCGGATGACGACAGGCTGCCCGAAAACGTGATCTCGGCCTTGGACATGCTGCTCTCGCCGCTCGAGGCGCTGCCGCCCAGGAAGATGGCCCCCGCGATGTTGCCCAGCCCGGCGTACTGGTAGTCGCTGGCCACCATGAAGAGATCGTCGAGCCCGTCGCCGTCCACGTCGCCCTGGCGCGCGTCCAGCCAGCCGGCGTGGTTGTACAGCGAGCCGCCATCGATCCACGCCCCGGCCAGCTCGACGATGCTGCCAGCGGGGCTCGGGTGCTGCGCCCCGTCCACCACCACCACGCCGCCCTGGGACGAGAGGTCGGACTCCAGGGTGTAGCCACCGGCGATGATG
The DNA here is from genome assembly GCA_964512185.1 of uncultured Enterobacterales bacterium. Classification (GTDB taxonomy): domain Bacteria; phylum Myxococcota_A; class UBA796; order UBA796; family JAFGLY01; genus CAZEJJ01. The sequence continues at coordinate 14,405 of CAZEJJ010000070.1, read as the reverse complement.
TCCAGCAGCCCGTCGCCGTCCAGGTCGCCCAGGGAGAGGGAGCAGCGGTAGCCCAGGTGATCGGCGGCCTCGCCCGCGATCCAGCCGCTGGCGATGGCGGTGTCCAGGTCGTCCACCTGCCCATCGCAGTCCTGGTCGATGCCGTCCCAGCTCTCGACAGCGTCGGGGTTGATAGACGCGTCGGACTCGTCGCAGTCGCCGTCGTCTCGAGCGTAACCGTCGGCGTCGTAGTCCACGGCGCCGCAGGAGCCGTTGGCCTCGCCGGGGCTGCCAAGGTCGCCGTCGCCGTAGGGCTCCTGGCCAGGACAGAAGTACAGGGCCTGGGAGGCGTAGCCGGCCTCGTGGTAGTCCACGTCCAGCGCGATAGAGGCGCCGTCCTGCAGCACCCAGCCCACGCCGTAGGACAGGGCGGCGATCTCCACTTCGCCCATCAGCAGCCGCAGGCTGTCGACTGAGTCGTCCAGGACGAGGTCCTGGTAGGCGTGGTCCACCGTGACGCCGCCGTTGGCCGCCGCGTCGCCGCTGGCCCCCAGCACCAGGCGCTCCCCCGCCTCGATCAGCAGGCTGCCCTCGACGCTGAACCCTCCACCGGCGGCTCCCGACACGCTCCAGGACTGCAGATCCACCGACAGCACCGAGGCGTTGTACAGCTCGAACCACTCGCCGACCGAGCCGTCCACCATGCTGGGGGAGGCCATGATCTCGGCGAAGATCACATCGCCCACCTGGATCCAGTCCTCGTCCACCAGCCCGTCGCAGTCGTCGTCCACCCAGTCGCGGGCCCGCTCGCTCTCGGCGGAGAACACCTGGGGATCCTCGTCGTCGCAGTCGGCGCCGCCGTGGTCCTGGTGGTCCTGCCCGTCGCCGTCCTGGTCGTAGTCGGAGTCGCCAGCGCAGTCGGAGTCCACGCCGTCGTACCAGGGGTCCTCGGCGCCGGGCCAGACCTCGGCGTCCTGGTCGTCGCAGTCGGCGCCTCCATGGTCCAGGTGCTCGTAGCCGTCGCCGTCCTGGTCGTAGTCGGAGTCGCCGGCGCAGTCGCCGTCGATGCCGTCGTACCAGGTCTCCTCAGCGCCCGGATAGACGCTGGCGTCGAGATCGTCGCAGTCGTCGCCGCCGGCCTCCAGCGAGTCGTGGCCATCGGCGTCGCGGTCATCGGGGTCCACCACGGCGCTGTCACCGGGCTCGTGGTGGCAGGCCCCGAGGCCCAGCAGGATCGCGAGGGAGAGGGCAGAAAGAGCCCGCATGGCTGCTCCACAGCTGGCGTCCACGGCAGTATAGCGGTGGCCGCGCTGGGAGTGCCCTCCCCCCTACCGGGTTAGCAACGCGGCATGGCTGCTTCCAGCATGATCCCCCTGCTGCTCTGCCTGTCGGCGTGGGCCCAGGATCCCGAGCCCGCCCCCCAGCCGGCTCCCGAAGCCCAGGCCGCCGCGGAGCAGGCGGAGGGCAGCGACTACAGCGCGCTGACAGCCGAGCTGGACGCCGACCTGGCCCTCGACAAGGCCATCGTCCGCTTCCAGTCCTTCATCGACGCCAACCCCGACAGCGAGTACGCCACCGCAGCCCGCTTCCTGCTGGCCAGCCTGCTGCTGGAGTACGCCGAGAGCCTGCCACCCCCGGTTGACTACGAGGCCCCGGCCCTGCTGCTGGAGCGCGTGGTGTCCGACATGTCGGCCGGGCAGGCCGGCGCCTTCGAACAAGAGGCCGAGGCCTGGTACCTGCTGGGCTGGTGCCTGCGCGAGGGCGACCCGGCTCGCGCCACCGAGGCCTGGAGCGAGGTCCTCAGGGCGGCTCCCGGGAGCGAGCTGGCCATCTCCACCAGCCTGCACATGGGCCAGCGCGCCGTAGAAGAGCAGCGCTACGAGCAGGCAGCCGAGCACTTCGAGCTGGCCCGCTCCCTGGGCCCCGGCACCGAGGTCTACGCGCGGGCCAGCTACCTGCTGGGCTGGGCGCGCTACAAGCAGCGCCAGTACGCCCAGGCCATCAGCGCCTTTGTCGCCGTGCTGGGCGAGGGCGACCCGGGCCTGGGGGAGCTGCACGCCGAGGCCGTACAGTACCTGGCCATCGCGCTGGCAGAGTCCAGCCAGGTCTCCGAGCGGCCGGTCAGCGCCACCCTGGACCCCGTGCTGGAGCGCATCCCGGAGTCCGTGCACGCCGAGCTGCTCACGCGCACCGCCGCGGCCCTGGAAGCCATGGCGCTGTTCGGCGAAGCCGACGCGGTCCGCGCGCGCAGCAGGCCCCAGCCCACGCGCAGGCGCGGTCGATCGCGGGGCTCGTCGGGGGAGTAGGGGGAGTAGGGGGAGTAGGGGCCTCCGCCCCGCCGCGGGGCCGCTCCCTGGCCGCCCCGCCGGCCGCAGGAGCCCCTTCGCGGCGGAGTTACCCGGCAGGCGGCCGCCCACACAGCCGCGCCGAGGGCTCGTGTGCTATCCTTGGTTCCCACATTTCAAAGGTGACAAGATGGAAAAACTCGGCCTGACACCGCTGCGCGCGATCCTGGTGGTCACACTCCTTCTGGGCCTGGGAATCTGGTATTCCTGGACCGACCGTCGTGCCCCCGAGCAGGAGCCGCCCGCCCAGGCCGAGGCCGCCGTCGAGCACCCGCCGGACCTCCCCGAGGTGCAGCTGGTCTCCGCGGCCGTGCAGGTCCCAGCTGCGACACCCGTCGTCCAGGAACCACCCGCCGTCGAAGAAGACAACACGGCCCTCTCCCCGCCCGCGGGCCTCGCCACCCGGGTGGAGCGCGTGCTCACCAGCCTGCCCGAGCAGGATCGCCCGCGCGATCTCGCCTGGCAGTGCAACAGCGCCGGCGATGACTGCCAGCTCAAGGGCTCCATCGCCGACAACCGGGCCCTGGCGATGTTCGCCAGGCAGCTGGAGCACTCGGCCCCGGAGGGAGACGAGGCGATCCCCACCATCGACATCCAGCAGGTAGACGCCGCCCCCGAGGGCCACAAAAACTTCCAGCTCGCCGTGGTGGTGCCCTAGCAGAGTGCGTCAAGACCCGAGGCCTGGGTCCCGCGCCCGCCCGTGGAGCTCTTCGGGCTCGTCCCACCGTGTTCGCCGGTTCACCAGGCTACTCCAGCAACAGGCCGCGCCAGTCGTCGCGCGCGGCCAGCACCCGCGCGGGCCCCTCGCGCACCAGCAGCTCCAGCACCCGCGCGCCGATCTCCTGGCGCAGGGCCACCGCGGGCGTGCCCAGGCGCGAGACATCAGAGCGCTCGATCACCCAGCACAGGGCTCCAGCGGGCAGGCGGGAGGCCATGCGCCGCGAGGTGACGAACAGGGTGGGCGCCGCCAGCGGGGTGTCGCGCTCCAGGGCGCAGGCCCGCAGGTAGGGATCGCCCAGCAGCACCAGCCGCAGCTCGGCTGGCCCCGACAGGAAGATGCGCATGCTGTCGGGCACCACGAGCTGCTCGGCCCAGGCGGCCAGCTCCGCGGCGTCGAGACCGTTGAAGCTGCAGTCATAGGGCACCAGGGGCAGGGCCTCGTGCACCAGCCCGAAGCCAGCGGACAGGAACCAGAGATCCACCCGCGCTCGCCGCTCACCGCCGCTGCTCCGCGCCAGGCGCAGGGCCCGCAGACCGCGCTGGAGCCTGCGCTGGGGCAGGCCGGTGTAGAGGCGAGACGCAGGCAGCGCCACGGGAGCCAGCGCGCCCTCCAGCGCCATGCGCCGGCGGGTGTCCTCCAGATCGACCCGCAGCAGCTTGCGCGGGTGGTCGCGGGCCTTCTCCCGGGTACAGGTGCTCAGGACGGAGACGCGCAGCATGGGCTTCCCGGGTGGCTCGACCAGGCGCCACCTAATCGAGGAAGCGCTCGACAGCGACGTGGGGTGAGGGCACGCTCACTGCATGGAGGAACCATGCGCCCAGCCCTCATCGCCCTGCTGCTGCTCCCCGCCGCCTGGTGCAGCCTGCCCCCCGACGTGGACTCCAAGGACAGCGCCGACACAGGCGATCCCCAGGAGACCGACACCGGCATGGAGCCCTGCGAGTCGGGCCTGTGCGACGCGACGGTGAGCGACGCCCAGGTGGAGTGCGCCAGCGACACCACCTCGGCTCCCTACCCGCTGGAGCTGGTGAGCTCCGGTCCGGGCACGCTGGAGATCTGGCATCACCGCGTCCAGGAGGGCTGCTGCCCGCAGCTCGGCATCACCGCCATCCAGGACCTGCGCCACGATGACACCATCGACGTGGAGTACGACCTGTACGACGACATGTGCGACTGCATCTGCATGCTGGACATCCGCTACACGCTCGGAGATCTCTACCCGGGCGACTTCACCCTCAGGGCCGCCGGCGACACGCTGGAGGTCACCGTGGAGTAGCCACGGTGGATCTGCTCGAGCCCACCATCTTCCCCGGCTGGGCCGCGCTGGGGCTCAGCGCCCTGGTGCTGTGCGCCTCCCAGCTGGTGTACGCCATGTACGGCTTCGGCTCCGGGCTGCTGGCGGTGGCCCTGTTGGCCTTCGTGCTGCCGGAGCTGTCCGCGGTGGTGCCCCTGCTGGTGCTGGTGAGCCTGCCCACCGAGGCCTGGATCAGCTGGCGCGACCGCCGCGCCGTGTCCCTGGAGGGCGCGCTGCCCGTGCTGCTGGGGCTGCTGCCCGGCGCCCTGCTGGGAGCCTGGGCCCTGGGCGCGGGGGCGGACCAGGGCTGGCTGCTGCTGGCCCTGGGGGTGGTGATCCTGCTGGCCGCGGGCTGGCTGGCCTGGAGCGGCTGGCAGCAGCCGCAGCCCCGCGCCCACATGCCGCGCTCCGCGGGCGTCGGGGCGGGGCTGCTCAGCGGCGCCCTGGCCGGGCTGTTCGGCACCGGGGGGCCGCCGCTGATCCTCTGGTACCAGCTGCTGGGCCTGCCCAAGCAGGCCTTCCGGGCCACCCTGCTGGCCATCTTCCTGCTGCTGGACCTGTGGCGCGTGCCCGCCTACCTGGCCACCGGGCTGCTGGACCGCGCCGTGGCGCTCTCGGCCCTGCTGATGCTGCCCGCGGGGCTGCTGGGCCTGGCGCTGGGGCAGCGGCTGCACCTGGACATCCCGGAGCGCCACTTCCGCCTGGGTGTGGCCCTGCTGCTGGGGGTGCTCGGCCTGCTGCTGATGTTCAGGGGCTGAGCGGCGCGCAGGGGTCCAGCTCGTCGCCAGCCTGGGGGACCACCGGCGCGCCCTGGAGCCAGCCCTGCAGGAAGCAGCGCAGCTGGTGCCGGGGCCCCGGCAGCTGGAACAGCACCTCGTGGCCGTCCTGGATGCCGTCCTCGGCGTGCTGCACCACCAGGGCGGTGTGCTCGCCGCCCGCGGGCAGATCCACCGCGGCGCCGTCCACCAGGTAGAGCAGCTCTTCCAGGGGCCGGAAGGCGCCTAGCTCGGCGTGATCGGCGTCCAGCACCGGGCCCGCCAGGTCCAGCCCGGCGGACAGGCTCATGGCGTTGGCCATGGGCGGCAGGATGTAGGAGTCCACGATGCCCTGCACCATCAGCACCTGGCGCGGGTCGTCTCCGTGCCCGATGTTCCAGGCGTAGACGGGAGGATCCGCGGACTCTCCGGCCCACTGCAGCAGGGCCAGCGCCGGGTCCGCTTCGCTGAGCTGGCCGGCCTCGTACTGCAGCATGGCCTCGGCCATGGGCCGCACCTCGAGGGGGCTGAGCTTGTGCACGATGTTCTGGATCCAGCTGCCGCCCGCGCCCGACAGCACCGCGGCGCCGTAGGCCGGCTCGGCGGCCAGCACCAGGGGAGCGATGGTGGCGCCCATGGAGTGGCCCAACAGGGCGAGGTGAGCGGGGTCGAAGGCGGGCTGAGTGGGCGCGGAGCCGGGGCAGGCGCTGACGTCCAGATCCAGGCCAGCCAGCAGCTCCGGCAGCAGGGTGAGCTCGGCGGCGGACTGGCGCAGGTTGTCGCGCATGGCCTCCGGGTTCAGGATGTTGAAGATCAGGAACTGCTCGTCGCCGCCGGTGACGTTGCGCAGCCCGCCGTGGGGCCCGTCGACGCTGACAGCGGCGAAGCCCGCTCGGGCCAGGGTCCGAGCCAGGCCGCTGCCCTCTTCGATGAGCTCGCCGGCGGCGTCATAGGCGCCGCGATCCACCAGCGGCCGCTCGCCGCCGCCCCCGGTGCGGATGAACACGCCCACGGGCCAGCCGGTTTCCGGGGCCTGGGCCCGGGGGATGGTGAGATCCAGCCAGGCCTCCTCGAAGCCCTGCAACACCGGGACGCCATCGTCGTCGAGGGCCAGGCCGCCGCCGACGGTGAGGAAGGGGGGCTCGCCTTCCTGGTAGACAGGCATGTCCACGCTGCTACGGAACACGCAGTAGTCGTCGAAGACATCGGTGAGCTCGAAGCCCTGCAGGGGCTCGGGCGGGTGCTCTCTCGCGGCGCTCACCAGCTGGTGCAGCCCCGCGGTGGGATCCTGGGTGCTGAAGACCGCCGCGCCGGCGATCTCGTCGCTGTGCACCCCCATGACGGACAGCAGCTGCAGCGCCTGGGGGTAGGGGCTGGGGAGCTCCTCCAGCTGGGCGGCCGCCAGCGGATCTCCCGCGGCGTCGCCGAGCCCGCGCAGCACCACCGCGGCGTAGCGGGTGTCGGGCAGCATGGGGCGGCCCTGCAGGGGCAGCAGGGACAGCAGGTGATCGGCACCGAAGGGGCCTCCGTCTTCGGTGAAGCTCACGTCCACCGGCAGGCGCCGCCCGAAGTCCGGCGAGCCGGGCTCGATGCCCACCAGGAACACCGGGGAGCCCTCCAGCACAGAGCTGTGCACGTCCGGCAGAGCTTCGGCCGCCAGGGGGCCGCTGGCGGGAAAATACAGCGTGGAGCTGGTGCCGAAGCCCCGCAGCTGACCATCGGTGAGCGCCACCAGGCTCTGGATGAAGGAGATCTCGTCGGGGTTGGGCAGGCCCTGGAGGTCGACGCTGCCGTCGGCGTGGCGGCGATGGTCGGAGGGCAGGGGTGCCTCCCAGAAATCCGCGCCCTCCGACAGATCCATGAGCAGGCGCGTGCCTCCTCGCGGGGCCGCCGGCTGGCAGCCCGGGGCGAGCAGCAGGGCCGCCACAGCGGCAGAAAAGCGGCCCACGGCGCGCTCTCAGGCCTGGGCGGCCCGGGCCTCGATCTGCTGCAGCGCGGCGGCGGCGGCCTCGCACACCTGCGAGCTGGGATCCTGGGCTGCGCGCTCCAACCCCGAGCGATCGGGCTCGGCGCCCACCACTGACAGAGCCAGGGCGGCCTCGCGGCGCACGCGCGGAGCGCCGTGGGAGAGCAGGCGGCGCAGGGAGAGGCGCCAGCGCGGCTCCGCCGAGAGGCGCGCGTAGCGGCACCCCCCTACCGCCAGATCCTCGGGAGAGGTGGCCACCAGCGGCCGGATGGCGGCCGCCAGCAGCGCGGGCGAGGCGGCCTGCAGCGACTCCACGAGGGCTGGCTGGTCGGCCGGGGCCACGCGGGCCAGCAGCACCAGCAGGGCTTCGGGCTCGGGGGGCAGCTCTTCGGGCGGAGCTTCGACGGCCGGCTCGGCGTAGGCCTCGCCGCGGGCTTCGAGATCGGGCCAGGCAGCGGGCTCCGGGCGCTCCGCGTCGCCGTCGATGCGCTCGATGGCCTGGCGCGCCGCCGCGCCCACCTGCTCGTCGCCCAGCAGGGCCTTGAGATCGCCCCACACCGCGGGGCCGGCCACCAGCCCCAGGTAGGTGGCGGCGGCGCCTCGCAGCGCGGCGGACTCGTGGTCCAGCAGGCGGCGCGCGCGGCTGGTGCCCGCCGGCACCTGGTGGGCGGACAGCAGCGACAGGGCCTGCAGCACCAGCATCTCGTCGCTGCACTCCAGCCCCATGCACAGGGCGGCCACGCCATCGCGGGCCGCGTAGGGGGCCCACTCGAGCGCCAGGGCGGAGCGCTCGAAGGGGCCGGCGCGCACCGCGTCGCGCAGTATGTTGGCCGCGCGCCAGCCCTGCAGGCTCACCGCCACGCGCAGGGCGGAGTCCCAGTCGCCCTCGTCGTCCTCGAGAGCCTGGCGGGCCACGGCCAGCAGCGCCACCGCGGTCTCGTCGGGCAGGGCCGGCGTGGCCAGCCCAGAGGCGATGCGGTCGTAGAGGCTGTTGATGTCGGACATGGGCTTCCTCCTGGGAGAAGGACCCTATCCCGTCTTCATCCCCGGGCCTCACTCGCCGGGCTGCGGCTCGAAGTCCCGCAGGCCGAAGTCCTCGAAGTGACACATGCGCGGCTGGTTGCGATCCAGATCCCACAGGTGCATGCCGTTGCCCTGGCACTGGGACCACTCCTCGCAGCTGGCGCAGCGGCCCACCTTGGTCCACTTCCGGTCCCGGAAGGCCCCGAAGCGCTGCTCCCACACCTCGTGGAAGGAGTCCTCGTGGATGTTGCCCTGGCTGAAGCGGCGGTCGATGTTGGGGCAGGCCAGGATGTCGCCGTTGACCATGATGCCGCCCACCCGGACGCCGGCCATGCAGAAGTAGTCGTGGTCGCGGACCTTGCGCTCCAGGCAGGGGCCCACGTAGCCGGACTCGCTCAGGTTCACGGTGATCTCACCGCGCTCCTTCCAGCCCAGGATCTTGTGCATCATCCCCTGGTACTGCTCGCGCTCCAGGAAGAGATCCGGGATCTGCGGGGCGCGGCCGATGGGCGAGATGCTGAACAGGCGCCAGCGAGTGAGCCCCAGCGCCTTCACCAGCTCGTAGACCTCGTCCAGCTGGTCGAAGTTGCGCTTGTTGACGCAGGTGATGGAGTCCATCACCTGGTAGAAGGGCTCGTCCACCAGGCGGCGGATGGTGGCGGTGGCGCGCTCAAAGGAGCCCGGGCGACCCCGCAGCCAGTCGTGCTCCGCCTCCAGGCCGTCGAGGCTGACGGTGACCGAGCCCATGCGGGCGGCCCTGGCCTGCTCGAAGGCCCTGTCGTTCCAGCCCCAGCCGTTGGTGACCATGCCCCAGGGGAACTCCAGATCGTGCAGGGCCCGGCCCAGCTCGAAGACCCGCGGGTAGCACAGGGGCTCGCCGCCGCTGAGCACCACCGTGATCTTGTGGGAGTCGTTGTGCTGCTTGATCTCGCGCATGACACGCAGGATGTCGTCGAAGGGCAGGTCCGGTTGATCGGTGCCCGCCACGCAGTCGCTGCCGCAGTGCAGGCAGCTCAGGTTGCACTGGTGGGTGAGCTCCAGGAACAGGTAGCCCAGCTCGTGCAGCTGCCGCACCGTGTGCTGGTACACCGGCAGCAACCGGCGCCGCGCCCGCCGCCGAAGCGGCTCGGGCACCACCCTGGGGATCACCCTCTGGACAGCGGACCTGAGCTTCGACTCGTCGGCCATGGGCGGGACCTCCGCCGGCGCCTATAGCCCGCTGTCCGCCGAGGGTTCCATCGGCGGGGCGTTAGAGGGGCCGCAGGAGCTGCTCTTGATCCACAGTCTGGGTGAACCCTGCGTCGCGCTGCTGCCCCAGCTCGAGCAGCTGCGCGTAGACGAGCGCGCGCTGCAGCGCCTGGCCCAGCAGCTGCGCGAGGATCCCCCCGGGCTGCCCGCCTGGGAGGTCCCCTCGCTCCCCAGGGAGCCAGGTCCGGGGCTGGACGCCGTGGTGGTCCTGGGGAACGCGCTGAACTTCTGCTACTGGGTGCCCGACGCCCGCAGCATGTGGACCTTGCGGGTGGCGGGCAGAGACCAGGTGGACGCCCTGGCCATGTTCGGGGCCCTGCACCTGGCCTGGCAGCAGGGGGCGGATCTCTGCGATGGACGCTGGCTGGCCGGTGAAGGCCCGGTAGACATCCTCGCCCAGGGTCACGGCTGGCTGCCCTTGCGTGCTGAGCGCATCGCCATCCTGCGGGGCATCGGCCGGGAGCTGCAGCGCAGCTACGGCGGGCGCCTGGAGCCGGCGCTCGCCGCGGCCGGTGAGCACGCGGTAGGGCTGGCCCGCTTCCTGGCGGCGAGCTTTCCCTCCTTCGAGGACAGCCGCCTCTACCGTAATAGCAGCCTGCGCTTCCTCAAGCGCGCCCAGCTGGCGGCGGCCATGCTGCACTGTCGCAGGCGCGCCCTGGGGCTGCCCGGCCTGCGGGGCTGCGAGCGGCTGGTGATCTTCGCCGACTACATGCTGCCGCGCCTGCTGCGCGCCCGGGGCGTGCTGCGCTACGGACCGCAGCTGGCGAGCGCCGTAGACTCGGGGGCGGAGCTGCCGGCGGGGGCTCGTGCGGAGACCGAGATCCGCGTCGCCACGGTGGGGGTGGGAGAGCGGCTGCGCGCCATGGTGCCCGGCCTGGAGGCCATCGCCCTGGACCATCGCCTGTGGCGGCTGGGCCAGAGGCTCGAGGGCAGGCACCACCGGACCCTCACCACCGACTACTGATCCAGAACCAAGAGAGGCGGCACGCGTTCCGTACGTGCCGCCTCCGATGGGTGAACCCCAGGGGCCTGTTCCTGCGAGAACAGGGTCGTCAGTGGCCGTTGCCCATATGACCCTTGGCTTGGCTGCGTATGAAGGAGAGTTCAGTCATGGTCGAGCCCGAGGGGGTTGCAGGTGCGTGACCTGCGGGGGTGGTGCTTTCTGCGGTCGGTAGCCTCTCGGCTGGGCCCACCATCGGACCCTCCTGCAGGGCCTTGAGAAAAAAAGAACCGCAGCCGGGATAGGGCTGACGACATGCGCAGAGTCTCCGGCATGGAGCGGATCTGGCTCGCCGCCACCCGCGTCGCTCCTCCCTTCGCCAACCAGCTGGTGCTGGAGGGGCGAGGGTGGCCCCAGCCGCCCCAGGGCTGGCCCGCCCTGCTGCAGAGCCTGGCCGAGGCCCAGCCCGGCTGCCGGCTGCGCCTCACCGGGGTGCTGGAGTCCAGCCGCTGGCAGGCGGACGGTCCGCTGCCCCAGCTGCGGGAGCTGGACGGCGGCACCTGGGACGGCACCGGCGACCAGGGCGCCCCCTTCCTCGCGGAGCCCATCGATCCCGTGCAGGGCCCGCTCTACCAGGTGCTGCTGTTGCGCGGCCCGTCGCCGCGGGTGGTGCTGCGCAGCCTCAACGCCGCCACCGACGGCACCGGCATGCTCCTGTTCGCCCGGGGCCTGTTCGCGGCCCTGCGCGGCGAGCAGCCCGGCCGGGTGAGCGCCGGTCCCATCACCGATGTCCAGCTCGCGCGAAGGCTGGGTGTCAGGGCGGAGACCCCACCGCCCCAGGACTCGGCCTCCCCGGTGGGACCCGCAGACAGCGCCGCAGCGGGCTGGACCTGGCGGCGCCTCCGCCTGCCCGCCACCTCGCAGCTGGTGGCACGCCTGGCCGTGGCCATCGGCACCCACAGCCCCGTTCCCCGCGGCGCCATCGTGCGGGTGCACGTCCCGGTGGACCTGCGCCGCTACGCGCCGGAGACCTGCAGCAGCGCCAACCTCAGCGGGTGGATGCGCATCCCTGTCCACCTCCACCTGGGGGCACAGGATCCGGTGGAGGCCGTCCGGTACGCGCTGAACGACGGTCTCAAGCGCAAGGTCGCGGCCGGCGGCGCCCTGGGCACCGCCTTCGCCCGCTCCCTCCCGCTGTCCGTCCTGGCCTGGATGGGCGCCCGCATGGCCCGCCGCAGCCAGCGCGAGGGGCGCTACGGCAGCAGCGCGATCATCTCCCACCTCGGGCGCCTCGATCCCCAGGAGCTCTCAGGGGGCGGGTTCACCACCAGCCGGGCCTTCTTCGTCCCGCCTGGTGGACCGGGCGAGCCCGCCTTCCTCACCAGCACCCTGGGCCCCGAGGGGCTGGAGCTCTGCCTGGCCATGCCCAGAGCCCTGGCCAGCCGGGGCCGCATGGACGCGCTCCTGGAGCACCTGAAGGCGTCCATCGCGCGGTAGACTGCAGCACCTGCAGCGCGCCGAGGAGCCTCCATGGGCCACCTGACCGACATCAAGGCCGAGGACCGTTCCCTGCAACGACGCCTCGACCAGGGTCCAGCGGCCGCGCCCGCCAGCGAGACCCTGTTCGAGATCCTGCGCCTGCTCTACACTGAAGACGAGGCGCGCACCGCGGCGTCCATGCCCTGGGCGCCCGTCTCCGCCGGACGCCTGGCCGCCAGCCTGGGCGACCCGCCGGACCGGGTGCGGGCCCGCCTGGAGGCCATGGCCGACAAGGGGCTGGTGTTCGACTTCATCAACGAGGAGACCGGCAAGGTGCGCTACGTCCTGGCGCCGCCCGTGGTGGGCTTCTTCGAGTTCACCATGATGCGCGTGCAGGACAGCTACGACCAGCCGCAGATGGCCCGGCTGCTGCACGACTACATGCTCGAAGACCGCGCCTTCGCCGACGCGCTCTTCTCTCCGGGCGAGGCGGTCATCGGGCGCGCGCTGCCCGACGAGGGCCTGATCCCCGAGGCCGATCACGCGGAGATCCTCGACTACGAGAAGGCGGCGTGGCTGATCCAGGAGTCGGGGGGAGGGGCCCTGTCCACCTGCTACTGCCGCCACAAGGCGGCCCACATCGGGGAGCCCTGCGAGCAGCCCGAGGACATCTGCACCAGCCTGCAGCCCGCGGCCGACTACTCCATCCGCCACGGCTTCGGCCGGCCGGCCGAGGTCTCCGAGCTGCTCGACGCCCTGGCCCTGGCTCGCGAGCGCGGCCTGGTCCAGATCGCCGACAACGTGCAGCGCAACCCCATCTACATCTGCCACTGCTGCGGCTGCCACTGCGCCCAGCTGCTGGCCATCTCCCACTGGGGGCTCAAGGGAGCCGTGCGCACCAGCTCGCGCATCGCCGCCATCGACGCGCAGGCCTGCAACGGCTGCGGGCGCTGCACCCGTCGCTGCCCCATCGGCGCCATCTCCCTGGTGCCCAGGGCCCGCGAGCCCGGCGACAAGGTCGCCCTGCTGGCGAAGATCGACGAGGAGATCTGCCTGGGCTGCACCGTGTGCCACGCCGCCTGCCACAAGCAAGAGGCCATCAGCTTCCCCGCGCGCGCCGAGCGGGTGCTCACTCCTGGATCCACCATGGAGCGCATCGTGACGCGCGCCGTCGAGACCGGCTCCGTGCACCACCTGCTGTTCGGACACGAGCAGAGCGGATCCCTGCCCTACCTGCACCGTTTCCTGGGGGCCGTGGAGCGCCTGCCGCCCGTGAAGCGAGCGCTTGTCTCCAAGCAGCTCAAGAGCCGCTTCGTGGCGGCGCTGCTGGGAGGAGCCAGGAAGACCGGGAAGGAGAGCCCGGTGTAGCTGCAGCCAGAGCGCGTCGAGACCCGTGGCCAGCGCTACTTCGCGGCAGCAGGGACCTCGGCGGGGGGGGCCTGGGCGGCCAGCAGGGTGGACAGCTCCGCGTGGTAGTCGCGGCGCATCGCGGCGTCCAGACCGTGGCCCAGGTCGGCATAGCTGCGCAGCTCAGCGTCGTAGCCGAGCTGGCCGAGGGCATGCACCGCGATCTCCACGGGGGCGATGGGCACCACCTCGTCGGCCTCGCCGTGGAAGGCGGTGACCGGAGGCAGCCCCGGCCCGGCCTCGCCCGCGGGCGGCAGCAGCGACAGGGCCAGGTCGCCGCCGACAGGTACGGCCGCCGCGATCTGCCGCGGCCAGCCCACCGCCACGGCGAAGCTGATCATGCCGCCCTGGGAGAAGCCCGTGATCACAGGCAGGCCTGCGGTCTCGTGTTCGCGGCTGGCTCCGTCGAGCAGGGTGACCACGTCCTGGGCGGCCTCGTGCACCTGCCGGCCGAAGCCCTCGCGGTCCGGGTCGTTGCGCCGGAAGGCGAACCAGGAGCCGCCACCGCTGCGGGTGGGGGTCGGTGCGCGCGGCAGGACCACGCGCGCCGCCAGCGGCAGGTCCTGGTAGAGGCGGGCGAAGCTCTCCGGTCTATCGCCCAGGCCGTGCACCGCCACCAGCATGGGCAGCTCCTGATCCGCCGAGGCGCCCGCGGTGTACAGCAGCTCGTACTCGAGGCTGGCGGGCACCGGCTCCACGACGGCGGCCGCGACCGGTGCCTCGGTGCTCGCGTCGGGCTGGCAGCCCGCGAGAACCAACAGGAGGGCTGGGAGGCACCACATGGCCGGCTCCAGGAGGGGGACTCGCCCGACCTAGCATGGAAAAGGAGCGCCCGCCGCACGCCCCGGGCCGCGATGGGATAGCAGGCGAAGTTCGACTAAAGGTCGCGCGGGCGCACGCCGAAAGATCACAGGTCGGCCTGTCTCCACGGTCGATGGATCCCTGGCGGCCTCGGCGCCCACTCAAGGGCCGGAGGCCGCAGACAGCAGGAGAAAGCCCCATGCCGCAGCGCCGAGTGCCCACCCGAGCCGCTCGCACCAGCTTCCCCAGCCTGCTGGCCCCTCCCGACTGGGGCCAGGCTGGAATGCGCCCCGACGCGGTGCGCAACACCGAGTACTGGGCCTGTCTCGGCGCCGTGGCGCTGATCCTGCTCGCGCTGGGAGCCAGCGCGCTGGTGTAGCCCCAGGGCTTCTCTCGGAGCAGGCGACAGAACAGGTCGCCGTCAGGCGGCCGCCCCGAATCGTAGCG
>CAZEJJ010000069.1:0-36257 GCA_964512185.1 uncultured Enterobacterales bacterium | reverse complement strand
TGCCAAGGCGTGGATGGCTACTCGAGGTAGGGGGCGCTCGTCAAACTCGGGCCTGACGCCGCCGCTTCGGGCCGCAGGACGCTCGGCGCACCACCGACGGAGGGATATGCGGCGATCGGGCTCCCGCTCGCGGTCGCCTGACGCCGCCGCTTCGGGCCGCAGGACGCTCCGCGCACCACCGACGGAGGGATATGCGGCGATCGGGCTTCGCCCGATCGTCCGTATGATCCCTCTTGCAGCAGCTACATCGTTTTCTTGGGGGCCGCCCCGGCCGCCTGCGCTTGCTGGGCCGCCTTGCGCGCCGCCATCTGCTTCTTGTACTCGGCCAGCTGGTTGCGGGCGGAGGCGTCGCCGGCTTTGGCCTTGATGCGGGCCAGCTTGGCGTCCAGCGAGTCGTTCTGCACCTCGGAGCCCACGTCGGCCTGGGCCTGGAGCTTGCCGATGTGCTCGCGTACGTTGTCGAGCGCCTTGATGTCGGCGTCGGTGGACAGACCGTCGAGGGACTCCTGGATGGAGATGCGGGCCTCGGCGTTGGCGCGCTTGGCGAGCATCTCTTCCTTCTCGCGCTTGAGCTTGGAGATCTCGCCCTGGAAGGCGATCAGGCCCTGCTTGGCCTCTTCGGCCTGGCCCGCGATCTTGTCGAGCTGCAGGCGCAGCTCCTCGATCTGGCGGGTGAGCTCGTCCTTCTTCTGGATGAGCACCAGCGCGGCCTCGTCTTCGCCCTCTTCGATGGCCACCGGGATCTGGACATTGCATTCCTTGAGGCCGCGCTCTTTCTGCTCCAACTCGGTGGAGAGCTTGTTGCGCAGGTAGACGATGCCGCTGACGGCTTTCTTGAGCTCACGGTGCTTCTTGATGCGCTCCTCGATGGCGGACTCGTAGACCGCTTCGGGATTGCGGGTCTCCATGTCGGAGACCCAGAGGCTGATGAACCCTTTCCACAGGTTGGAGATACGGTCGAAGAAACCCATGGGACGCTCCGGAAAAGACCCGAATCTCGCGCGCTTGCGGCCGTTCGGGGGGGGGTGTTGGACTTCAACGGGAGACTAGCGCTTCGGGAGGAGTGCGGCAAGCAGCACCATGGGTCCTGGTTGCGCGCTATCCCCTCTACGTCTGGCCCCGGGATTTCTTTCACCTCGGAGCTCCGAGCCTTCCCTGGCCCTCCAGACCTCGGCGCCGCGACAGCCCGCCGGATACAGCCCGCGTATGCGCGAGCGCGTACAACGCCTGGTCCCCTGGCTGCTGGTGGCGGCGGCCACGATGCTCTTGGGCCAGCGGGCCTCCCAGGCCTTCGCCGCCTACCGGGTGCAGTGGGCTCACGACCTGGCTTTTTTCAGCCAGATCCTGTTCAACGCCAGCGAGGGTCGGGCCTGGACCTCGCCCCTGCTGCTGGAGCCGCTGGGTTTCTTCGAGATGGTGCACTTCCATCCCATCCTGGCGCTGGTGCTGCCCATCTGGATGCTCAGGCCCGATCCCACCACGCTGCTCTGGATCAACGTGGCCGCCACCTGCCTGGCGGCCATCCCCCTGGCGGGGCTGGCGCGGGATCGGAGCGGATCGGCCTGGTTCGGGCTGGCGGCGGCGGTGGCCTGGCTGGCCTGGCTGCCCACCCAGGCTGCGGCCCTGGCGGACTTCCGGCCGGTGGTGTTCTTCATCCCGGGTTTCCTGCTCCTGCTGTGGGGCATGGCTCGCCCCTGCCGCCGCCGGCTGGTCGTGGGCGCCCTGATCTGCTGCGCGGTGCGCGAGGAGTCTGGCTACCTGTTGCCCTTGCTGGCCCTGGTGTTGCTGGTGCTCCCCCTGGGCAAGGGGCGGCGCAGCGATGCCCTGCTGCTGTTGGGCGTGGGGCTGGCCTGGTTCGGCTTCCTCTACCTGTTCAAGGGCAACCTCTTCTTCCACTTCAACCCCAGGCACTTCGTCGAGGGCCTGGGCCAGGGCCCCGAGGTGGCGGCGCAGCTCACGGAAGATCGGCTGCGCCACCTGGGCTCGCTGCTGGCGGGCGGCTTCGCGCCGGTGCTGCTGTGCCCGGCCATGTTGCTGATGCTGGCGCCCCAGGTGGCCTTCCTGATGCTGGACAGCCACCGCGAGTGGCACGCGTTCACGGGCACCTACCCCTACCTGCGCCACGCTCTGCTGCCTTTCCTGGCGGCGGGGGGGGTGCTGGGCTGGGCGTGGCTCCTTGGCCGCGCGCGCTCCAGCCGCCGCAAGGAGTCCCTGGCGCTGGTCATCGTGCTCATGGTGCTGGGCAACGCGCTGGCTTTCTTCAAGGAGCGGCAGCGTCTCGAGCGGGGCATGTGGCGCGACAACGTCGAGGCCCTCGACTCCCTGGAGGTCAAGGCCCTGGATCTGCTCACCGCCCAGGTGCCGGCCGACGCTCGGGTGGTCACGGACTACCGGCTGTGTGCCGCCCTGGCGGGCCGCCGGGTGCTGTGGGCCTCGGCCCAGCTGCACAACGAGGGCCCTGCTCCCTATGGCTGGCTCGGGGAGTGGCCGCTGGGATTGCAGCACGTGGACACCGCGCTGATCCGCCTGGACGATCCCCTGGCCGCCAGCTTCGACCAGGACTGGGAGTTCGTGGAACAGGGCGCGGGCTTTGGGCTCTGGCGTCGCCTCCAGCCCCCCGAGGGCGGCTATCCACCGCCCGTTCCCTGACCTCCGTCTGGGTTGCTTGCCCCTCCGTAGCGACCGCTCCGGGCTCGCGATACGGTGGCGCTCCTTCCAGATCTGCAGTCCGCAGAGGAGCTTGAGACCATGCGCAATGTGGTGATCGTGAGCGCCGCCCGCACGCCCATCGGCGACTTCGCCGGCACCCTCTCCACCACCCCGGCCGATGTGCTCGGTGCCGTGGTGCTCTCGGAGGTGGTGCGCCGCGCCGGGGTCGACAGCTCGGTGGTGGACGAGGTGATCATGGGCAACGTGCTGCCTCATGGTCTGGGCCAGAACCCGGCGCGCCAGGCCATGATGAAGGCCGGGCTCCCGCAAGAAGGGGGGGCCTTCACCGTCAACAAGGTCTGCGGCTCAGGGCTCAAGGCCATCATGCTGGCGGCCCAGGCCATCGCGGCCGGCGACGCCGACGTGGTGGCGGCCGGCGGCATGGAGAACATGAACCTGGCCCCCTACCTGATGCCCAAGGCGCGAGCGGGTGCCCGCATGGGAGACACCAAGCTGCTGGACGCCATGGTGCAAGACGGCCTGTGGGACGTGGTGAACGACTTCCACATGGGCATCACCGCCGAGCTGGTCACCGAGAAATTCGGCGTCAAGCGCGAGGACATGGACGCCTACTCCGCCCGCTCCTACGAGAAGGCGCTGGCTGCCCGTGAGGCGGGCCGCTTCGTGGACGAGATCGTGCCCGTGGAGATCAAGGGGCGCCGGGGCAAGGTCACCGTCTTCGACAGCGACGAGACCCCAAAGCCCACTCCCATCGAGACCCTGCGCCGGCTCCGCGCGGCCTTCAAGAAGGGCGGCTGCGTCACGGCGGGCAACGCCTCCAAGATCTCCGACGGCGCCGCCGCGGTGCTGCTCATGGCCGAGGAGCGGGCGGCGGAGCTGGGGCTCGCGCCCATGGCGCGCGTGCTGGCCCAGGGCGCCGCGGGCGTGCCGCTGGAGGACGTGCTGGTGGCCCCCATCCAGTCCATCCCCAAGGTGCTGGCCAAAGCCGGGCTCTCGGAAGCCGACATCGACCTGCACGAGATCAACGAGGCCTTCGCCGTGAGCTCCGTGGCCATCCTCCGCGAGCTGGACATCGACGAGGCCAAGGTCAACATCAACGGCGGTGCGGTGGCCCTGGGCCACCCCATCGGCGCCTCGGGCGCCCGGGTGCTGGTCACCCTGCTCTACGCCCTGCGGCAGCGCGGCGGGCGACTCGGAATGGCATCCCTCTGCCTGGGTGGCGGCGAGTCCGTCAGCCTGATCATCGAGCGACTCTAAAGCCTGGAGAGAACAATGGACATCGTGATCGCCAGCATCGTCCGCACGCCCATCGGCGGCTACGGCGGCAGCCTCAAGAGCGTCTCCGCCCGCGACCTGGGCGCCCTGGTCATCAAAGAAGCCGTGGCCCGCGCGGGCGTGGAGCTCGGGCAGGTGGACGAGGTCATGCTGGGCTGCGTGCTGCAGGCGGGGCTGGGTCAGAACGTGGCCCGTCAGGCGGCCCTGGCCGCGGGGCTGCCCAACGAGAGCACGGCCTTCACCTTCAACCAGGTCTGCGGCTCCGGGCTGCGCACCATCGGCCTGGCGGCCAGCCTGATCAAGGCCGGCGAGGCCGACATCATCGTGGCCGGCGGCACCGAGAACATGAGCCAGACCCCCTACGCCATGCCCAAGGCGCGCTGGGGGGCTCGCATGGGCCACGTGGACGTGCAGGATCTCATGGTGCACGACGGCCTGTGGGAGATCTTCAACGGCTATCACATGGGCATCACCGCCGAGAACCTGTCCGAGAAGTACGGGATCAGCCGTGAGGACCAGGACGCCTTCGCCGCCCTGTCTCAGAATCGCGCCGAGGCGGCCATCAAGGCCGGTCGCTTCTGCGGCGAGATCGTGCCGGTGCCGGTTCCCCAGCGCCGCAAGGACCCGGTGATCTTCGACACCGACGAGCACCCGCGCTTCGGCGCCACGGTCGAAGGGCTCGGGCGGCTGCGGCCCGCCTTCAAGAAGGACGGGACGGTCACGGCCGGCAACGCCTCGGGTATCAACGACGGAGCCTCGGTGGCGGTCGTCATGTCCGCCGCGCGGGCGTCGGAGCTGGGCATCGAGCCGCTGTGCAGCATCCGCTCCTACGCCACCGCGGGTGTGGACCCCTCCATCATGGGTGTGGGCCCTGTGCCCGCTACCCGCAAGGCGCTGCGTGCGGCGGGGCTGGGCATCGGCGATCTCCAGCTCATCGAGGCCAACGAGGCCTTCGCCGCCCAGTCGCTGGCAGTCTCCCGCGAGCTTGAGCTCCCCTCCGACATCACCAACGTCAACGGCGGCGCCATCGCCCTGGGCCATCCCATCGGTGCCTCGGGGGCGCGCATCCTCACTACCCTGGTGCACTCGATGATCGAGCGCGACGTCAACCTGGGCCTGGCCACCCTGTGCGTGGGCGGCGGCATGGGCGTGAGCATGGTGGTGGAGCGCTGAGCCCCACTACAGTTCGAAGGTCTCGCCAGCGTAGGCGACACCCCAGTCGGGGTCGAGGGCCCTGAGCTTGGCGTCGATCTCGTCCAGGTGGGCGTCGGAGCTGGACGGGTCGTGGTGGAAGAAGCGCAGGCGCTTGACGTTGGCCCGCTCCGCGAGGCTGAGCACCGCGGTGTGGTGGGAGTGACCGTAGCCCTGCACCACGTAGTCGGGGTTGTAGTACTGCTCGTCGGTGTACATGGCGTCTATGATGACCAGCTCGGCGTCCTGGCAGAGTCGCTGGACACGCCGGTCGCGGCCGCTGCCGTACAGCTCCACGTCGGTGGCGTAGATGACCACCTTGCCCTGGTAGTTGAGCTTGAACAGCAGCACGCCGTCGCGGGGGTGGCTGGGGTGGTACCAGTTGGACACCGAGAAGTGACCCTTGGCGAAGGGATCGCGGAACACGTTCCGTAAGACCCAGCTGCCATCGTCGTCGTCGAAGACCAGCACCTCGTCTTCGCCGATGCAGGTGGTCTCCAGCTGGCTCTTCAGCTCACCGAGTGCCAGGGGAAAGTAGGGGGGCGAGAAGGTGGTGGAGATGCGCTCCAGCAGCACCTCGCTGGACTCGCCGAAGCCGCTGATGTGGATGTTGAAGTTGCCCATGTACAGCGGCGGGAAGAAGTTGATGCCCTCGATGTGGTCGTTGTGCAGGTGGGACAGGAAGATGAAGATGTCGTTGATGCCGTCGGGGTCGGCCACGATGCGTCGCCCGGCCTCCACCAGGCCCATGCCCGCGTCGAAGATGATCCAGAACTTCCTGGTCTTGATGGCCACGCAGGAGGTGAGGCCGCCGTACTTGTTGTACTGCTCGCCGCTGCAGCAGTGGCTACCCCGCGTGCCGAAGACGGTGACCTCCATGGGTGCTCCTTGCAGCCGCGTTCGCGGCGGTGGGTTCCGGGCAGCATACACCGCCCCGACCCGAGAGGTGTAGCCCGTCCTGTGCCCGCTGGGTTGTGGGGCTACTCCTCGAGAGGAACGTCCTGGGGGATGGGTGTGAGCACCACGGCCACATCGGTCTGTTCATAGGTGCCCTCGTCGGGAGCCTCGCCGGTGGTCTGGGTGGGTGCCAGCGTCACCTCGAGATCCTCGAACAGGCCGTTCTTGTCAGCGTCCACGTCGCGGGCCTGCAGGCGGCAGTCTTCGCCGCAGTACCAGGCGTCGGAGGCGTCGATTGACCACACGCCGGTCTCGTTGGAGGAGGCGGTGACGTCCTGGAATTGAAGCTCGATGCCGGGGATGGGGCTGCCGTCACCCTCGGAGCTCACCGTGCCGCTCAGGATGTAGCGGATGGGGGGGATGCCGTAGTCGGTGGCCTCGCCGGTGTCGGGCGTGCCCGTCTCCCCTGAGGCGGTGTCGGGCTTGTCGCCAGTGTCGCCCGTGGGGCAGGCGGTGGTCAGCAGTGGGGCCAGGACCAGGGCGGCCATGCGGTAGAGCCTGCGACGCATTCTGCACCTCCTGCATACGATGATAGCCCGTCGCGATGTGACGGTCCCGGCGGATCCCGAGCAGGTGGCGTCCAGGGCCTTGAAGATTCCACGACCACGGCAGGGCTGTCCTGGTTCTGTCTGCACGGGGTCGGCCTGTCTGCCTCGTGGCTGCGGTCCGCAGGCAAATAATGGGCCATACAAGCGGCATATTCGATCCGTGGCTGCCTTGGCCCGCATCTTGCTGACAGTGGGGGGCGCCACCCACCGGAGCATAGAACCATGCAGCGCCAGAAGGTCCAGAGAGCCACCCAGCAGAGCTACCCCACCCACCAGGGCTTCGCCCTGCGGCGTCCCAAGGCGCTGATGGCCGGCCTGTTGGTGGCCGTGGTGGGAGCCCCCGGCTGCATCGAGCTGGGCCCTGGCCCCAATGTGATGGGCGACATGGTGGTGCCGCAGGAGGTGTACTTCGCCGCCCTGCCCGCCGAGGGTTCGCGCACCCTGTACTTCGACGCCCCCTACGGCTGGATCGATTACCACGTGGAGGCGGAGGTGGACAACGCCGATCTGGCCGAGTACCTGGGCCGCGACGTGCAGCGCCTGCTGGATCTCATCGACGACCTGCTGGCCGAGCGCGGCCTGGCCGCCTTCGACGGCAGCGAGGATCTGCACGAGATGGAGCTGGAGATCCGGCAACTGCTGGCGGACTCCTGGACCCAGAGCCAGGACGCTCCCACCTGGAACTTCCTCGACCTGGCCTTGGTCATCGACGACCTGGTGTACGAGGAAGTGGTGGACGGGGACATCGGGTCGTAGCGACCTCGGCGGGGGCTTTCGCGGCGAGTGACTCCAGAGTGAGTTACTATGGGCGCCCAGGAGGCCCTATGACCCGCTCCGTCGCCCTGCTGCTCGCCCTGCTCCTGGCCACCGGCTGTCCCTCCGAGCCGGAGGATCCCAAGGACACCGGCCCTGACACCAGCCCGCGGGACGAGGATCTCGACGGCTACTTCGACGACGAGGACTGCGACGACAGCGATCCCGACGTGCATCCGGGCGCCGAAGAGGTGTGCAACGAGGCCGATGACGACTGCGACGAGCAGGTGGACGAGGATGTCACCGACAGCTTCTACCAGGACGCCGACGAGGACGGCTACGGCGACGAGGAGCAGGCGGTGCAGGCCTGCGATCGCCCCGATGGCTACGTGCCGTTCGGCAACGACTGCGACGACGGTGACTCCGACGTGCACCCCGGGGCCACCGAAGAGTGCGATGACGTGGACAACAACTGCGACGGCGAGACCGACGAGGGCCTGCTCTCCGTCTGGTACAGCGACGTGGACGGCGACGGCTACGGCGATCCCGAGCAGTACCTGTCGGACTGCGAGGACATCCAGCCCACGGGCATGGTGGAGAACGACGAGGACTGCGACGACAGCGACGCGGCGGTGAACCCCGAGGCCACCGAGAGCTGCAACGGCGTGGACGATGACTGCGACGGCGAGACCGACGAGGGCGACTCCAGCGACGCCACCCGCTACTACGAGGACGCCGATGGTGACGGTCACGGTGATCTGGCGTCCTGGCTCACCGCCTGCAGCCAGCCCTCGGGCTACGTGGGCGCCGCCGATGCCGACGACTGCGATGACGCCGACAGCAGCATCCACCCCGACGCTGACGAGTACTGCAATTCCGCCGACGACGACTGCGACGGCCTCAGCGACGAGAGCGACGCGGTGGACGCCGACACCTGGTACGAGGACGGCGACGGCGATGGCTTCGGCGACGCCGCTGTGACCACCACCGCCTGCAGCCAGCCCGCGGGCTACACCGACGATTACACGGACTGCGACGACGTGGACGCCGAGATCTTCCCGGGGGCGGACGAGTACTGCAACGGCGATGACGACGACTGCGACGGCACGGTGGACGAGGACGACGCGCTGGACGTGTCCACCTGGTACTACGACGACGACGGCGACGGCTACGGCGACGACAGCATCACCAGCGAGGCCTGCAGCGTGGTGCGCGATCACGTCTCTACCGGCGGCGACTGCGACGACACCGACAGCGGCGTCAACCCCGGCGCCGCCGAGCTCTGCGACCTGGTGGACCAGGACTGCGACGGCGCGGTGGACGACGGAGCCCTGGGCACCGCCGAGGACTGCCCCGCCGAGGACTGCACCGCGGTGCTGGCCGACAACGCTGGCGCGGCGGATGGCAGCTACTACATGAGCGACGGCTACTGGTGGACCTGCGAGATGAGCACCGACGGGGGCGGCTGGCTGGAGGTGAGCACCGCCGTGCAGGTCTGGGGCACGGGCTACGACACCCAGTACCACAACACCGCGGGGTTCAGCTGGAGCGAGGTGCTCTTCCGCTACGACTCCGGCAGCTCCACGGCCGACTGCACCTACCCCACCTCCATCCCCAGCAGCAATCCCATCAGCTTCCAGTTCGGCTCCGAGGACTGGGGCCTGCCCGATGGCTCCTGCGGCTCCACCTGCAGCATGGCCACCACCGACTACGCCAGCAGCACCAGCTACCTCACCAGCGCCTACGACTTCGTGGTGGCCCGCAGCGAGTCCAGCGACACCATCCGCGTGGGCATGCTGGAAGGCGTCGCCTACTGCACCACCTCGGACAACTGGGGCTACGCCTGGGTGGACATCCTGATCCGGCGCTGAGCGGCGGGTCGACCCAGCGGCTCAGCGGCGTGGGGATCACGCAGACGGAGCCTTCGAGGCCGGGTTCCTTAGCTGTGCAGCGGGCGCCGGCTGCCAGGTCCCGCACGCCGGCTGCCAGGTCCCGCACGCCGTCACCGTCCTTGTCCCTGGCGCTGGCCACGGACTCTCCCGGGCGGCTTTCCTCGGAGATCCCACCCGAGCGCGGCCTCGGTCTCGTCGAGGTAGCGCTCTCCACGCGACAGGGCTCGCACCAGCCAGTCGGCGCCTTGACCTTGTGAGTAAGTCAGGGGGGTGAGCGCCAGGGTGCGGACTTACTCACGCAGATCGGGCGTTTTCCGTGAGTAAGTCAGGGGGGTGAGCGCCAGGGTGCGGACTTACTCACGCTGGAGGGCGTGCCGCTGGGCCCTGCGGCGCTGGCGCACGCACGACTGTGCGTCCGGGGCGCGATACAGGGCGAGGTGCCACCTTCGCTCTGACAGGAGAAGTCCATGAGCAGCCGCGACCAGGGAACCACCTTCCTGCTTTCCTACTTCCTGGGTGCCTTCGGCGCCGACCGCTTCTACCTCGGCCAGACCGGGCTGGGCATCGCCAAGCTGCTCACCGGAGGCGGCTGCGGCATCTGGTTCCTCGTGGACTTCCTGCTGGCGGGCATGGGCAGCATGCGCGACGCTCAGGGCCAGCCCCTGGCCCGTCCTCGGCTGGGCACCCCCACCCGCTCCCAGGGCACCGCGTTTCTGCTCTCCAGCTTCCTGGGCACCCTGGGCGCCGATCGCTTCTACCTGGGCTACACCGGCCTGGGCATCCTCAAGCTGCTCACGGGCGGCGGCTGCGGTGTGTGGGCCATCATCGACATGATCATCATCGGCATGGGGCGGGCCAAGGACGCCGACGGCAACACCCTGCTGTAGCCACCACGGGAGCCGCCATGCCTCGCCCGCGCGCTGGACACTTCCTCCTGGCGGGCGGCCTGCTGCTCGCCTGCAGTCCCGACTCCGATCGGCTGGACGACAGCGCCGAGCCTCTGGACACCAGCGAGGACCTGCTGCCGGGCGAGCCCGACGAGGGTCGCCTGCTGGGCCACGTGCGGGTGCTGGCCTCAGACGAGTACGGCGGGCGGGAGCCTGGAACCGAAGGGGGCGATCTCGCCAGCGCCTACGTGGAGGCTCACTTCAGCTCGCTGGGTCTGGCCGGTGCGGGCGACGACGGCGGCTTCCGCCACGGCTTCCCCCTGCAGAACTTCGTGCAGACCGGCCCCTCCGAGCTCGTCCTGGGCGGCACCGAGTACGAGGAAGGTCCCGCCTACCAGCTGTTCACCTACTCGGGCTCCGGAGACGTGGAGGGCGAGCTGGTCTTCGTCGGCTATGGCCTGACCGTGCCGCCCTTCGACGCGGCGGCCTGGCCCGACTGCCCCCTCGATCCCGCGGGCTACGACGACTACCTGGACCTGGATCTCAGCGGCAAGGTGGCCCTGGTCATGCGCCACGGCCCAAACGAGGACCAGGCCATCATGGAGGGCTGCCCGGTGAACGAAGCGGGCGTCTCCCAGGGTGACCTGTTCGCCTTCGGCTACAAGGCCGCCAACGCTGCGCTGCACGGCGCCTCCGCCATGCTGCTGTTCACCGACTTCTCCCACGAGGAGGGCGAGGCCAGCGGCGGCACCCTGGGCCAGGACTACTACGATGAGAGCATGCCCGCTGTGTTCGTCGCGCGGGGCCTGCTGCAGGACCACCTGCCGGACCTGCGCGTGTGGCAGGAGCTCATCGACAGCACGCTGCAGCCCGGCGGGCGGGAGACGGGCGTGCAGGTGCAGCTGCACACCGAGACCGCCATCGAGTCCATCACCGCCCACAACATGCTGGCCACCATCCCGGGCTCCGATCCCGACATCGGCCACGAGGTGGTGCTCGTCGGGGCCCACTTCGACCACGTGGGCACCGATCCCTCGGGCGAGATCTACAACGGCGCCGACGACAACGCCTCGGGCACCGCCACCATGCTCGAGCTGGCCCAGCTGTGGGTCGAGTCGGGCATCGAGCCCGCCCGCACCATGGTCTTCGCCGGCTTCAACGCCGAAGAGCTGGGGCTGATCGGCTCCATGTACTACGTCATCGATCCGGTCTTCGCCCTGGAAGACACCGTGGCCATGATCAACCTCGACATGGTGGGCGGCGGCGACGACCTGGGCCTGCTGGACTTCGGTGG
The DNA here is from genome assembly GCA_964512185.1 of uncultured Enterobacterales bacterium. Classification (GTDB taxonomy): domain Bacteria; phylum Myxococcota_A; class UBA796; order UBA796; family JAFGLY01; genus CAZEJJ01. Next base: position 24,790 of record CAZEJJ010000069.1, on the reverse strand, counting down.
CACAGACTCCGGCTCCGAGTGGCTCTACGAGCTGCTGGCGGCACAGCAGGACGAAGACTTCCCCATCACGCCGCTGGGGGCCAGCTACAACAGCGATCATGCCTGGTTCCAGTCCGCGGGCGTGCCCATCGCCTTCCTGTTCACCGTGGGCGAGCACGGCGCCTACCACACACCGGCCGACACCTACGACACCATCAGCGGCTACGAGCTGGAGCGCACCGCCAGCCAGGTGTGGACCACCACCCGCACCCTGGCAATGGGCGAGGAAGACCAGGTGGAGCAGCGGACACGGCCTGCGGCGCCGCCAGCTGCGGCGCTCGAGATCCCGTCCTGGCTGTCGGTGGGTCCCAGTTGGCAGTAGGTGGCCGCGGGCTGGCGTTGCTCGCAGCGTGCTGCCCGTTCGTCGCGGGGTGTCCGACCCCGAGCGACACCGGCCCCGAGGTGGATCCCTGGTACGGCACTATCGACGTGCACTCCCACGTGAAGAACCTGGCGGGTACCGGCGAGGAGGACAACCTCGAGATCGTCGACGCCGCGCTGGAGGCCATCGACGAGGAGGCGCTGCAGCTGCTCATCCTGCTGCCCCCGCCCGGCTCCCCCGGCATGGACGACCCGCCAGCGCCAGTGGAGAGCCTGATGGAGCTCGTCGAGGAGCACGGGGAGCTGTTCAGGTTCCTGGGGGGCGGTGCCACCTTGAACACCATGATCCAGCGTGCGGTGACCGAGGGCGACACGAGCCCCGAGCTGCGGGAAGCCTTCGAGGCTCGCGCTCACGAGCTGGCGGAGCTGGGGGTGCTGGGCTTCGGTGAGCTGGCCGCGGTGCACCTGTCGCTGGGAGACGGCCACGACTTTCAGGCGGCGCCGGCGGACCACGAGCTCTTCCTGGCCCTGGCGGACATCGCCGCCGCCTATGGCCTGTCCCTGGACATCCACATGGAGGCGGCCCCCGAGGACACCGAGCTGTCCGGTCTCTACTCCTCTGTGGACAACCCCGAGTGGCTGGATGAGAACATCTCCGGTCTCGAGCGGCTGCTGGCCCACAACCGCGACGCGCGCATCATCTGGACCCACGCGGGCTGGGACAACACCGGGCAGCGCACCGCGGCGCTCACCGAGCAGCTGCTGGAGGCCCACGACAACCTCTACCTGAGCATCAAGATCGCCGATGACTGCCCGCAGGCCTGGTCCATGGTGGACGGCAAGGGGTTCCTCCGGGACGACTGGCTGCGTCTCATCAGCGATCGTCCCCACCGTTTCATGATGGGCACCGATCACTTCTTCGTGCCGGCGGGCTGGCCCGAGTTCTTCGAGGCCAACCGCGTGCCCGCGGACCCGCTGCTGGAGCAGCTCCCCGAGGATGCCGCCGAGCTGGTGGGGCACGAGACCGCGGTGGAGCTGTTCGGCCTGTGAGCCCGCGGTCCACCGCTACGGGTTCAGCACATCCCGCGGGGTGGCGCTGATCCGCGGCCGCTCCGGTGGGGACCCGGGAGCATCGAGGGCCCCCTGATCGATGCTGCGCAGCATGGAGAGTACCACGTCGAAAGCCGCCTTGAGGGCGGCCTCGGAGATGTGCTCCAGGGTGTCGTGGCGGGTGTGGTAGTTGGGGATCAGCCGGCTGCTGTCCTGGCCGATGAGGGTGACCGCGGGGATCCCCGCCAGGGAGAAGGGCGCGGCGTCGGTGCCCCCGAGGACCAGGGCGGAGCGCTTCATGGCCAGCCCCTCGGTGGCGGCGCTGCTGAGGGCGAGCCGCACCAGCCGCGGGTCGTGGTGCGCCCCGGTCCAGTGCTCTCGGTGGAGCACGGCCAGGTGTTGCTCTTCGCCGAAGCTGTCCAGGTTGATGACCCAGGTGGGCGTGTTCGTGAGGCGCTCGCGGTGCTGGCGGGCGAAGCGCCGGGCGCCTCGCAGGCCGGCTTCTTCGGCGGAGGTGGCCAGCAGCAGCAGCTCGGTGCTCTCCAGCAGCGGGCCTTGCTCGCCGTCGGCCTGGGCCATGGCCTGGCCGATGGCGTCCACCACGGCGATGCCCGAGAGATTGTCGAGGGCGCCCGGCACCGGGCTCCAGGCGGTGAAGAAGACGAACAGGCCCACCACCGGGTAGAAGCAGGCGCCGAGGACTCCGATGATCGTGAAGACCCCGTGGTCGCTGGCCTCGAAGACCCAGGCCGTGCTGACCGCCGCGCTGCCGGCGGCCATCCAGGCGAAGGCCAGGGGGAGCAGCACCATCAGCGGCAAGGAGAGCTGCTTGAAGAACAGCCACAGGGTGAACTCGTAGGCGCTGTCCAGGTGCGCCGAGACCACCACCCGGCGCCTCACCTCGCCCCGGGGGCGCAGCACGCCCACCACGTTGTGGCCCTCGGCCCTGCGGAACAGGGGATCCACCAGCTCCTGGAAGCGCACCGCTTGCAGGAAGATCACCGCCAGCGCCGCCATGCTCAGCACCAAGGCGGCGGGGGGGAAGAGCCAGTAGCAGAGCAGCACCAGCAGGTAGCAGGGGACCAGCCAGGGGATCCAGCCCAGGAAGGCGCGAGGATGGCAGCTGAACGCGTGCAGCTCCACCTCGTCGCAGCACACCCGCCAACGTTCTTTCAGCAGCTCTCCCAGCTGGCGCTCGCCCTGCTCGCAGGCCGGGCGGGGGCCGATGTCTTGCAGCACGCGCGCCATGAAGGGGCGCATTCCGGAGGTGATGGCCTCGAGGGACATGGGCGGCGCCTATCCAGCCAGTCGCGGGCCGGAGCGCAGGGCCTCCACCACGGGCGAGTCCAGGTGCAGGTCCACCTGGGGGAAGGCGATGGTGATGCCCATGTCTTTGAAGGCGTTCCAGATGGCCTCGCGCAGGCTGCTCAGGGCTGCGCGCTCGTCCCAGGGGTCGTCGGTCCACACCGCCAGCTCCCAGGTGACCGCGGAGTCGGCGAAATCCAGCAGGAGGACCCGCGGTTCGTAGCGGGGGTGGCCCGCCAGGCGCCAGGACAGCTGCTGGGGGACCTGTTCGAGGGTGGCGCGCACCTGGCGCATGTCCGAGCCGTAGTGCACGCCTACCCGGGCGCGCACCCGGTAGGCGTTGCGGCGCAGGGTGGCGTTGGTCACGGTGCCCTGCACCAGCAGGGCGTTGGGCACGATGAGATCCTCGCCGTCGCGGGTGCGCACGATGGTGGAGCGGATGTTCATGCGCTTGACCCGCACCATGCGCCCCTCCACCCGCAGCACGTCCCCGGGCTTGATGCTGCGCTCCACCAGCAGGATGATGCCCGAGACGAAGTTCTGGGCGATGTTCTGCATGGCGAAGCCGATGCCCACGGCGAAGACGGCGCCGGCGGCGAAGAGCGCCCCGAGCTTGATGCCCACGGTCTGCAGCGCCACCCCCAGGCCCACGACGATGACGGCATAGTGCAGCAGACGCTGGAGCACGCCCACGGTGCCCTCGTCTTCCACACCCCTCGACCTGAGGGAGTGGCCCACCAGCCGCTGGAACATGCTGGACAGGTAGAAGCTGACGCCCACGATGGTGGCGACGGTCAGCAGGGTGAGGGGGGTGACCGTGGTGCCGGCGAGCTCGAACAGCTCGGTGTCCAACAGCTGGATGGCGAGGCGAAGCAGATCGGCGAGGCTCATGGGGTTGCTCCTGCGGTTGTGGGCTCCCTGTATCCCTCGCTCAGGTCCTTGCCTCCGACGACGGCTGGCGCTATCAGCCTCGCCCCCCATCCTCGGAGGATCTCATGCGCATCCTGGTCACCGGCGGAGCCGGCTTCGTGGCCTCCCACCTCTGCGAGCGGCTGCTGGCAGAGGGCAACGAGGTGGTGGCGGTAGACAACTTCGTCACCGGCTCGCGGCGCAACCTCGCCAGCTTCGAGGATCATCCGCGCTTTCGCTTCGTGCAGGCGGACGTCACCCGCGAGCTGCCCGCCCCCGGGCGCCTCGACCGCATCTACCACATGGCCTCGCCCGCCAGCCCCATCGACTACGTGCAGCTGCCCTTCGAGACGCTGTTCGCGGGCTCCGATGCCACGCGCAACTGCCTGCGCCGCTGCAAGCTCGACGAGGCCCGCTTCCTGCTGGCCTCCACCTCCGAGGTCTACGGTGATCCCGCGGTGCACCCCCAGGTGGAGTCCTACTGGGGCAACGTTAACCCCATCGGCGCCCGCTCGGTGTACGACGAGGCCAAGCGCTACGCCGAGGCCCTCACCATGGCCTTCCACCGCTACCGCGGTGTGCAGACCCGCATCGTGCGCATCTTCAACACCTACGGCCCGCGCATGCGGCTGCACGACGGCCGCGTGATCCCGGCCTTCTGCGGCCAGGCCCTGCGGGGTGAGCCGCTCACCGTGTTCGGCGATGGCCACCAGACCCGCAGCTTCTGCTTCGTCTCCGACCTGGTGGACGGGCTCATCCGCCTGATGGAGTCCGACCAGGTGGAGCCCTGCAACATCGGCAACCCGGTGGAGCGCAGCATGTTGGAGCTGGCGGAGCACATCAACCGCTTCACCGGCAACCCGGCCGGCATCGTGCACCGGCCGCTGCCCCCCGACGATCCCACCCGCCGCCGGCCCGACATCAGCCGCGCGCGGGCCGTGCTGGGCTGGGAGCCCAGGGTGAGCTTCGAGGACGGCATCGCCCGCACGGTGGAGTACTTCCAGCAGGTCCTGCAAGAAGGCGGCCGCCGGCTGCCGGTGGGCAGCACCGAGGGGAGCTAGCTCACCAGGGGCGCCGCCTGCTGCTCCAGCACCTGGTGGGCGCGCTGGTGCATCCACACGTCGACGGCGATGCGCTGGTCGGGCTCGAGGGCGTCGATGCGCGCGCGGATGCGCTGCACCATGCGGGTGACGGCGGCGCGGCTCTGGGAGTGCCTGCGAGCGTACTCGGCCTTGGAGCCGGCTTCCAGCAGCTGCACCAGGTAGCGCTGGTCTTTTTCTTGGAGGGGGCAGGCGGCGCGCACCTCGGCGCGGCGATCGGGGCGCGGCAGTGAACCCAGCAGATCGCCGGCGGACTCGGTGGTCAGCTCGTCGAGGGCGTCGCGCTCGCGCAGGCGGCGCCGGACCGCGCGGCCCAGGCTGCGGTCGGTGATGGTGCGCAGGTAGGCGTAGAGCTCGGGAGGGGTGCTGCCGCGGAAGCGGGCCAGGGCGCCGGTCATCAGGCGCATGCCCACGTCGGCCACCACCTCTTCGGCGTCCACCTGGCTGAGCAGGTCCTGGTAGCGTTGTCGCCGCAGGCTCTGCACACGTCGCTCCACGTAGCGCAGGATCGACAGGTAGAAGGCCCGGGCTTCCGGGCTCCTCCTGTCGGCCAGCAGCAGCTGGAGCTTGTCGTGGAAGTTCTGCATGCTCTAGAACCCGTTGGAGATTTTCTTGTACTGGCTGTCCTGGCTGGACCAGCAGCCGTCGCCGGCGTCCTGCAGCGGGTGGGCCACGATGTGGATGGCGTCGGCGTCGATGGAATCGGCTGGCTGCATGCCCTGGGTCTCGACGCCCAGGTAGGAGAGGATCAGGAAGAGGCAGGTCACGAAGCTGGTCATGACGGCATCCTGTGGTCTCGGAGGGGAGCGAGGTCGGGGTCGCGCAGGACACGGTCGTCCAGCCGGGACACCAGCTCGCCGGGGAAGGAGCGACGGACGCGAACCAGCAGGTCGCGGGCATCGCGCAGCTCGCCGAGGGCGAGCAAGGTGCAGAGCACATTGCCCAGGTTCTCGGCGCTGCGCTGCCGCTCGAAGGCGCGGGAGAAGTAGTCGAGGGCGATCTCGTGGTGGCCCTGCAGGTAGGCCAGCACGCCTCGGTGGCGCTCCACCGAGGCCAGGTTGTGCTGCAGACCGGGCCCGCCCAGGTCCATGGCGGCCTGCTCCTGCGCTCCGGCCAGGCGGGCGGCCTCGGCCCAGTCGCCCACCGAGGGATGGGCGGCCACCACGTGCAGCGCGGAGAGCATCATGACCTTGTCGATGCGGCCCCGGCTGTAGTAGCTGCGGATCATGCCCCGCATGGCGTCGGGCTCCAGCTCGGCGGCCTGGACAGCGGCGCCTATCTCGGCCATGGCCTGCTGCTGGGCCGGCTCCACGTGGCTGGACGGCGTGAGGTAGGCCTGCTCATCGACGGCGTGCAGGATGCGGTCGAAGAGTGCCTCGAGATCCATGATCGCCTTTTCCTGGGTGCGCGGGCCAGGGGAGCATCCCTGTAGTGCAGGGGAGCCCGGTGAACGTTTACACTCGGGTCGGATTTTCTCCAAGCAAATTCGCGGTGATGGATGCAAGGGCGATCCACCTGTGACGCTCAGGGTGGGTGGTGGCTCCAGGAGTCTGGACCTGCGGAGAGCCCATGGACGAAAACCTCCTCTTCATGTTGTTCCTGGGCGGCTGGATCCTGCTGCAGGCGGTGATCCTGCCGCGCCTGGGCGTGCCCACCTGAATGAGCAGCAGCTGCGGCGGCGTGTCCGCCCGTCGTGGAGAGCCTAGTTCTCCCCCTGGATGTACCCCAGAGCCTCCAGCTGAGCGCGCTCCTCCGGCGTGAGGCTCACGGCCCGAGCCTGGGGACCCTGCCAGGACACCGGGGCTCCCTGGGTCGGCGGCGACGAGGGCGCGCGCAGCCAGTCGTCGCCTCCCGCCAGCTGGATCTCGGCGTCCACAGGCAGCAGCTGGAACCGGGTCCCCGCCTGCAGGCTGGCCTTGCGCCCCTGCAGCTGGCTCGCGCTCAGGATGCGGCCTCGACGAGAGCGCAGCTGCACGTCCTGGCTGCAGGACCAGGGGGCGCCCAGCTCGCTGAAGAGCCTGGTCTCGAGCGCCCGGACCTGGTCGGGGTCCTGCGCTGCGAGATCCTGCTCCTCGAGGGGATCCACGCTGGTGCGGTACAGCTCGCGCCCCCCCTTGGTCAGGTCGAGGTCCAGTCGCCAGCCGTCCAGCCAGATGCCCATGCGGTTGGTGGAGAAGCGGCTGGTGTCGGCCACGAAGGCTCGGGGAGCGGCGCTGCTGGACAGCGCGCCCAGGTCGACCCCGTCGCCCGCGGGGTGCTCAGCGCCGGCCCAGGCTGCCAGGGTGGGGGGGATGTCCTGCAGGCCCGCGACGGCCTGCACCACCGACGGCGGACCCTGCACGCGGGCTCCGGACAGGATCAGCGGCACCTGCAGCTGCTCGGGGTAGAGGGTGTGGGCGTGGCCCCAGGAGCCGCGCTCGCCGAATTCTTCGCCGTGATCGGCGGTGATCAGCCAGCTGGCCCGGCGCCCGGCCGCCTGCATGGCGGAGTGCAGGCGCTGCAGCTCGGCGTCCACGTAGCGGATGGCCTCGTCGTACTGCGCCCGCTGGTGGGTCAGCTGCGCGTGATCCAGGGGGTGGTCCTGGTACCAGTGGTACTTGCGGTAGCGGGCGTCGTCGTCGGTGGGGGCGCGATCGAAGTGGGTGTCCCAGGGGGCCGGCGGATCGTAGGCGTAGTGGGCGTCATAGAAGTGCACGAAGAGGAAGGCAGGCTCCCCGGGATCGATCCCGCGCAGCCACTTCAGCGCGCGGTCCACCACGTGGGTGGCGGTGACCTCACCCGCCAGGTTCTGCTTGGAGGTCCTGATGTCGCCGTCGTCGAAGGTCTGGAAGCCGCGCTCGAAGCCGAATTTGCGGGAGACGAACAGGGTGGAGGTGAAGCCCCCCGTGGCGAAGCCATGGGCCGCCAGGGTCTCGGAGATCAGAGGGATCTCCGGGGCGATGCCGATGTCGTCCTCCACAGCGAGGTGGCGTGCGGGCATCCAGCCGCTGAGCATGGTGACGTGGGAGGGCAGGGTCCACGGGCTGGGGGCGCGCGCGTGGGCATAGCGGCGCCCCTGGGCGGCCAGGGAGTCCAAGAAGGGTGAGGTGTCGCGGGAGTGGCCGTAGCAGCCCAGGTGATCGGCGCGCAGCGTGTCGATGCTCACCAGGACGATGTCGGGCACGCCGGGATCGCCCGCGGGAACGGAGGGGGTGTGGCAGCCTGCCAGCCCGGTGAGCAGCAGGACCCGCAAGAGGATCGAGGCGCTCATGACAGCCAGCCCGCCCAGAGGGGGAAGTCGACGCGCCACCTGGGGAAGCCGGCGGGCAGGAACCAGAGCATCAGCGCCAGCAGGAGCGCCAGGGTGATCAGCACACCCAGCGGGCGCCACCAGGGGCGCATGGCCTGCCGCAGGCTGCTGAGAGGAGCAGCCAGGAAGGCCCCCACGAAGACGATCCACAGCGTGTCGAGGGGTACTCGATAGCGCGACAGCCCAGCCAGAGAGGCCACCGCGGCCAGGTGGTAGGCGGTGGTGAGGCCCACCACCAGCAGGTAGACCGAGCGCTTGCTGGTCCAGGCCCCCAGGGCTGCGCCCAGCACGTTGACGAAGGAGAAGATGACCACCAGCACGCAGATGGCGTTGTCGACGCCCTGGGGCAGGCCCTTCCAGCTCCCCGAGCGCAGGTGGCGCGTGAGGAAGGAGTTGGGGTTGAACAGCTGCGCCAGCCGCAGCGGCACCCGGCGCAGGAACTCCCGGGGGTTGTCGCGGATCCACTGCTTGCCCGCCTCGGTCTCGCAGCGGTCGCGCTTGACGGGGCGGCTCTTGGGGGCGCAGTGCTCCCGGCCGCCCCCGGTGTGGCTCTTGTAGGCTCGATCCGTCAGCTTGCCGTTGCCGTAGTCGAAGGTGATGGGCTCGAAGTCGTTGTTGCCCAGCCACATCATCTGGCCCATGGTGCGGTCGGAGATGATGAAGGTGTTGAACTTGCTGCTGGCGTAGATGGAGTAGGGGGTGACCACCAGCACGGTCACCGCCACCATCGCGAGCACCTGGATCCAGGCCTGCTTCCGGCGGAAGCGGCCCCACAGCATGCCCAGGGCGAAGATGGGCAGCATGTAGGTGGCCACGCCGCGCAGCAGCACGCACAGGCCCACCAGCCCGCCGGTGAGGGCCGCTCGACGAGGGATCCCGTCGCGGGCGCGGTGCAGCTGCAGCAGCGCCATCAGCAGCAGGGTGGCGTAGATGGTCTCGCTCCACCAGCGCTCTCCGAAGAAGGCCAGGGTGGGGTGCAGCGCGTAGAACCAGGCGCCCATCAGCGCCGCGCGCTCGCCGGTGACCCGCTGGCCGAGCCGGAAGATGGTGACCACCGCCACGCCGCAGAACAGGATCTGGGGGATCTTGAGCAGGCCGGCGTAGCCGGTGAGCTTGTGCATCACCGCCATCAGGAACACATGGAAGGGGGCCCAGATCCAGCCGTTGCTGGCGGTCATGCCCTGGCCGTTGGCCATGCGCTCGGCGGTGAACATGTACATGCACTCGTCGCGCAGGCACTTCTCCATGGGCCAGATGGCGGCCATGAGCAGGCGCAGCCCGATGGTGACGGCCACCAGCAGCAGCAGGCGGCGATCTCGCCACCAGGGTGGGGATGGCGTGGGGGGGGTGCTCATGTCAGGGCGTGCGGATCTCCACGCGGTAGGTCTGGGCCCGGGTGTCCAGGCAGGCTGCGTCGTAGAGCAGCATGCTGCTGCCGGCGATGACCACCACCTCCCAGGGGGAGGCCTGGCTGATGAGCCGCCCCTGCTCGTCCAGGAAGACCACACGCACGCCCACGTCGAGATCGGAGGTGGAGAGGTTGACCAGCTCTACGGCCACGTGCAGCCTGCCGTCGTTGTTGCGCCGCTCGGCCAGGTTCTGGGCGGCCACCAGCTTCCAGGCGGCCTGGTCGAAGGCCATGACCCGTGGGCCCGGATCCAGGTCGCCCAGGGTGGCTGCGGGCATGGGCCCGCGCCAGGCACAGCCCCACAGGCAGGCCGCGGCCAGCAGCAGCAAGGCCAGGCGAGCTACTGGTACATCACGCCCCATGAGCCCTCCTTCTTCATCTGGTAGGAGTTGGACCAGCCCACGATGCCGGTCTCGGCGTCGGTGAGCTGGAAACGCACCACCACGTAGTCGCTCTGGGCGGCGTAGTTGGATGCCGACAGGCTCTGCACCTCGCCCTCCAGGAAGTAGTCGGCGCCCGCCATGGCCCGCAGCTCACCGGCGTCCACCTCGCCCGCGCGCTTCTTCTCGCGCTCCGCCATGATCTCCGCCACGATGTCGCGGTTGAGCACCGCCAGCTGGCCGGCGGCGTTCTGGACCAGCATGTCGGTGATGAGGGTGGTGAAGATCTCCTGGTCGATGAGGAAGCGCGAGCGGTTCTTCACCGGCAGCACGGCGATGCGCGGCGCACCCTCGAAGCCCTGGAGCACCGGGCTGTCCAGCAGCTCGGTGGCCATCTGGGTGGAGATGGCGCGCACGTCGCGAGCCTCGATGCCGGTGCCTTCGACGGCGCCGTAGGCGTCGGGGTCCACGTAGGTGGTCTGCACGGTCTTGACGCCGCAGGACGCCGCCAGCAGCAGAGCGGCGCCCAGCAGGAGCAGGCGCAGGGTGGAGGGGCTGGGGTTGACGGGCATTGTCAGTCCTCGAGGCTGGCGGGCGGGGGTGGCGCCGCACGGGAGTGCTGTGGGGAGGGGATATCCCGGGAACCACCCGGAGGGAGGCGCGGGATCAGCTGGAACACCTGGCCGGCCTGGGGAATGTGCAGGCGGTAGTCGCGGCCGTCGATGCTCAGGCGGTGCTCGCCGGGGGCCGGGTCGGCCGCCAGCAGCCAGAAGCCGTCGGGCACCAGCTCCCACTGGCGGGTGTCCGCGGCGGGGTTGGTGGCGGCGCCCACGATCCACGTGACCAGGCCCAGGGCGTACAGCGCGGCGGCGGCTTCGTCGTGGTCGCTGTGCAGGGCGGCGTCGCCCAGGTCCATGAGCACCCAGCCGGTGATCAGCGAGCTGTCCTTGAAGATGGCCTTGCCCCGGAGGAACCCGTCCACCTGGCGGCCGCCGCGGGTGGTGGCCTGCCAGCTGAGGCTGTCCAGCTCCAGCGTCCGCAGCTCCGCGCCGTCCAGGACCACCCTGGGCGGCCTGGAGGGCGGCCCTCCCGGCACCACCCGCAGGATCTCCTGGTGGCGGCCTTCGGCCACCTTGCGCGGGCCGCGTCCCTGCTCCAGTAGCAGTAGCAGGCTGGGGGGCTGGTCCAGCAGGCCCTCGATGGCCGCCGCTCGCTGGGCGGGCCCCTCCAGCAATTCTGGGGGCAGCGCTGCGGCCCGCGAGCGCCAGGCCTCGGCCAGTGGACCCAGGACGGTGAGGGCCTCTTCCAGCTCGCGGCGTGAGAAGCCCTGCAGGGCCGGCAGGCGACTTTGGTTCTCCTTGTCCAGCTGTAGCCGCAGGATGTCACCGGCCTGCGAGACCGCCGCGCGGGCAGCCTCGCCGGGCTCGCGGGGAGAGAGCGAGACTCCAGCGGGTAGGCCCGTGAGCAGCGCGATGCGGGCCGCCTCTGCAGCATCGCGGGAGCCAGTGTCGGGTACCGCGGCCAGCTCCCGAGCCAGCAGATCCACCAGCACGCGGCTGTAGAGGCCATCGGCGGCGTGGCGCAGGGACTGGCGGGCGCTCTCGGGCTCGCCCTCGGCCTGCCAGGCCAGAGCCTGCAGCAGCCAGGCGGGCAGGAAGTCGGAGCGGTAGCGCTCCTCCACCGTCCCGGCGTCGGCCAGCACGGCGGACTTGAACATGGCCAGGGCGTTGCCGTGGTCGCCCTTCTGGTGCAGCAGCGCTCCCAGGTAGAGGAAGGCCAGCATCTTCTCGTAGGGCTCGCCCTTCCACTCCTTGGCGGACTCCTGGCCCATGACGGCCCGCCACTCACCCTGGGCCTGGAAGTCCTGCATGCTGCCCACGGCGCCCCGCAGGGCCTGCTCCGCCAGGGCCAGCTCGCCCGTGGCCAGCGCCATGGAGCCCAGCCGGCAGCGCTCCAGGGCCTGCCCGGGGCCCGGCTGCGAGGCCAGCAGCTGCTGGCGCTGCAGGGCTGCTTCGTGGCCTCCGTCCTGGAACACGGCCACTGGGGGCGGCTCGTGCACGCAGGCCGCCAGGATAATGGCGAGCGAGGGGGCGGCGAGTCGTGTCTGCATCGTCCAGCGGAGGGTAGCCTGGGCGGGAGGCAGGGGCACACACCCTGGTCCATGCCACCACTCGTGAATCCTCTTCAGTCCCGCGAGCTGGCGCCTGTGTCGACGGTGGGTGGTGGGGCGTCGGGCAGCCGGGGAGGCACACCGGGGATCTGGAGCACCTGGCCGGGTGGGGCGTACTTGGCGGGCAGCCGCCGCTCCACCCAGGTCTCGTAGGACATCAGCACGTTGTAGTGCTCGAAGAGCAGCACGTTGGCGGCGCCCAGCAGGCCGGTGAGCAGGATCGCCAGCGCCAGCAGCCGGCACCGCTTCGAGCGGGCGCGGCGCTCCGCCCACCAGGCCACCAGGGCCAGCAGGGCCACGGCGGCCAGGCCCCAGGCCAGCCAGCGGGTGGGCAGCGAGGTGTGGGCGCTGTCGTTGACCGCCAGGGCGTAGATATCGAAGGCTACGATGGGCTCGGCCACGCCCAGCAGGGCCAGCAGGTAGAGCCAGGAGCGGCGGCGGGTATCGAGCTGCAGGGGGGGCTCTTCCACGTTGGACTCAGGCGCGTTTCCTGGGTTTGCCCAGGTCAGGGGCGGACTGCACCATGATGGGCTCCAGTACCCGGTCCAGCTCGGACCAGATGCCTAGCTTCTGGAGCAGGGCGGGGCTCACCTCGGCGCCGCGGGCCACGATGAGCAGGCCATCGCGGGTGGTGACGCCTTCGGACAGGATCATTATCGCGGGCTGTGCGCCCGCGACAGGTGCAGGTCAGCAACCGCTGGAGTCGGCGCTCGCTCCAGAGGAGCCCGCCGTGCCCGCGCTGGCGCCGCCGCTGCCGCCCGTGCCGGGGCTGGTGGCGGTGCTGCCGTCGGTGCTGAGCGTGGAGCTGCCCTCGCAGCGCAGGCCCAGGCTGGGACCGCCGCCTCCGCCGCCGCCATGTCCGCCGGCCGCTCCGGCGCCGCCGGCCGCTCCGGCGCCGCCGGCGCCCGCGCTCAAGAAGTCCGTGCCGCCACCTCCGCTTGCACCGGATCCGGCGTCGCCGCCGTCGCCGCCGTCGCCGCCATCGCCACCGTCGCCGCCCTGGCCGGTGGTGATCTCGCCGCCGAGGATCTCGACGCTGGAGTCCAGCAGCAGCAGGCCCACGCTGGCGCCACCGCCGCTGCCGCCGGTGCCCGCGCTGCCACCGCAGCCCCCGCCGCCGCCGCCGCCGCCGCCGCCGCCGTAGCTGATGCAGACCACGTAGTCGGTGCCCCCGCCGCCGCCGCCACCGCCACCCCCGCCGCCGCCGTCGCTGCCATCGGCGCCGTCGCTGCCGGCCGCGGGGGCGTAGCCACCGCTGCTGAACGTGCCCAGGGCAGCGCCGCCGGAGCCGTCGCCCCCGGCGCTACCGGAACCGCCCGCGGTGCCAGAGCTGCCGTCGGCATAGGCGCCTCCGCCAGAGCCGCCGCCGCCGCCGCTGCCGGTCCCGCTGGCGCCATCGTCGCCGCTGTCCCAGCCGTAGCCGGAGTCGCCGCCGCCGCCGCCATCGGCGCCACCGCAGCCGGATCCGCCGCTGCCTGGGGAGGGATCGGAGCAGCTCTCGCAGATGTGACAGCCGTCGTCCCCTGGGCTGCCGTCGCTGCCGTCGCTGCCGTCGCTGCCGTCGCTGCCGTCGCTGCCGTCGCCCGCGTCCCCCGCGACGACCAGGCAGTCCGACAGCAGCAGGCCGCTGGCGCTGCTGATGGTGAGCGCGATGGAGGAGCCGCCCGCGCTGGCTGCGCTGGCGGCGTTGAACTCCAGCTGCTGCCACTCGGTGCCTGTGCTCCAGCCGGTGATCAGCGCGCCCTCGGCGGGCAGGGCGAAGGCTGGCAAGATGGCCGGGTCGCGGGTCCAGGCCAGGCTGGCATCGTAGCCACCGGCGAGGTGGATCCCTTCCTCGAAGTCGCCCGCGAGCTCCACGGTGCCCTCTGCCACCAGGATCCAGTCCAGGCCCTCGGCCAGGGCTACGCCGTAGGCTGCGTCCAGGGTGAGCACCGGGCTGGCGTCGCTCAGGCCGTCGTACGAGTCGTCACCGCTCGCGGGATCGAGGAAGACCGAGTAGGCTGCCGAGCCGTCGATGCCGTCGCAGTCGGCGTCCACATAGGCCGTGTCGGGCTCGTCCAGGGCGTCGGGGTTCACGCCCAGGTCGCTGTCGTCGCAGTCGCCCTCGTCCACCGAGCTGCAGCTGGAGTCCACGGAACCCTGGCAGGGCGCCAGCTCGCAGAAGCAGTCGCCGTCGTCGTCCCAGGCTGAGGTGGCCTCGTCCACGTCGCCGTCGCAGTCGTTGTCCAGGCCGTCCAGGGACTCGCTGGTGGAGGGCGAGATGCTGGCGTCGCTGTCGTCGCAGTCGTCGGCGGGCGCGGAGCCGTCGGTGTCGACACAGGCCTCGTCCACGTGGCCGTCTCCGTCGTCGTCCTTGTCGTCCACCACGCCGTTGCAGTCGTCGTCGGTGGCGTCGCCGCAGTCCTCGGGCGCGCCGGGGTAGACGCTGCTGTCGCTGTCGTCGCAGTCGCTATCGTCGAGCACATGTCCGGAGGGGGTGCCGCAGCTGGTGCTGTGGTCGTCCGGATCTCCCCAGCCGTCTCCGTCGTCGTCGGCGTACCAGGTCTGGGTGGCCAGGCCCTCGTCGACGCTGCCATCGCAGTCGTCGTCCAGCCCGTCGCAGGTCTCGCTGGCGTCGGGGTTGATGGAGGCGTCTGTGTCGTCGCAGTCTTCGCAGGCGGCCCAGCCGTCGGCGTCGCTGTCGGCGAAGCCGGTGGAGCCGTCGCAGTTGTAGTCGTTGGGATCGGTGCAGTCGTCTTCGGCGGCCAATGGGTTGTAGGCCGGGTCGTCGTCGTCGCAGTCGCCGCCCAGGGCGACGGTGCCGGTGGGCTGCTGGCAGGCGCGCTCCAGCTGGTGGGAGTCGCCATAGCCGTCGCCGTCGGCGTCGGGGTACCAGCTGGACGCGTCGCTGGCGTCGTCGTCCACCAGCTCGTCGCAGTCCTGGTCGATGCCGTCGCAGATCTCTGTGGCGTCGGGGTTGATGCTGGCGTCTTCGTCGTCGCAGTCCTGCTCCAGCGCGAAGCCGTCGCCGTCCAGGTCGTCGTCCGGGGTGCTGGGATCGCAGTCGTTGTCCAGCCCGTCGTAGGTGGTCTCGCTGGCGGCAGGGTTGACGCTGGCGTCTTCGTCGTCGCAGTCCTGGTCGTGCTCGTAGCCGTCGGCGTCCAGGTCGTCGTCCGGGGTGCTGGGATCGCAGTCGTTGTCGCGCCCGTCGTAGGGGATCTCCGCCTGGCCGGGGTTCACCGAGGCGTCGAGGTCGTCGCAGTCCTCGTCCACGGCCCAGCCGTCCAGGTCGTCGTCCACCGGCCCTGGATCCGGGTCTCCGGTGTCGAAGACGGGGGCCGCCTCGTACCAGGTGGCTTCCCAGTGGCTGCCGCAGCCGGGTGCCAGCAGCAGGAGCAAGGGGGCGAAGATTCGGGCAGGGGTCAAGGGCGCCTCCAGGCGCTTCCGGCTATCCTCCGTGGGGCCCTGCTGCAGGCCGCGCGGCGGAGCCTTCAGAACCGCTTCTCCAGCACCGCGCCCACCGCGAGCCCGCCCGCGGCGAGTCCGCAGCCCGCGGCGCTCCAGCCAAGGGCCACCGAGCGATGGTGCATGGCGCCCACGCGCTCGGCCCAGGCGTCTTCGTTCGCCACGCACTCGTGGTCTTCGATGCAGGCTTTCTGGGCGGCGGAACGCCTGGCCGCGCTGATGCCGGAGGCGGTGGCCAGCCCCAGCGCTGCCGCGCCAAAGGCCGCTGCGCCGTAGCCCAGGCGGCTGGCGGATGATCGGTCGAAGCGCTCCTCGCCTCCCAGGGCCTGGCTCAGGGCCGAGCTGCCCGCGGAGAAGCGCTGGGGGTTCAGCGCGGCGGCGGGCAGATCATCGTGGGCTGCCAGGGGCCCGCTCCACAGCACATCCCAGTCCTCGGTGACCACCTGCAGCACGTAGGGGCGCTCTGCCGGGCGATCCGCATCGGGCTCGCCGTCCACGACGAGATGGAAACCGCTGCTGCCCAGCAGCGGGTGGGTGGGACCGGTGCCCAGCTCCGCGGCGCGCTGCAGGGGCTCTTCCAGCAGGCTACCCGGAGGAGCGACGCTCTCTGGCAGGCTCCAGCTGGGATCCGCCGCCAGGGCGGAACGGAAGGAGGCCACGGTGGCCTCGTCGTCTTCCATCAGGAAGGCCGCCAGGCCCTCGACCCCGTGGAAGGGCGCCACCTGGGCGGGCTCCGCCAGCTCTTCGAGGCAGCCCACGGCTTCGCGCGCGCTGCGCTGGGCCGAGAAGAACAGGTCGGTGTCCATGGTGGCGTAGGCTTCCAGCGCCTGATCCACCTGCCGGGCCAGCTCGCCCAGATCGGCAGGGCAGGCGGCGGAGGCGGCGGAGGGGGCCAGCAGCAGCGCCAGCAGCGGCGCGACGGGCAGCGAGGAGCGCGGGGGCATGGCTCACCGGTGCGGGAGGGTACGCTCCCCCTTCTACCACGTCGCTCCGGGGCTCATGTGCCGCTGGCCTGCGCCGCCATCCGTGTGTAGGCTGGTGCCTGGTACGCACACCCTCGCTCACCGGAGGTGAGACTTCAGCTTCATCCGCTCGCTGCTCCTGGTCGCCCTGTTGTTCTGCCTGCCCGTCACGATGGGGGCAGGCTCCCCTTCCTGGAACGCCGCACCGGCGCAGCCCGTCGCCCAGCTGGCCATGGAGGCTCCGGTGGAGTTCCCGGAGCACTGGCTCGTGGAGCGCGGTCTGTACACCACCGTCGGGGGTGATCCCGGTGATCGCGCCGCGGTGAAGCGCCTGGCCCTGCACGCGGAGCAGGCGGTGCCGCGCATCGCCGAGCAGCTTGGCCTGCCCACCGGGCGCCATGTGCGGATCTTCCTGACCCACAGCGCAGCGCAGTTCCAGCAGCTGCAGCCCGGCCGGCCCGAGGCCTGGGCTGACGCCACCGCCTGGCCTCTGCGCGCCGAGATCTACCTGCGCGCGCCGCGAGTCCGGGCGGGCACGGCGCGGCCCCTGGAGCAGGTGCTCGACCACGAGATCACCCACGTGCTGGTGGGGCAGCGCTTCCACGGTGCCCAGGTGCCCCGCTGGCTCCACGAGGGCCTGGCACAGGTGGTGGCCAAGGAGTACAGCGCCGAGACCACCAGCGCCATCTCGCGGGGCATGCTGGGCGACAACCTGCTGTCGCTGGACGATCTCGTGGCGGGCTTCCCCCACGACCCGCTGCGCGCCCACCTGGCCTACGCCCAGTCCGCCGACCTGGTGGCGTTCATCCGGAACACCTACGGCGAGGAGTCCCTGCGCGTCCTGGTGCGCGAGCTGGCAGGGGGCAGGCCGGTGCGGGCCGCGTTCCGGGAGGCCACCGGAGAGGGCCTCGACGAGGTGGACCAGGCCTGGCGTTCCCGGCTCGAGAGCAGCAAGCTGTGGTTCCCGTCGCTGGTGGGCGACGGAGCGTGGTGGGGGCTGGGCGGTGTGCTCCTGCTGCTGGGCTACCTGCGCGTACGGCGTCGCAACCGCGAGCGCCGAGCTGCGCTGGAGCGCGAGGACGCCCTGCAGCGGCGCCTCGAAGAGGCCTGGCTGCGCGAGCAGCGGGTGCCCGAGCTGCCCCCCGAGCCCCCCTGGGCCCACCCGGTGGCGGGCGACTGGCCCTCGCGCGATCCGCGCGATGGCTGGTCCGCGGGTCCTCCGCAGGGTCCCCTGCGCGGCTGGATCAGCGACGAGGACCTGGAAGATGGCCTGCTGGCCGACGAAGAGGGCGATCCCTTGTCCACGCGGCGCGACTGAACCACCTGCGGAGAGATCGCCATGGCCTACGCCAAGGAGCGCCGCGTCGCCGTGCACGCCGTGCTGAGCGCGGCTCGCCTGTGCACCGCTGTGCAGGCCGGGATCTCGCCCGCCAGCAGCATGACCAAGGTGGATCGCTCGCCGGTGACCGTGGCGGACTTCGGTGCCCAGGCCGTCATCTCCGAGCTGCTGGCGGTAGAGTTTCCCTCGCTGCCCCTGGTGGGCGAGGAGGACGCTGTGGCCCTGAGATCGACGGACAACGCCGCCATGAGAGACCGCGTCCTGACCCAGGTGCAACGGGTGCTGCCTGCTGTGGGGCCAGCCGCCCTGCTCGCTGCCATCGACCGGGGGCGCTTCAAAGGAGGGGGCCGTGGCCGCTACTGGGTGCTGGATCCCATCGACGGCACCAAGGGCTTCCTGCGGGGCGATCAGTACGCCCTTGCCCTGGCTCTGGTGGAGGATGGCCAGGTGGTGCTGGGTGTGCTGGGTTGTCCCAACCTGCCCGTGAGCCATGAGCATCCCGAGCAGGGCCTGGGCTGCCTGTTCGTCGCCGTGCGAGGGGGAGGCGCTTGGCAGCGAGGCCTGCACGATCCGGCGGAGCGGCGCGTGCGGGTGGACCAGGAGGCTGACCCTTCGCTGGCTCGCATCTGCGAGTCGGTGGAGAAGGCGCACACCTCCCACTCGGACTCCGCACGGGTGGCGGCGCTGCTGGGCATCCGGCGAGCTCCCCACCAGCTGGATTCCCAGTGCAAGTACGCCGCGGTGGCCCGCGGAGATGCGAGCATCTACCTGCGCCTGCCTGCCCGCCGGGGCCACGTGGAGAGGAGCTGGGATCACGCCGCCGGTTGGGCAGTGGTGACCGAGGCCGGCGGCCGGGTGAGCGACATGCGCGGGCGGGCGCTGGACTTCACGGCGGGGCGCGAGCTGCGACACAACGAAGGCGTGGTGGTCAGCAGCGCCGCGCTGCACGCGCCGGTGCTGGAAGCCGTGCAGCGGGTGATGGGGGGCTATCGAGCGTGGGCGGACCATCCGCCTGGTGGCGGGGCGGCGTAGGCTGACTGGGCGGCGACGGCTTCTTCGAGGGCCAGGCGCATGAGCAGGGCCTCGGCGCTGCCGGGGGGCAGCGAGGCGCTGGCCAGACGGTAGGCGCTGCGGCCGCTGAGGCCCAGGGCCCAGGCCAGCTCGGAGCGGGGGATGCCGGCCAGGGCTGCGACCCTGGCGGCGCAGCGCCGGGCGAGCACCACCGGCATCTCGCGGCCTGTCATGGCGGGCGGAGCTGCCATGACGACCGCTGCGGCGCTGACCACCCGCTGGATTCCCAGGCCTCGCGCCGTGGCCGGAGGAAGGCGAGCGGGCGGGCGCTGGAGACCTACGGCCTGGGCTGCCTGGAGGGGGCTGTAGCCGGGGAGGTGGCTGGCGAGCCCGGGGGACAGGCGAGGCAGCCGGCGCGCGCCCAGGAGCTCGGGCAGGCAGGAGCCTTCCCAGAGGGCGGGGTGGCCCGCCTGGCCCTGGCGCCAGGGGAGGTGCAGGACCTGTTCCAGCAACCAGGCGAGGTGCTCGCTGTCTTGGACCGGGCGCAGCCGAGCGGGCTCGAGGCTGCGCGCACCCCGGGCGCGCAGGCCGGCCAGGATGGTGCGAGCCAGCTGGCCGGCCTGGGATCTATGACAGTCGAGCACGAGCTGGGCCTGGTGGCCAGCGATGCCGAACAGCAGGACCCGGGGGCCGGCGATGCGGGCCAGCCCCCGGACCGCGGAGCGCAGCTGCGCGGCTGTGGCGAAGGATGGGTGACGGCCGTCGGAGGCGAAGGCCAGGTGCCAGGGACACATGGAATGGAGGGGGGAAAGAAGGGGAGTCCGGGAAGATCGGGGAGTCGAGGGAGGTGCCTCCGCGGCCGCCACTTTGTCCTCAACCATGAAGAAGATAGTACAAAAGCAGAGTAGTGTCAAGAATACAGACGTAAAATAGAGTAAAAGTGATATGAACGTATTTAGTGTCAATAGAGCGCTCCTCCGGGATCTTTCCCTCGGCCATCTCCCATCTGCTACGATGGGCGCATGCCTCGAACCGCCGCCTTGCTGGCCCTCGTGGTGGGCTGCCACCCGTCCCAGGGAGACAGCGAGCCCCCTCCCGAGGTGGCCTCCCGGCTGTTCTCCTTCGCGGTGCTCACGGATCTGCACCTGGGCGAGGGCCTGCTCGACCACGGCGACGAGGGCTTCGACGACCAGGGTGGCGACGGCGGGGAGGTGCGCGAGCTGGTGGCGTCAGCGGTGGAGTCCATCAACCTGGCCGCCGAAGAGTGGGACCTGCGCTTCGCCCTGGCGCTGGGGGACCTCACCGACAGCGCGGAGCTGTCGGAGTACCACGCGGCGCGCCAGTCCCTCGAACAGCTCGCGCTGCCCTGGCTGCCCCTCATCGGCAACCACGACATGTGGCCCTATGTGCGCCAGGAAGAGGAGCCGGGCTTCAGCGAGGCCTCCGAGCCCGTGGGCGACGATGTGTTCGAGCGCATCTTCGAGGAGCAGTTCACGGCGGCGCTCACCAGCTTTCCCGATCTCTCGCGAGCGCCGACCCCGGTCTACGATCCGGTGGCGGAGCGCCAGGCGTGGCTGCAGAACTTCGCCTTTGGACTGGAGGGCTGGACCTTCATCGCCCTCGACCTGGGCACCCGGGAGCATGCCGACGAGTCCTACCCGGGGGTGGGACCAGAGGCGGATCTGCACGACTACGAGGGCGGCACGCTCCCCTGGTTCGAAGCGCAGCTCGCGCGGGTAGGCGGCGGCGTCTCGCCCCACATCCTGGTCTTTTGCCACCATCCTCCCCTGGCCCTGGAGCTCGACAGCCTGAGCGCCGAGGAGCATGAGCAGCTGCAGCTGATGCTGCTCAGCGGGGGCTACGAACGCGAGATCGCCGCGATCTTCGCTGGCCACTGGCACTTCGACTGGGTGAACGAGGAGGCCTACCCCGGGATCCCGGTGGTGGTCACCGACGCTGCCAAGGAGAGCTCCGCCGTGCGGGTGGTGCAGGTCTTCTCCGATGGCAGCATCGACTACGAGACGCTCCTCTGATCCCGGATTCCGGGGAGTGTTACACTCACCGGCGTCGGAGGCACCCATGCGCGCCCTGTCCCTCACTCCCCTCCTGCTCCTCTCCACCCTGGCCTGCGAGCCCATGCCGGATCCTGGCAGCCCCTTCAAGGCCGTGCAGGTCCAGCAGCAGTCGAGCCCGGAGCCGGCCGTCGCTGCCGAGCCCGCGGCGGTGGATCCCCTCTTCGACGAGGTGGAGCCCCTGGTCATCCACTCTAGCGAGCTGGGGCAGCCGGCCGTCGACGAGCCGGATGCGCCCTCCGAGGCGCCCAGCTCGGCGCACGAAGCCGCTGCGGCCCAGGCCGATCCCGTCGCAGAGTCCGAGCCCTCAGATCCCGCTCCTCCCACCGTGACCTCCCAGGCCCTCGACCTCTCGGCGGCCCCGGTGGGCAGCAGCTCGGGCTGGCCGCTTCGCCTGGTGGCCACCGTGCCCGGGGCCCAGCCCCCGCGCGCCATCCTGGGCCTGCCCGGAGGGGGCGAGGTGGTGGTCACTCCTGGGACCATGCTGCCCGACGCCGGAGTGGTGGTCATGGCCATCGGGTCCGGATCGGTGGACCTGGCCGAGGTCCGTCCCGCCGGCGATCACGCCGTGGTCTACGGCCGCTCGCTGCGGGCCCAGCGCTCGCAGCAGGTCAGCCTGGCCCCTTCGGAGTAGGCGCCCTCAGGGCCCCAGGTCGCCCAGGGCGTTGTCCTTGTAGACTACGCCCTCGATGGTGGGCTCCGCGTCGCCCTCCACCAGGATGCCCCAGCCGGCCGAGGAGCTGATGGTGCAGTCCTGCACCGTGGCTGAGGCCGCCAGGGTGAGGTTGGCCCCTTTGTCTGCGCCGCCGTGGCTGATGGCGCAGCCCTCGAAGGTCGCGTCGTCGCCGCCTTCGGCCACCGTGATGCCAATCCAGCCGCCGATGGTGCCCGATGGATGCTCGAAGCTGATGCCGCTGGCCGCGAAGCTGGCGCCGTCGACGGTCAAGCCGGTGCCGTCGGCGAAGAGCAGCCTGTGCTCGCCGCTGAAAGACGTCGTGCCGCCGGACAGGAGCAGGTCGCCGGTGATCAAGGTCTGCTCGCTGGGCCACTCCGACAGCTGCAGGTCTTCGGCGACCTCGCCTCCGGGGGTGACGATGCCGTCGAAGCCGCTGCCCTCGCAGTCGTTCTCCGGCCCCACCGAGGGCAGGACCGAGAAGGGCACCACCAGGCCATGGCCCGTGCCGGTGAAGGTGTTCTCGTCGAGGTTGCCCGGGTCGTCATCCTTGACGCCACCCGTGATGGTGAGCGCGTCGCCTCCGGCGGCCTCGATGCTGTTGTCGGTGAAGTAGAGATCCGAGGCCGCAGAGAGCACGGACCCGCCGCTGATGCTGGCGTAGCGGAAGGTGGCGGTGTCGGTGTCGGCGCTCAGGCTCAGGGTGAAGTCGTGCTCGTTGTGGGAGCCGATGCTGGCCCCGCTGATCTGGTCGCCGTAGGCGATGAAGCTGCCGTCTTCAACGCTGACGTCGCCGGCCAGGAGCAGGGTGGCGCCCGCCTCCACCTCCAGCGAACCTCCTCCTTGCACCGCCACGTCGTTGCACACGTAGGGGAACTCCTGGGCCGGGAGCGCCACCGCGCTGTCCACCGTCAGGCCGGGAAGGGAGATGATCTCGCTGCCCACCTCCTGGTAGTAGACACCGGACAGGACCTGGGCTGCGGACCAGGGCAGCACCAGCGGGGAGGGCACGTAGGCCACCTCGACGCCGCTGATCTGCGAGAAGGCGGTGTCGGTGGCCTTGAGGCCCTGGTTGATGCCGTTGGAGAGGATCAGCTGCTGCACGTCGGCGCTGCCGCCGTCGAGATCCACCAGGCCGCCCTCGGTGCCCGCGTGCCGTACGGTGACCCAGTGCAGCTGTATGTCCGCATCCTGGCCCACCAGGCCCACCCAGTCTCCGGCCAGGGGGAAATTCTCGTTGCTGGCCAGCAGCACCGGGCCGTCGCTCTCACCCACGGCGCTGAGGGTGCCGCCCTGGATCCGCAGCGCGGTCTCGCGATCTGCCAGCACCTCGACCCCAGGCTGCAGGGTGAGGACGCCGGTGACGGTCACGTCGCAGCTGAGCACGTGGGTGGCGCTGGCCACCCAGGTCTCGTCGCCGTCGATCTCTCCGCAGTGCTCGATGATGACCGGACCGTCGCTCGCGGTGTCGTCGGTGGTGCTGGTGCCCTTGCGGCAGCCGGGAGCCAGCGTGGAGGCCAGGGCGGCCACCAGCAGCAGGGTGGAGGGGGTGGGCTTCACGTGCACCTCGACGATGCGGGAGCGGGGTCTGGCGCGGGCATTATAGTCGCGTGGAGGACGGTGTGGATCAGCGCACCACGTGCAGTGCGTCGCCCGTCAGGGTGCCGTCGGCTCCGATCTCAACTCGGGGAGATTCAGGATCTGGAGAGCAGCCCAGGTGGAACGGAGCTCGCGCCGCGCCCGCGTCTCGGCCTGACAGGAGTCACGTCGTCACGCGGTCCTCCTCGGCGGCGCTGGGCTGATATCGTGCTGGCTCCACGCTGCGCGTCGGTGTCGATGCCCATGTCACGGTCCTTCCAGCGCTGTCTCTTGTGGCTCGGGGCGTTCCTGGTGGCCTCGGCTGCGTGGGCGGTGGAGCCTGGCGGTCACGAGGGGCACCAGGCGCTCTGGGCGGGGGACCGCGCCTGGTTCGAGGGGGACCGCGGCGCGGCGGTGGCTGCATGGCGCCGCGCTGCGGCCGCTGGCGATCCAGCGGCCGAGGCGATGGCCCGGCTGCGGCTGCTGCACTTCACCGGCAACTGGGGCATGGCCGTTCACGGCCCGAGGGTGGACCGTGCGCTGCAGCGCTGCCCCGACGACGATCCTTGGTGCTGGATCGCGCGCGCTGACTTCGAGATCTTCGCGCCCGCCGAGGTGGGCGCCCAGCCCGAGAGGGCGGCGGAGCTGGCGGCACGCGCCCGGGCGGAGCTGCCGGGGCCAGCGGCCGCGCGCTGTTGGCTGGCCGCAGGCGAGCCCGCCCTGCTGAGGGCGCTCCAGGATCACCCGCGGGATGGACTGGGGGACGGCCTGCTGGCTGCGGACGGGCGCCCCCCCACCAGCCCCGGTAGCTGGTTGCTGGGGCTGGGCCTGGTCGGGGCACCGGGGCTGGGGATCGGCGGCGGCCTGCACTTCGTGCACCCCGACCTGGGCTGGCAGGAGCACCGGCTCGGTCTCGAGCTGGGGGCCACCAGCCGTGGCAGCGCCTGGCTGGGTGTGGCCGCCGCCAGCTCGGGATCAGGCTACGCTCACGGCAGCGCCAACCTGTCTCGGTGGGTGCAGGACACCTACGACGAGACGGGCGCCAGCGAGTGGCTGGTGGAGGGCGGCAGGTTCGCCGCCGGCCCGGGCCTGCGCTGGGGCCACCACCGCCTCGAGCCGGGAGTCGCTCTTCGCTGGGATCGCATCGAGGGCGAGACGGCGGCGGGGCCCGGCGCCCAGGCGGCCCATGCCTGGGATCTGCGCAGCGGCATGGGAGACCAGCGGCGTGGCAGCTACCTGGGTACGGGTGTGCAGCTATCAATGCGCGATCTGGGAGCCGACTATGATCACCTGCTCGGGAGCATGGATCTGCGTGGCTACCTGGGGGGGCCCGCCGGCAGCGTGCTGGCGGGACGCCTGCTCGGCGAGCGGGCATTCCTGCCGGACGCCCCCTGGTACCGTCTGCCCTCGGCCGGTGGGGCCACCGTCTTGCGAGGAGCTCCAGCTGGACGCTACCGGGGTGACAGCCTGGTGGCACTGGACCTGGAGCTGCGCCGCATGCTGTGGGGTCCGGTGGAAGCCGTGGTGTTCGGGGCAGGGGCCTGGGTGCAGGACACCGGACTCCACCCCGCGGGGGGCCTGGGCGCGCGCCTGCTGCTGCCCCCCCGCGGCCTGAACACCGTGCGCCTCGACCTCGCCGTGAGCGACGCCGGCTGGGCCGTCACCACGGGCTGGGGCGAGGTGTTCTAGTGCCCGTGCCCAGAAGTACCTGCCCACCCTGCTGGGCGGCCAGGTACTTCG
>CAZEJJ010000068.1:17337-36545 GCA_964512185.1 uncultured Enterobacterales bacterium | reverse complement strand
CGTACGCCCCCATGTCACTGCGGCTGCCATCCGGATCCGTCAACGTGGGCACGCCCGCGTCGATAGCGGGGCTGCCCACATCCAGGTGGAAGTCGTAGGCGGTCGGGTCCACGAACTGGGGATCGGCGACGATGTTGCCGTCGTTGCCCGTGGGATCGCTCATGCCCGCGTAGTTGCCGCCGGGGTTGGTCCAGCTGTCCGTGTAGATGACCGTGGGGGCCGTCCCGCTGGACTCCAGCGCGGCGCCATCGGTGTTCTCGCTCATGATGGCGTTGCCGATGGCCACGCTGCCGCTCTCCTCGGCGAACACCGCTGATCCGCTGGGAGCGTCGTTGCCCCAGGCCACGAACTGCGCCAGCTGTCCCGAGGCGTAGTCCAGGTGCACGGCCCCGCCCTGGGTGTCGGCGCTGTTCTCCGCCAGGATCAGGCCAGCAGCCAGCAGCGGCGTCTCCTGCGCGTGGATGCCGCCTCCGTGGTAGGCCTCGTTGCCCGTGAACACCAGGTGGACCAGCGTCACCGTGAAGCTGTCGGACTCCAGCATCACGCCGCCCCCGGAGTTGCTGGCGTCGTTGTCGTAGAAGAAGCTGTCCAGGATGCGCTGGGTGGTGTGGTTGTTCCACCCGTGCAGCCCGCCGCCCCGCGCCGCCTCGTTGGCGGTAAACACGCAGCGCCTGACGATGGAGGTGTCGTTGTCCAGCTCCAGCCCGCCCCCCCGGTCGCCGGCGATGTTCCCGGTCAGGGTGTTGAGCACGAAGCGCGACTCGGCGTGGGAGAGCTTCACGCCGCCCCCCGCGTCGTCGGCGATGTTGTAGGTGAACTGGTTGTCGATGATCTGCCCCAGACCGAAGCGCACTCGCAGCCCGCCCCCATCGTCGTCGGCCTCGTTGGCGGTGAACAGGTTGGCGGCGATGGTGCCGTAGGTCAGGTAGACGAAGCCGCCGCCGCCGTCGGTGCCGGCCCAGTTGTCGCTGATCTCGTTGCCCACCACCCGGCCGCTGGTGTCCCAGGAGTAGAACCCGCCGCCCTCGTTGCCGGCGGTGTTGCCGGCGATGAGGTTCCGATCGAGGCTCGAGTCGCCCCGGATGTACACGCCCCCGCCCTGGCTGGACGCGTCGTTGTCCTCGAAGCTGTTGCCGCTGATGCGCAGATCGCTGTCCAGCACCGCCAGGCCACCGCCGTCGCTGGCCTGGTTTGACTGGAAGCTGCTCTCCCGCACAAGGCCGATGCTGCCGTCCAGGGCAGCGCCGCCCCCGTTCACACCGGCGCGGTTGCCGGCGAAGCTTGTTCCAAAGAGCACCACCTCAGAGTCCTCAGCCCACACCCCGCCGCCGCTGCCGTCTGCCAGGTTGTCACTGAAGCTGAGGTTCACCAGCTCCAGGACGGAGGACTCGGCGTACAAGCCCGCCCCGTCGCCGGCGGTGTAGCCGTTCTGGATCGCCAGGTCGACGAGCGTGAGGCCGGGAGCGGCCACCGCGGCCACCACGATCACCCTGTCCCCTCCGCCACCGTCGATGACCGCGGCGCCCTCACCGTCGGAGGAGACGATGGTCAGCGGCGGACCGCTGAACACGAGGTTCTCGGGGTACAGCCCCGCACAGACCTGCACCAGCGACCCGCTCACCGCGGCGTCGATGGCGTCCTGGATGGTGGTGAAGTCCCCCGATCCATCGGCGCACACGGAGTAGGTGGCGGGCACCGCGGTGGATCGTCGATCCGCGACGGAAAAGCCACTGCTGGCAGCCTCGGAGCCACAGCCCCCGGCCAGGCCCGCGATCGTCAAAAGGAAGAAGGTCCCAGCGGAGCGGTCAGCGTGCATTTCCTTGCCCTCTCGGGCGGGCCGGAGCTGGTCCGCCACGACCAATAACAGTAGCCAGCACGCGGCCGTTCGCTGGCCAGGAGGCCCAGGTGGTGAGAACAGCGACCAAGCTGCCTCTCAGGGCTGGGCAGGGCCACCAGCGCAGCTCGCTGCCGCGCGTGCTCGCCCCCAAGGCCATCTATGCCCCCAAGAATGCAACAACGCGGAATCTATGCCCCCAAGAATGCGACAAATCCACCGGCTGCCAGCCCATCTGATGGCATTCGCCGCCAAGCCCCTACCGTAGAACGCCTGATATCGGCCTCCCAGCGGGGCCCGAATCCTCCCCTTGTCGCAATATTGGGGGCATAGCTCGCGAAGTGTCGCAAAATGGGGGGGATAGTCGTGCCCAGCGTCGATCTTCAGCCCCCATTATTCATCAGATCGCGTAGCGAGGCCGACGAGGTGCGGGTGGTCGGGGCTTGCGCGCAGCGCCGACTGACCGAAGGCGTGTCGCGACCCGTCGAGGAAGGAGGCCAAGCGCGGGCCGCGAACGCCGCACGTCGGCGGTCGCAGTAGCGAGATGGTGAACAATGGGGGTTCAGCCGTTCAGCCGCCGGTACAGCGCCTTGTTGCGCTTGTGGATCTCCTTGAAGACCTCGAAGCGCTCCTTGTACACGCGG
The DNA here is from genome assembly GCA_964512185.1 of uncultured Enterobacterales bacterium. Classification (GTDB taxonomy): domain Bacteria; phylum Myxococcota_A; class UBA796; order UBA796; family JAFGLY01; genus CAZEJJ01. The sequence continues at coordinate 34,067 of CAZEJJ010000068.1, read as the reverse complement.
GCGTTCCCGGGTCGCGGCACGAAGCAGGCGTCCACGGGTACACGGCTGGGGATCTGGTGCCAGCCCAGATCGCCCAGGGCCACCGCTGCGATGAGGCCGGCACCACGGGCGTTGGCCTGGCGGGGATCCTTCACGCGGTGGATCTCGCGGCCCAGCACGTCGGCGTACACCTGGCACCAGGCCTCGGAGCGGGCCCCGCCGCCGATGGCGCGGATGGGCTCCAGCCGCTGTCGCAGCAGACGCTCCAGGTGAACCAGCAGCCAGCGACTGTTGAGGGCCACGCCCTCGTAGACCGCGCGCACCAGCTGCTCCAGGCTGGTGGTCATGGACAGGTTGTGGAAGCCGCCGCGCAGGTGCTCATCGTCCACAGGGGTCTTCTCGCCGTTGAGCCAGGGGGTGAAGACCACCCCGCCCGCTCCCGGCTCGGTGGCCTGCACCGCGGCGTCCAGACGCTGGTACAGATCCGCGGGGGGCTCGCCGCGTCCCAGGGGGCCAGGCGGGTAGAGCAGGCTGCGCACCAGAAAATCGACGCAGCCACCCGCCATGTCCTGCTCGTTGGCGGAGAACCAGCGCCCGGGGATGGACGAGGGCAGCGAGGCGATGGCGTGCACGGGATCCGTGCGCTTGAAGGGCACGTGACACAAGAGCCACGACGATGTGCCCAGGTACAGGTGGGCCTGGAAGTCGCGCACCGCGCCGGAGCCGATGCAGGCGCTCTGCAGATCGGAGGATCCCGCCACCACCGGCAGCCCGGCGGGCAGCCCGAGCTGCACGGCCACCGCGGGCAGCAGCCCCCCCAGCACGGTGGGGGCGGGCACCAGGGGCGCCAGCTTGCCCAGGTCGATGCCCAGCCGGTTGGCCAGACCGCTGTGGTAGCGCACCTTGTGGGGGTCGCGGTTGTCGGTGACCCAGAACAGGGTGGCTGAGTCGAAGCTGGCGGCGGCCCGCCCGCAGAGGCGCAGGTTGAACCAGTCCTTGCTGGACAGGAACCAGCGCGCCAGCTGGTAGGTCTCGGGGCGCCGGTGCTGCCACCACAGCAGGTGCGCGATGTCGTCCTTGCCGGACAGGGTCGGGCCGCCGCCGGTGATGCGCAGCCACAGCGCCAGCTTGACGGGATCGTAGCCCTGCACCTTGAGCGCGCCCCCCATGGCCTCGCGCACCAGCGGCGCTCCCCGCGAGTCGAGCCAGGTCATGGCGGGCGCCACGGGCTCGCCGCGCCCGTCGCAGGCCACGGTGGTGGAGAAGGTGCTGGAGCAGGCCACCGCCACCACCCGCTCACGCAGGGTAGGATCGGTGGCGAGCAATTCGCGGGCGCAGTCCACGAAGGCCTGCCACCACAGCTCCGGGTCCTGCTCCACGCCGCCGTCGGGCAGGTGCTCGGTGGGGGTGTCGCGCGAGACGAAACCCAGCACCTGGCCACCGGTGCTCACCAGCGCCACACGCACTCCCGAGGTGCCATGGTCGATGGCCAGCACCAGGCGTTGAGAGGAGTCGGGCATCAGAAGGGCAGGTCCATCTTCTCCACCGTGCCGTCGGGGCGGACGCGCTCCACCAGCACGCCCTCGAAGCTGCCCTGCTGCCCGGTGGTGGCCAGCACGGGGCGCACCAGGGCCAGGAAGTCCATAGGCGCCACCGCGGCTTCAGGAGGCAGCACACCGGGGCCGGCCACCTCGCCACGCTGCATCAGGATCGCCCCGATGGCGGCGGGGATGCCGGTGCCTTCGCCCAAAGCCTGGTCCACCGAGGCCAGGGAGAACACGAAGGTGGCTGGCTCGCCCTTGCGGACACCGCGCACCTCGACGCGGGTGCAGCCGCGCTGGGAGCCGAAGTCGGTCTCCTCCAGCAGACGGTCGCGCTGCTGCAGCAGCCAGGCGATGGCGAAGTCGCGCGGCACCACCGACTGGCCGGCCACCTCCAGCGGCTCCCGGCTGGTGAGCCCCAGCCGCGCCACCTCGGTGGTCAGGGCGAAGTACTCGTCTGGCAGCACGGTGCCGCGGTTGGTCACCTGCCTGCAGGCGATATGCTGCGGCATGGTGATCTGCTCGGGGTGCGGGTAGGGGTAGACCGTGAAGCCCTGGCCGATGCGGTGGAAGTCCACGAGCTGGCGCAGGGCGACGCCGTCGGGCTCGAAGAAGCGCACCGTGCGCAGCTCGCCCTCCAGGTACATGGGGATCTCCATGGACATGCCGTGCAGCCGGTGGGCCACCACGCCCGGGCCCTCGAAGGCCTCGCCCCCGTGGGCGTGGAAGATGTCGATGGCCTCCACCTCTTCCAGCAGCAGTTCGCCGGCCAGGCGCCCCAGGATGTTGGTGATGCCAGGGGAGTTGCCCATGCCGATGAGGGCTCGCAGCCCCGCCGCCCGCACCTGCTCGTCCATGGCCAGCAGGTCCAGGGTGGCGTCCACGTCGTCGCAGACATCTACGTAGTCCACCCCCTCGTCGATGCAGGCCTGCAGCACGGGGCGCGCGAACTTGTAGAAGGGCCCGGTGCAGTTGAGCACCACCTGGGCGCCCGCCACCGCATCGCGCAGGCTGGCGGGATCGCCGGCGTCCACGTGGATCAGATCCACCCTGTGGGCACCGAGCTCTGCCTGCACTTCGCGAGCACGATGCAGGTCGATGTCGCCCAGCACCACGCGATCGAAGCTGCCAAAGGCCGCCAGGGTGCGCACCGCCACTCGACCCACAGCGCCGCTGCCACCGAGGACCACCACACTGCCCATGCCTGCCTCCTGCCCGCCTCGCCGGGCTCCAACCTGGCAAGGGAAGATAGCACCCCGGGCGCCGCAACGGATGCAAGCAGGCAGCGATCCTGGGTAGAGACGACCGCGCCCAGGGGGAGCTCACCGGGACCGACCGCTCCAGCAGAAGCTCCCTGCGCCCTCGGTTCCCCGCGGTGGCGCATCGCGGCGCGCCTCCGGCACGCCTCTTGCGAGCACCTTCTGCGACCGAAGCCACCCGGGAGGTCCAGCTGCGCCGCCTGTTCCGCCGCCTGCTGGCCCTGATCGCCGTCACCTCCGTGGTGGTCGTCCTGGCCCTGCCACCGGGCCTGTACCTGTCCACCTGGCTGCGCCACCGGCTGCTCTGGTCGCTGATGCCCGGCCAGGAGAGCACCAGCCGGGAGGCACTGCACCCCGACCTCCAGCCCGTGATCGAGAGCCTCGTGGCGGATCTCGAGGCCCAGGGCTGGGATGTGCGGCTGGCGTCGGTGTGGCGCTCCTCCGAGCGCCAGCAGGCCATCTTCCGCCTGGGGCAGATCTCCGAGCGCACAGGGGGGCCGCCCTGGAGCGGGGTGCGCGGAGGGCGCTCCTGCCACAACCAGCTGCGCGCCGATGGTCGCCCCGGCTCGGCGGCGGTGGACCTGGTGCCTGGCGGCGCGCTGGACCTGGATCAAAAAGCAGCCTTCTACCAGGATCTGGGTGCGGCGGCGGCGGCCAGGGGCCTGCGCTGGGGCGGCAGCTTCCGCCAGGCCAACGCGGTGTGGGCCCGCTACGGCATGGGCTGGGATCCGGCTCACGTGGAGGACCGCACCCTCTGCCTCCGGCTACGCGACGGCGGCTGAAACGCCGGCTATCCTCTCCGGGCTCACACCCCGGATTCGCCATGCACCGCCGCGTCGTCGTCGCCCTGCTGCTGCTGGGCCCCGCCTGCTCCGAGTACGACCTGTTCCGCCCCAAGGACGGGGATCCCCACACCGGCGAGGTGGCCCCCACCGACATGTGCGAGGACCGCAGCTACGACGGCGAAGAGATCACCGCAGACGAGGACTGCGAGGCGGAGCCCCAGACCGGCGCCTTCGAGCCGGTGCTGTCCTGGCACATGGAGAGCTTCGCCGAGTACTCCACCTCCACCAGCATCATGGCCACGCCCATGGTGGCCCACATCACCGATGACGACGGCGACGGCGTGTTCGGCTCGTCGGGCGACACCCCCGACATCGCGGTGGTCTGCTACGGCGGCTCCGACGTGCTGCGGGTGATCTCCGGCGACGGCTCCACGGTGCACTGGTCCCGCGCCCACGACCCCCAGGGCCAGGGCATGCCGGCGGTGGGCGACATCGACTCGGATGGAGATCCCGAGGTGGTGATCATCACCAACGAGCCCAGCGTCATCGCCTACCACCACGACGGCAGCACCGCCTGGGAGTCCGACACCCTGAGCGGCGGCTCCTGGATCGGCGGTGACTGGTACGTGGCGGAGCACTCCTCGGCGCCCGCCATCGCCGACATGGACGGCGACGGCCGCCCCGAGGTCATCGCCGGCTCCGCCATCCTGGACGGCGCCACGGGCAACACCCTGGGCATCGGCACCGCGGGCAAGGGCACCTCAGAGGCGGGCGGCGACGTGGGCACCACCAGCTTCGCGGTGGACATCGACCTGGACGGCGCCCAGGAGGTGATCACCGGCAACGCCCTGTACAGCCGCACCGGCGGCATGCTCAGCTACTCGGGCCAGCCCGATGGCTACGTGGCCGTGGCCGACTTCGACAGCGATCCCGAGGGCGAGATCATCGTGGTCCGTGACTCCTACGTCATGGCCTACAACCACGACTGGACCGTGCTCTGGGGGCCTTCGAGCTTCGGCTCCTCCATGGGCGGGCCGCCCACCGTGGCTGACTTCGACGGCGACGGCGAGCCCGAGGTGGGGGTGGCAGGGGCCTCGATCTACGCGGTGCTGGACACCGACGGCTCCCTGCTGTGGTCCCATGTCACCCAGGACGGCACCTCGGGCATCACCGGCTCCTCCGTGTTCGACTTCGAGGGCGACGGCATCGCCGAGGTGGTCTACGCCGACGAGGTCACCCTGTGGGTGTTCAACGGCCCCGACGGCGCGGTCAAGTTGCAGTACACCGAGCACGCCTCCAACACCTGGCTGGAGTACCCGGTCATCGCCGACGTGGACGGCAACGGCCACGCCGACATCGTGCTGGGCCACAACCCCTACCAGGGCGGCAAGGAGGTCTATGGCATCTCGGTCATCGCCGACGCCGCCGAGACCTGGATGTCCACCCGGGAGATCTGGAACCAGCACGCCTACCACATCACCAACGTGGACGATGACGGCGCGATCCCCCGCTCGCCAGACATCAACTGGGACTCCTACAACAACTTCCGCTCGGGCGACCTGCACGCCGCAGACGGCACCTCGGCCCCGGACCTGGTGCCCGAGATCCTGGGCCTGTGCGAGGACGAGTGCGACGAGGGCACGCTGTGGATCCACGCCCGCCTGCGCAACGAGGGCATGGCCACCGCCCGCTCGGGCCTGGAGATCGCGCTGCTGGACAGCAGCGGAGCGGAGCTGGACCGGCTGGAGTGGACCGACGCCCTGCGCACCGGGCGCGCCAGCAGCTCCCAGCGCTTCGAGCCGGACCCGGGCTCGGTGGCCGAGGGCTTCTCGCTGCTGGCGGATCCCGACGGAGCGCTGCTGGAGTGCAGCGAGGACAACAACGAGACGGACTGGAACGACGCGGTCTGCGACTGAACATCCCACAGCGCCGATCTCCATCAGTTTTCCACAGATGGAGCCAGAGACGTGGTGCTCGATTCGCCCGGTCTGGTGGGCATGACAGGTGGATCGAGGGTCTTGCACTGTCAAGACTTCCACAGGAAGGGAAAACCTAAGGAAGTCACCTAAGCGGCTGCCCCCATTGGAGAGTTGTCGACGCCATGTTGCGCGCGACCATCACCCCCGCCGATGCAGCCACCAGGCCAGCCCCTGGGCGTTGATGTCCAGGTCCAGGGCGGTCCAGGAGTCGAAGCCGGCCTGGTCCAGCGCGCCCCCGGCGGCCCGATACCGCGCCAGCAGTGAAGATCGCAGCCGCGCGGCCAGCGCCGCCACCTGGGGCGCGCCGAGCTCCACCCGAGCCGCCACGTCTTCTGCCAGGATCATCCACTCTTCCAGCAGCGCGATCAGGACCGCTGCCTGTCGATCCACTCTACCCACCGGTCCGTAGTGGGTCAGGTAGAGCCAGGGTGGGGCCAGAGCCGCGATGTGCTGGATGGACGCCTTCATCGCCAGGGGATCGAACTGGGTGGGGGCGGTAGACGGAAACAGGAAGGGGCCGGAAGGCGTGGCCAGCGCCCGGTAACCCAACCCGAAGACGTCGCCGGTGAACACACCGCCACTGGCTGCATCCTGCAAGGCCAGGTGGTGGCGGGCATGGCCCGGGGTGTAGTGCATCACCAGCTCGCGGCCCGCCAGGTCCAGCAACCACCCGTCCTGGGCCTCCAGCACGCGCTCGTCGGGGACGGGGACGATCTCGCCGTACAGAGCCCGCATGCGCTCCTCGCCGTATACCGCCGTGGCCCCCGCGATCAGCCGGGTGGGATCCACCAGGTGCCGCGCGCCCTGCGGGTGCACCACCAGCCTGGCCGCGGGCAGCTCCCGCAGAAGCGCGCCCGCCCCACCCGCGTGGTCCAGGTGCACGTGGGTGACCACCAGGTAGTCCACCGCCGAGCGGGGCAGATCCAGCGCGTCCAGCGCGGCCAGCAGGCGCGGCACCGCCAGGGTGGTGTTGCACTCCACGAAGGCAGCGCGCCCCCGGGAGACCAGCAGCCAGGCCGCCGCCTGCTCGGGCCGCAGGTAATGGGTGTCCACGAGGTGGATCTGGTGCTCGAGGGTCTCCATCAGCCCGGATCCGCCGCTCGGGTGGCCAGCTCGCGGGCGCCCTCGTTGACCCGCGGCGAGTGGGCTCCGCAGCTCTCCATCTCCGCCAGATCCTCGTCGGAGGCCGGGTAGAAGCCGAACTCCTGCAGCACCCGCAGCTTGGGCCGGATGTTGCCCGCCAGGTCCTGGTGGAAGAAGCCGGGGAAGAGATCCGGGTGCTGTCGGATGAACGCGAAGACCTCGGCGTGCTCGGAGCGGATCTCGATGTGCGCGTAGCGGCTCACCTCGTGGCCCGTGATCATGTACTCGGGCAGCAGATCGGGAGCGAACTCCAGCCGCGCAGGGTCGATGTGCTCCCGGTAGATCCGGGTCTGAGGCAGCAGGCAGAGCATGGAGGGCAGGATGCGGGCGCCCATCATGCGGAAGGAGATCATCTGGAAGACGCTCTGGTAGAAGTCGTCCATGCTCTCGAAGGGGAAACCCCACACGTAGAACAGATCCGTGCGCCGGAAGATGCTGGTGGCCTCGGCCACCACCGGCACCACCTGCTCGGCGCTGAAGCCCTTGCGGCAGAGCTCCAGCACCTTGTCGGAGCCCGACTCAACCCCGAAGCGGATCTCCACGCAGCCCGTGTCGGCCATGCGTCGCATCATGTCGGCGTCGGACAGGTTGATGCGGCCAAACGCCTTCCACATCATGTCCAGGCCCTCACGCTCCAGGGCATCGCAGAAGGCCAGCACGCGCCTGCGCCCCGTCAGGAAGTACTCGTCCTGGAACAGCACCAGCTTGGCGCCCCCCTGCTCCTTGAGGAAGCGCATCTCCTGCACCACGGATTCCACGGAGCGGTGGTAGGGCTCGTGGTCCCACACCGGCGCCACCGAGCAGAAGGTGCAGGGGTAGGGGCAGCCGCGGGAGGTGATCACCCCGAAGCCGGTGTAGCGGGACAGATCCACGTGGTGCCAGGCCGGAGCGTCGATGGCGTCGAGCTGCTGCAAGCGAGCGGGACGCGGGGTGTGCACGACTCGACCTTCGGCGTCGCGGAAGCTGATCCCCGGCACCTCGCCCAGGTCGCCGCCATGCTTGAGAGCGCTCAGCAGCAGGGGTGCGCTGGTCTCGGCCTCACCCCGAACGATGAGATCCACCCACAGGAAGCGCTCCAGGATGGCCTGCTCCACCGACTTGGGGCCCACGCCCGCCAGCACCAGGGTGCGATCGGGGTAGCGCTCGCGAAAGGCCTCCATGGCCAGCAGCGTGAAGGGCAGCAGGTTGGCCATGCAGGAGAAGCCCACCACGGGCGCCGGATCCGCCAGGAAGCGCAGGATCTCCGCCGAGGTGAACAGCTCGGCGGCCTCGTGCTGCTGGTAGTCGCGGAGGTCCACCACGTGACCGGCGCGCTCTAGCGCTGAGGTGACGTACAGCGGCCCCAGGGGCAGGTGCCGCTCGCGCTCCACGCTGTCGTAGTAGCGCACATAGAGCATGTTCAGGTTGATGATGGTGATGTCGGCCATGGCCGCTCCCGGGTGCTCAGTCGGCCTTCTCTTCGTCGCCATCAGGCGGCGGGGGCGGCGGGGGGGGTGGGGCAGGATCAGGGAGGATGGGCCGCACGCCGGCGTTGGGCAGGTTGTCCCAGTCCCGCGGCAGCGGCTCGGTCTCGACGGGCTCTGGCTCGTCGGGCTCGGCGCCGCCGGTGGTCTCCATGAGGCGGATATCCACCCGCTCCGGCGGGATGTCGGGTCGGATGCCCCTGGTGACGGGATCCGGCTCGGGATCCGCGCCGGGAGGCTCCTCCAGCTCGGGAATCAGCGGCGGCGGCGCGTCGGGATCCACCGGCTCCGGCGGCTCCGGCTCGGGCGGAATGTCCGGCGCGATGCCGGTGGGCGCCGGCATGGCCGTGTCCCGCGGGGGCGGCTCGTCGGGCGCAGCGCCACCGGCCTCCATCATCTCCGGACGCAGCACGCGGCCTACATCCTGGGCACAGCCGGCGACCAGGTCACAGCCCGCCGTGCCCGCGCCGCCCAGCAGCACCACCGCCGCCGCCGCCACCTGGCGTGACGAGGGCCCCAGGCTGGCGCGCGGAACGGCGCCCGTCATGGCTGTGAGCTGAGCGTCGGAGATGGCGCCCAACACCGCGGTCTCGCTGGTGGTCAACCCCACGCCGGCAGCGGCGGCCACCCCGGCCCGACGACGCCGCAGCAGGCCCAGGAACTCGGGGGAGACGGCCGCCAGCCGCAGCAGCTTCTGGATGCCGGTGGGCACGGGAAAGGGGGAGGGCTTGCCCTCGGGCGGGCGTCCTCCGACGATGGTGGTGCGCGGTGAGGGCTGCCCCCGCAGGTCGGCCTGCTCTTCCTTGTCACGATCCTTGCCCATGGATGCCTCCTGGAGCACAGCCAGCGTAGCGCGGCCGAGCTGCCCTTGGCGAAGCCGCCTCTTCCAGCGACGTAGTGGCGTCGAAGTTACCAGAAGCGCGACCTAGTGGCCACGACGTCACCACCTCCGCTGGCGAGCCTCAGCAGAGCACCCGAAAAGCCACCTTCTACAGTGCGAAGATGGTGCTGCGGGCGGAGAGATGGGGCCAGGTGGTAACCTCGATCCGACTTCGTCGCGGAAGTGGTAGCTTCGAGCCCACTTCGTCGCGCAGAACGGGTCCACCAGCCCCCGCAAGCCATGCCCAGCCACTCCCCCGCCATCGTCGTGCTCACCCCGCCGGTGATCAAGCCCTGCGAGCCGGGGCTGTCCGGCGCGGCGCTGGCCAGCCGCCTCCGCCAACAGGGGCTGGCCGCCAGCTGGGTGGACGGCAGCGCCGCCTGGTTCCGCCACAGCCTGGCGCCGGAGCGGCTCGCCGCCTGCCTCTACCAGGCGGAGCTGCCCGCGGGACAGCGGGAGGCCTTCCGCCAGGCGCTCAAGGTCAGCGCCCAGCCGGTGCACCCCCTGCGTCGAGCCTCCACCTATGCCCATCGCGGCCGCTACACCTCTGCCGTGAACCACCTGGTGAACGCCCTGTGGCTGGCCTCTCAACCCTGGCCCGGCCATCGCCTGCGGGTGGCCGACATGGAGGTGCAGGGTCGCCGCCCCCACGCCTCGCGTCACCTGGCCGCCTATGCCGAGCAGGCCAGCCCCTTCGACGACTGGGCGCTCGACGCCCTGGTCCCGCTGCTCCAGGACCGCCGCGCCCGCTGCCTGGCCATCAGCCTCACCTACTTCAACCAGGCCTTCGCCAGCTTCCGCATCGCCGCCCTGCTGAAGCGCCACCTGCCCGCCCTGGAGCTGTGGCTGGGAGGCCCCCTGGTGGCGTGCTGGGAGGCGGTCGGGGTGGACCTGAGCAGGCCGCCGTTCACCCTGTTCCACCGCGTGGAGCCCAGCGACGACGCCCCCCTCGTGCAGGCGCTCGGTGGGCAGCCCGCAGCCCCGGACGGCCCGCTGGCACCGGGCCTGCACGAGGCGCCCTGGGATGACTACCTGTCGCCCATACCCATCGTGCCTCTGGCCCTGGGGCGCGGCTGCTCCTGGGGGCGCTGCAGCTTCTGCCCCGACCACCTGCACCCTCGCTATCGCCCCTGCTCCAAGGACAGCCTGGCGGAGTCTCTACACGCGGTGGCCAGGCGCTTTCCCCAGGGAGCCATGCTGCACATCACCGACTCCGCGGCGGCTCCGGGGCACCTGGAGCGCATCGCCCAGATCATCCAGTCCGACGCCCTGCCCCTGCGCTGGCACGGCTTCGTGCGCCTGCACCCGCGCTTCGCCCAGCCCGGCTTCGCCCAGCACCTGGCCCGCGGCGGCGCAGCCATGCTGCAGTTCGGCCTGGAGACCACCGCGCCGGCCCTGCTGGAGAGCCTGCACAAGGGGGTCAGCACCGAGCAGGCCCGAGCCGTGCTGCGCGCCACGGCGGCCGCGGGCATCCGCAACCACGTCTACCTGCTCTTCGGGCTGCCCGGTGAGACCGACGTCGACCGCGAGCACGCCCTGAGCTTCGTGGAACAGGAGCTGCCAGGCATCCACGCCCTCAACAACGCCCTGCTTAACCTGCCGCGGGGCAGCCAGATGGCCCGCGAGCCCGGCGCCTACGGCATCACCGAGATCTCCCCCTTCGGCCTGGACAGCGATCTGTCCCTGTACGACGACTTCCGCTGCGGCGACTCACACCCGCGCCTGGAGGCGCGCCGCTGGCTGGGGCGCCGCTTCTTCAAGTCCCCGGCGGTGCGCGCCATCCGCGGCCAGCTACAGGATCCCTTCAAGGCCAACCACGCCTGTTTCTTCAGCCCGGCCCCGCGTCCAACAGCGTGAAATGGAAGGTGGCGCCCTGACCGGGCCGGGAGCGCACACCGATGCTGCCCCCGTGGCGCTCCACGATCCTGCGGCAGACTGCCAGGCCGATGCCCGTGCCGGCCACATCCCGATCGGGATCCAGACGCTGGAAGATGCCGAAGGCCCTCTCCACGTCTTCCCTGGCCAGGCCGATCCCGTTGTCCCGCAGGGAGATGCGATGCCAGGCCGGATCGTCATCGAGGAAGGACTGCACCTCGAGGACGAGCAGGGGTGGCTCGTCACCCCGGAACTTCAGCGCGTTCTCCACCAGGTTCTGCAGCAGCTGGACCAGCATGCTCTCCTGCCCCAGCACCAGGGGCAGCTCCGCCGGGATGATGATGCGCGCCTCGCTCTGCTGGATGGCGGCGGCCAGGTTGGCCCGCACCAGCTCGATCACCCGGCCCAGGGGCACCGGACCCAGCGTGATCTCGCTGGTCCCCACCTGTGAGTAGGCCAGCAGGTCCCGGATCATCCGGCCCATGCGTCCCGCGCCCGTCAGCGCCCGCCGTACGTAGTCCGCGCTCTCCGGGTCCAGGGCCTCGCCCGCCTGCAGCTGCAGCAGCTCCAGAAATCCGCTGATGGAGGTGAGCGGGGCCTGCAGATCGTGGGAGACGACGGAGGCAAAGCGGGCCAGATCGGCGTTGGACTGCTCCAGCTCCTCTGCCTTGAGCTCCAGCGCCCCCTGAGCGCGTCTGCGCTGCGTCTCGGCGCGGGCCCGGGCCAGGGACAAGGCGCAGATCGGCAGGATGGCCAGGGACAGGTTCAGGTACTCGTCGACGCGGTCGGGCACGGGCAGCTGTTCCACCACCAAGGTGCCGAAAGCCTCCTCGCCGAAGCGCGCCACGACGGCGAAGCCGTTCTCCGAACACGAGAAGTCCTCGTCGGCGGGCAGGATGGGGTGGCTGGCGGGATGGAACTCCACGCTTCGCGCCCCCGTGAGCATGGCGAAGATGCCCTTGATCTCTGCGATGGCCTCAGGGACGCTCAGCTCACGCGTGAGCTGAACCAGCAGCTCGAAGGCCATGGCCTGTCTGGCCAGGCGTATGTTGGTCTGCTCGCGGAACAGCTCGCTCTCGCGATGCGCAGCCTCGAGGTGCCACTGCAGCACGGCGTTGAGCACCTGCGCGGTGAAGTGCTCCAGCCCCACCTCGATCACCGCGCTAGGCAGATCCAGCCACTCGGCCATCTCGGCCAGCTGCTGCTTCGACTCCTCGAGCACGCCTGTGTCCAGCAACACCAGCCGCTGCGCGCTCTCACCGAAGAACTCGCGCGCGGTGGGCTGATCGAAGCCCCAGCGCTCCAGGTGCTCGCGCCAGTGCTCGAGCCAGCCCGGGGTGAGCAGGTGGGCACCCTGCCGGTGCAGACGCCGCACCTGCTCTCGGCCCAGGAAGAGATCGAAGCAGGAATCCTGGCGATGGACCCGCGCGGCACCCAGCGTCTCCTCCAGGCCAGAGCCGCAGGCCAGGAAGCAGAGCCCCAGCAGCACCACATCCTCTCCATCCTGCCGCTGCCATTCCAGGTCTTCGCGCAGCTGGTCCAGCTGGTAACGAAGATCGCTCGGGTGCAGGCAGAGGGCGGGATGGCAACCGGCGCGCACCTGGGCGAAGCCGTCGGTGCTCAACGCGCAGGCCAGCTCCCTGCGGAAGTGTCCGCAGACCAGCAAGAGCAGCTGGCGAGCCACGCGCCTACCGCGCCATGATGGGGTAGCGGCCCCACTCGGCCACGGCGTCCGCGATGGCCAGCAGCACCTCGTCGGGTACCTGCCATGGGATCTCGCCGTGGTTGTCGGTGAGCACGAAGCCTCCGCCTGGCGCTGCCTTCAGGATCGCCTCCAGCACGCGAGCCCGGGCCTGGGCCTGGCTCCAGCTCCTCATCTCGATGGCGTTGAGGTTGCCCATGACCACCAGCCGGCCGCTGCAGGCCTGCTTGAGGACGCGCAGGTCCTCGTGCACGCTGGCCTGGACACCGAGGGTCCCGGTGCGGGCCAGATCTCCGAGGATGGACAGGGAGCGTCCGGACGCGTGGCTGGTGACCAGGGCCCCCGCGAGACGGGCGTGCACCCGACAGGCGGCGGGGAAGCCGTGCCGCCGGTACAGGGCCGGGGGCAGGATGCTCGGTGAACCCACCGGATCGGCGTAGACCAGGGCCGCGGCGCCCGCCGCCAGCTGGGCTTCACCCCAGGCCACGCAGAACTCCTCGTTGACCCGCAGCAGCCGCTCGAACCTGGCGGGCTCCTCGTAGATCAGGTCGAGGTAGCGTTCGAAGCCCAGCTGCAGCACGGGCAGGGACAGCGGCGAGAGCAGCATACCCACCACCGGGGCCTCACCGGCCAGCCGCTCCGCCAGCTGCTCGATGACCCGCAGCACCCGCAGCAAGGTGGAGCAGTCCTGGGGCCAGGGAGCCTGCACGGTGTCCAGGTCCGCCGCACGCAGCGGAGGCTCGCCCGCGTTGGGCGGGCCGTCGTCGCGAAAGACGGTGGTGCCACCCCAGGCCTCGATCTCCTGGGCCGCGTAGAGGAAGCCGAAGACCGCGTCGCCGCGGTAGCGCTGTCGCAGTCGCAGCTGCCCCTCCACCACCTGCTCTGCGCGGGAGAAGTACCGCTCGATGCCCATGCCCAGTACCCGTGCCCCCTGCAGGATGGTGGGCAGCAGGAGGGGGACGCGGTCGCCTTCGCGGTGGGACAGGGCCGCCGTCACTCGCTCGGAGGATGACATGGCGACGCGCATCAGGCCCTCGATTCCGAGAGCCTGCGCACGATGCCGATGGCATCCGAAGCGGAGCTGCCGCAGGCGTCAGCGCCCACTTCCTGCCACAGCTCGGTGTCGAAGCGGAAGGGAGCGCCGCCCACGACGACCCGGGTGGCCAGGCCCTCCTCTCGCAGGCGATCCACCAGCGAGCGCACCTGCAGCGCCGCAGGCAGCATGAGCGTCGAGACCAGCAGGATGGAGATCCGCTCCCGCTTCACCCGGGCCACCAGGGGCTCGAGCTCCATGCGGCCCAGAGACAGCACCGGCCAGCCGGCCAGGCGCAGCGTGGCCAGGACCACGCGCATGCCGAGCAGGTGGGAGTCTTCGAGGACCGCGAGGGCCAGTCTGGGCGCCGACTCGGCGGACTGGCGTGCGACCACGGGCAGTCGCTGCAGCTCGACCTCGCAGAGCCGCCCGGCCATGTAGACCTGGGCGAGGGAGACCCGCCCCTCGTGCCAGCCGCGCCCGATGCGCTCCAGCACCGGCACGAGCAGTCCCTCGAGCAGCCGCAGCGCGTCCGGCCGAGCCTCGAGCTCGGCGACCAGCGAACGCAGGGCGACCCGGTCGACCCCCAGCAAGGCCTTCTCGAAGGCTGCCTGCTGCACCGCCGCGTCCCAAGGGGCCATCCCAAGCTCCTCCCGCTGAGAGGGAACTCATGGTAGCCACACTCGAACGCCGGGCTCAAGCGGTATCTGCACTATTCCTGACGGGCATCGAGGCGCCTGGTCACCAAGCCGAAGACGATCAGCGCGATGGCCGACGCCAGCGCGATCCCCACAAAGACCAGCCAGATGTAGTGGGCGTTCACCTTGGCGGCCTCCCAGGCGGCGTCGCTGGCGAAGCCGGCGCGCGCCGGGCAGTATCGATCCAGCAGCACTCCTGACAGGGAGAAGCCCACCAGCGCCGAGATGAACGAGTGCAGGTGGGAGAATCCCAGGTAGAGCCCCTCTTCGCCCTTGGGCGCCTGCACCGAGAAGTACTCCAGGAAGCGCGGCGAGATGAAGCTCTCGGCCAGCCCCTGGAAGCCGATGCCCACCAGCATCATGAAGGCCACCGGGTGGAAACCCAGGATGGGCTCGCCGCCCATCAGGTTCCCCGCCGCCATGCAGGCCGCCGACAGCGGCATGATGAACATGCCGAAGGTCATGGAGAACAGCGCGGTTCGGTTCCGCATCAGGTGGGTGACCAGGCTGACGGTCAACACCACCACGGCCGGGTTGACGTTGGCGTACCAGGAGGGGGAGGCGCCCTCGCCCACCATGCGCAGCACGTACTTGGGCATGGTGGCGTACAGCTGCCCCTGGACCATCCAGAACCCGGTGATGATCAGCGTGAGGGCCACCAGGCGCCACTTGCTGCACACCGCCACCAGCGAGCGCAGGATCTCCTTGATCTGGCGACCCTCGCCCTCGCCCTTCTCTGCCTTGTAGAAGAAGAACACCAGGACGAGCGCCAGCAGGGTGAGGCTGGCGGCGAACAGGTTGAGCACGATGAGGCCTTCGTTGCCCAGGCTCTCGCGCAGGGGCTTGACCACGGTCTTGCCCGAGAACGCCCCGATGTTGACCATGGCGTAGAAGATGGAGTAGCCACGGGCCCGGTTGGCCTCGGTGGTCTCCTTGGCCACCGTGCCGGTGATGACCGACTTGATGAAGCTGCCCCCCACCATCACCACCAGCATGACCGGGATGAACAGCCACTTGTAGCTGCTGGCCTCGAGCCCGGTGAACTGCACCTCGCGGCCGTACACGGCGAGCCCGGCGGCTTCCAGCAGGGTGGGCAGCAGCCACATGCTGCCGTAGCCGATGGTCAGCAGCCCAAAGGCGAGCATCAGGGCGCGCCTGAAGCCGATGCGATCCGCATAGGCCCCGGAGAAGGTGGGCAGCAGGTACAGGCCCGCCGAGAAGACGCCCGAGACCACGCCGGCCTGGATGTCCGTGAAGCCCAGAATGCGGCTCAGGTACAGGGTGATGGCCACGAACACGCCGTACCAGGCGGCCCGCTCCAGCAGCTCAACGCCGTTGGCGGTCCAGAAGGCGCGCGAGAAATTCCAGGTGCTCCCTTCGGCGGTCGCCATGCGCTCCATCCCTGCTGCGTGAGGCCGTTTCGGCCAGGGCCCCACCCATATCACCCCGGGGCAGCCGCGCCTCGACGCGCTAGGAGTGCTCGGGAGAGAGCGGCAGGCTCGCCGCCTCCCTCCCCAGCCCTGCCAGGAGCGCCACCATGCAGCGAGCCAAGGTCTTCGGCGTCGGCTTCCACAAGACGGGCACCACCTCGCTGGGAAAGGCCTTCAAGCTGCTGGGCCTGCGCACCTGCGGCGCCCACACGGGCCTGGCTGGCGAGCTGGCGGCGGGCCGGCTGGAGGGTGCGCTGGCCCTGGCCGAACGCCACGACGCCTTCGAGGACAACCCCTGGCCCCTGCTCTTCCGCGAGCTGGACCAGCACTTCCCCGGCAGCCGCTTCGTGCTGACGGTGCGTGACCCCGACGACTGGCTGCGGAGCGTGCTGCGGCACTTCGGCGCCCGCCGCTCCGCCATGAGGCGCTACATCTACGGCCACGGGGCCCCCCTGAACCACGAGGTCACCTACCGGGAACGCCTCCTGCGCCACCAGCGAGAGGTGCTGGAGTACTTCGCGCCGCGCCCCTCGGACCTGCTGGTCATGGATCTGCGGGCAGGGCATGGTTGGGAGCAGCTCTGCCCCTTCCTGCGGCTGCCCATACCCACCGCGCCGTTTCCTCACCTGAACCGCAGGGGCTGAGCCCCACGGGCCAGGCCGGTATGCCCTTGCACAGAATCGCATCTTACCCAGGAGGGTGGCTTGCCCTGTGCGGGCTGGGGCCTCACCATGGAGCAGCATTCCACGAGGAGGAACCATGCGACTCACCACCCTCCTGCTGCTGGCCGCCCTGGCGGCCTGCGGCGAGAAGGAGGACACCGGCCCGGTGGACACCCCCGAAGGCGACACCGACACCGACGCCGACGCCGACACCGACACCGACACCGATGCCGATGCCGACACGGACGCCGACACCGATGCGGACGCCGATGCCGACACCGACGCCGACGCCGATGCCGAG
>CAZEJJ010000068.1:0-17327 GCA_964512185.1 uncultured Enterobacterales bacterium | reverse complement strand
ACCTCGCTCCTCTGCTCCCTGCTGGTGGCGGCCGCCGTCTCGGACTCGGACTCGGACGCGGACGCGGACGCGGACGCCGACGCCGACACCGACGCCGACACCGACCCTGTCACGGACACCGACGGCGATGGCCTGACCGACGATGAGGAGGCCGCCGCCGGCACCGACCCCGCCGACGCTGACTCCGACGACGACGGCCTGGAGGACGGCGAAGAGGTGAACGACCACAGCACCGATCCCCTGGACGCCGACAGCGACGCCGACGGCTGGGACGACGGCGAGGAGGTCGACGGCTACACCGATCCCCTGAGCGCCGACGACCACCCCTACACCGGGGGCTGGAGCATCAACAGCTGCCGCGACTCCATCGTCTCCACCGGCACCAGCGTGGGCGACATCGCCCCCAACTTCGAGCTGTCGGACCAGTACGGCGACACCGTGCGCCTGCACGACTTCTGCGACCGAGCGGTCCTGGTGACCTTCGGTGCCTTCTGGTGACCCGCCTGCCAAGCGGAAGCCTCCGGTCTGGAGGCCCTGTACCAGAAGTACGAGTCCTACGGCTTCATCGCCATCTCCACCTGGGGTGAGAACACCAGCCGCTCCAACCCCAGCACCTCGGACCTCTCCGACCTGGCCACCTACTACGGCATCACCGCCCCCGTGGTGGCCGACGTGGACTGGGATCTCAGGAACACCTACGCGAGCAGCCACCCCAGCCGCATCCTGCTGGGCCCGGGCGGCGAGCTGGTGAAGATCGACTCCTCGGTCAGCGACGCCGACATCCAGGCCATCCTGCCCACCGCCTACCCCTAGCCCCCGACACGCTATGCTCCGGCCATGCAGGCCGCAGCACCCGCGAAGCCCCCCTACCGCCTCCTGGCCCGCCTGGGGCTGCTGGTGGGGGGGCTGCTGCTGGGGCTGCTAGGCGCAGAGCTGTTGGTGCGGGTCGCCGGCCAGGACCCCCTGGACCGCAGCCTCACACCCGAGGGAGCCGCGGGCTGGGGCGGTGGCTGCTTTCAGCTTGACGAGGCCACGGGCTACGCCTACCGGCCGGAGACCTGCGGCACGAACTCCCTGGGCTTCCATGGCCCCGAGCCGTCGGAGCAGGGCTCGCGGATCCTGCTGCTGGGCGACTCCATCGCCGCTGAGGGGATCTTCCCCGTTCTGTTGGAGCGGCTGCTGCAGGAGCGAAGGGCGCTCCCCATCCAGGTCATCAACACGGGCACTCCCGGCTACGGCACCGCCAACGAGCAGGCCCTGTACCGCAAGCACGCCGCGGTCCTGGACCCGGACCTGGTGCTGCTGCAGTTCTGCCCCAACGACTACAGCGGGACACCGTTCCTCTTCGAACACGAGGGGGAGCAGGTGGTGGTGCGAGATCGCAAGGGCGTGCTGTTGGGACGCTCGGGATGGTGGTTGTCGCGCTCCGCCCTGTACCGCCTGGCGGTGCTGGGCGAGGCCCCGCCGGTGAGGTCGGCCGCCGTCCAGGATCGCTTCCCGGCCACCGAGCGCGCCTTGCTGGAGCTGCGCGACCAGCTGGCCAGCGAGGGCCGGGCGCTGGTGGTGGTCCTGTTCCCCTACCTGGCCGAGCGGGGCAGCTGGCCAGCCATCCAGCAGGAGGTGCACCGGCGGATCCGCGAGCTGCTGGCGGCGGAGGGCATCCACACGATCGATCTCCAGGACGACTTCTACCGCCAGGACATCTCCCAGCTGCTGCGGCCGGGTGCAGCCCCCCTGTACGACGGGCTGCCGCGCTCCGTCGCGGCCTGGGGCCTGCCGAGGAAGCTGGGAGAGATGGTGGCGGAGCTGCCTCCCTACCAGGTGAAGATCGTGCGGCAGGCCAGGGGCGAGGGCGATCCCATCCACCCCAACTTCATGGGCCACGCCATCGCCGCGTGGCGCATCTCGGTCTACCTCGATCAGCACCCGGAGCTGCTGGCGCGCTGATCAGCGCTGCATGCGGGCCTGCAGGTGGGCTCCCAGCAGGGAGAAGCTGCGCACGTTCGGCGGGCCCTCGTAGCCGGGCCGCTCGAAGGCGACGACCACCACCAGGCGCGGCTCGTGGGGGCTGACGATCACCCCGGCGGCACTGGGAGGGGCGAGATCCTGCCTGGACAGGTGGGCGTGGGTGTCCACGCCGCCGAGCCGCTTCCTGCCCCCTTCGCTGGACACGAGCACCAGGTCGAAGACCCCGTCTTCGTCGGACGCCTCGGCCACCACCTCGAAGCTGGCGTCCCGGTGTCGATAGGGCAGCGGCTGCAGCGCGGCCGGCGCGCTGATCTCCACCCCGTGCTCCCCGAGCAGACCCAGAAACCGCGCCCCTTCTGCGCCCATCACTGCGGCGCGATCGGTCAGCTCACCCAGGCGCTCTCCCGACCAGTCCACCCGCGCCAGCTCCCCATCGGTGACCAGGTCGGTCACCACGAAGGACCACAGGTAGCCGCCCACCGCCTCGTCGGCCCACTCGGCGTACCACGCGAAGGCTCCCTGGGGAGAGAACCCCACCGGGTACAGGGAGCTGGCGAGCTGACCGGTCGGGGCTGGGCCGAGCACCTCGCTCAAGGTGGACAGGGAGGCATCCGCGTCGCCGGTGAGCTCACCCGCGAGCGGAGCCTGAACGACGCCAGGCGCCCGCTCTGGTTCCAAGGGTGCCGCGGGTGGCTGCGCATGGCAGGCCAGGGTCAGCACCAGCGGGATCAGGAAGGAGGATCGGCTCATGGCTACTCCACAGCAGGCGACAGAACAGGCTGCCGCGAGGCAGCCGACCGAATCGTAGCGAGGGATACCAGGCGCGTAGCGAAGCGTGCTCTGCGAAGTAGCGCCGGGTGAAGGTGTATTATCATACTCCGAGGTCGGTGCTGCGAGCAGGGGGCGCTGTAGTAGCGATCTGGTGTTCCGCAGTAGATTCGGGGTCTTGTCGCCCGCTGCCAGGTTCCTCCACCACCCGATGCCGGTCCCGCTGGCGCTGGAAGACCGGCGGCCCCAGCTGGTAGCATGCTCGCTGGAGCCAGATGTCCGGTCGTCCAAAGCCCCCACCCCCGCCGCCGCCGAACCCGGTCACCGCGCTGGACGAGCCACGCGCCGACCTGGCCGTGGCGGATGCTGACGAGGTCACGGGGGACTGGCTGCACGACCTGGCCGCGGGGGCGGACATCACCGCTCCGCTGCAGACCCCTGAACAACAGCGCTGGGCCCTGGTGGACCGCCTGGCGCAGCGGAGCGATCTGGGCCCGGCCCACGCTGCCTGGCTCATCGAGGAATTCCGGGCCACCCTGAAAGACCATCGCCGCGCCAGCACCCAGCTCGATCAGCTGCGGAACGAGCTGGACCACGCCTCGCGGGAGGCGGCGCGGGCGCGGCGACAGGCTGCCCGCGTCCGTCGCCAGGAGCGGGCCACCGCCGCCGATCTGGCCGGCGCCCACAGCGAGCTGCAGGCCAGCCGCGTACAGGCCCGCATGGCTCGCAGCAAGCAGGCCAGCGTGCGTCTCGATGCGGCCGGCGTACGGGGCGAGCTCACCCAGGCCCAGGCCCAGCTCACCCAGGCCCTGGCCGAGCTGGACCAGGCCAGACTGGAAGGCGCCCGCCGCGAGCGGGCACAGAGAGAACAAGCGGAGGCGCTCGACGAGCTGCGCCAGCAGCTGGAAGAGAGCGCCGCCCAGCAAGAGCAGCTCCGACAACGCCTCGACCTGACCGGTGAGCGGGCCTTCGACCAGCAGGCCCGGGCCGAGCGCCTGGAGTCCGAGCTGACGGCGCAGGCCGAAGAGCTGGAGCGGCTCCGCCACTCCGCCAAGCGCGCCAAGGCGGGCGTGCGCGCGGCCCGCGCGGTGGCCGAGGCGGCAGGTGGAGAGGTGTCCAGGGCCCACGAAGAGGTGGCGGAGGCTCAGCAGCAGACCGCCCAGGCACGCACCAGGATCGACGAGCTGCAGGCAGAGCTCGAGGCGCAGACCGACAAGCTGCAGGCCGCGCTGCACAGCAGCGAAGAGCTGGAAGCACAGATCGAGGCCAGCGAGGTGGCGCTCACCCACGAGCAGGCCCGCAGCGGCTCCCTCTCCCAGGAGCTCGAGCAGAGCCAGCAGCAGGCGGAGCAGGCACAGGAAGCCTCCGAACAGCTCACCACCGAGCGCGACGCCGCGCTCACCGAGCGGGATCAGGCGCGCTCCCGGGCCGAAGCGACCGAGGAGCTGCTCCGCGCCGCCAGGCTCCGCGCCGAAGGGGCCGCGAGCGAAGCGTCCGAGCTGGGCGAGCAGCTCACCGCTGCCAAGACAGCGACCAGAAGATCGGTTGCAAAGAGCAAGAACCTCGGCGCCCGGCTGGCTGTGGCGCGAGAAGAGCTGGCCGCCGTCGAGCCCCGCACCGAGGCCCTGGCGGCAGAGCTGGAGGCCGCGCGGGTGAGCAGCCGAGACGCACGCAGCGAGGGCGCCCAGGCTCGCAGCCGCCTGGCCTCCGCGAGCTCTGCCCTGGAGACCGCCCAGTCCGAAACCGAGGAGACCCGCTCCTGGGCCGAGGCGCTGGCCAAAGAGCTCGAGGCCGCCCGCGTCAGCGCCGACGAAGCCGACGCTCGCGCGCGAGCCCTCTCCGCCGAGCTGGAGCAGGCCCGCGAGCAGGGTGAGCAGGCCCAGCAGGGGGCCGAGGCCCTGGGGACCGAGCTGGCCACCGCCCGACGCGAGGGCACCGAAGCCCAGGCCTACGCGGATGCGCGCGCCCAGCTGGAGCAGCAGGCCCGCGCCGAGGCGGCCTCCTCCCGGGCCAAGTCGCGAGCCCGCGGAAAGGCGCTCAAGGCGCGCGACAAGGAGCTGGCCGCACTCAGAGCGAGCATCGCATCGTCCGAACCGCTGGCGCGTCAAGCTGCCGCGCTGTCCGCCTCTCTGGACACGGCGCGCAGGGCGGTGCACCGCTACCGCCGCCGCACCCGCCACGACGCGGCGCGCTGGAAGGCCCAGGAGGTGGCCATCGGCGCCTCCATCACCACCCTGATCACCCTGGCCCACAACTTCCCCCAGCTGCTGGACCAGGTGGAAGCCGTGCTGCACGAGCTGCGCAGCGTGCTGGACTCGGGTCGCGCGGGGGTCCAGGTGCACCGGGCCGAGGCCGAGCGCGCCTACCTGGCCCTGTTCGGCGAAGAGGCGAGCCAGGCCCAGGGATCGCATGTGTCGGTGGTGATCGAAGACGACTAGAGGCGGAAGCCAGCTCCGCCGCCCGCGGTTAGCAACAAGCCGAATGCACCTGCTCCTCCTCGCGCTGAGCGCCTGCGGGCTGATGCCCATGGCCGCGCGCTTCCCCGAGGACAGCGGCTCACCATGGGTCGTCCCCGGCGAGTACAGCGATCCCGACTTCGTGCAGGTGGCCAGCTTCAACGCCGAGTGGCTCTGGTCCGCCACAGAGGACGGCTACGCCCCTCGCAACGAGGTGGACTACGGCATGGTGGCTCGCCTGTTCTCCGACTTCGACCTGGAGCTTGTGGGCCTGCAGGAGGTGAACGGCGGCGGCGCCATGGAGCTGCTGCAGCTGCCACCGGAGTTCGACTGGGTCCTGGGCAGCACCGGCTGGTCCCAGAACCTCGGCATCCTGTGGCGCGCGGATCGCCTGGTGGTGGAGAACGCGCGGGAGATCCAGCTGCCTGTCAACGAGTTTCCGTCCAAGGACCCGCTGGTGGCCGAGGTCAGCTCGCTCGACGGTGAGCTGGCCTTCACCTTCGTGGTGGTGCACAACAAGCCCTACTCCGACAGCGACAACGCCCAGCTGCGCTACGAGCAGGTGCAGCAGCTCCACCAGTGGCTACACGACGAGCTGGCCCAGGAGCAGGACAACGCCCCCTTCCACGAGCAGGTGGTGATCGCTGGCGACTTCAACGACACCTTCGAGGCCCTCAACTCCTCCTGGCCATCCCTGCGCATCTTCGAGGACGATCCCGAGTACAGCTTCATCTCCGCGGCCATGGACGACTACACGCAGATCACCTGGCGCTCGCGCATCGACCACATCATCATCAGCGATGACCTCTTGCCCGCCTGGCCCCAGCGCGACCAGACCGTCGGCTGCCAGGTCATCGCCCACGACCAGCTGGATCCCTGGAGCAGCTACGAAGGCGGCTTCGACGGCGAGCAGAACATCTCGGACCATCGTCCACTGTGGGCGTACCTGTCAGCAAATCCTTGACACAGGGATCTCCGGTGGCGGCGTGGCGGCTCCCCACCAGGCTGGCTGCTCCCACCCGCATCGCGGCGCTATGTGATCGGCACCGTTGACAGGCCACCCCTCCTTGGAGGGAGAATCGGCCTACAATGCCGTACCGAACCGACCCGGTTCCCCCGAACCCCCAGGGAGCGAAGATGCGAATCTTCAAGCCCGGTAGCAGCCTCACCGGCCCCCTCGTCGTCGCCGCTGCGCTGCTCGCCGCCCCCAACACGGGCCTCGCCCAGCAGGTCCTCGAAGATGGCTTCGATGCCCACGGCTTCCATCTGGCAGCCTACGACGGGGACATCCGCGATCCCTACTCGGTGCTGCGCCCGGGGCGCATGCACCAGTGGGAGGTGTACGCCTCGGTGCTGGCCGAGTACGCCGAGTCCCCGCTGTCCTACGTGTCGGGCCCACCGGGCGCAGACAACCAGCCTACGCCCGTGCTGGACAACCTCATGGCGGCCAACTTCGCGGCGGGGCTCGCCCTGCACGATCGCGTGCGCGTCGACGTGGCCATGCCGCTGTACATCATGTCCTCCGGGGTCGACGGCGCCGCGGGCGGCACCGGCATCGGCGACATGCGCGCTTCGGCGATGATCGGCCTGCTGCGGCCCTTCCATGAGCAAGCGGGCGGCGCTGGCCTGGGTCTGGTGCCCTGGATCGACATCCCCCTGGGCGACGACCAGATCTACCTGGGCAACTCCGGGGTGGCGGGCGGCTTCGCCCTCGCGGCCACCTACGAGCTCGAAAAGCTCACCTTCTCCGGCCACTTCGGCATGCAGTTCAACCCCACGGTCTCCCTCTACAACATGCAGGGCGCCGACAAGCTCGTGGCGGGTGTGGCCACCGGCCTGCGCCTGGGCCAGAGCATGGCCGTAAACCTCGAGGCGCTGCTGTCCACGCCGTACCTGGCCAACGACCAGAAGGGCACCGACCTCCCCGCCGAAGCCATCCTCTCCCTGCGCAAGCGCTTCGACTCGGGCGGACACCTCTCCCTCGGCGTGGCGGGCGGCATGTCCGACGGCATGGGCACAGCCCCCTACCGGGCTTTCCTGGGCGGTGGCTTCGGCCACATCAACACGCCGGCCCCGGTGGACGGTGACGGCGACGGCATCCCCAACGCCATCGACGACTGCCCAGACGAGCCCGAGAGCTACAACGGCTGGCGCGACAGCGACGGCTGCCCCGACAGCCTGGGCACCCTGGCCATCAGCGGCACCTACAAGGGCGCTCCCCATGGCAGCGTCAAGGCCACGGTCACCGGTGACGGAGGCGCCCGCAGCATGGGTCCGGGCGAGGTGCTCTACGTCCCAGACATCATGCCGGGCACGGTGGTCACGGTAGACCTCGTGGCGGGCGGCTGCCTGGCGGGTAGCGCAGAGGTGGAAGCCTACGAAGGCCAGCGCGAGATCAGCATCCCGCTGGATCGCTCCCTCGAGGGCAGCATCCAGTTCGAGGTGAACACGCTGCAGGACCAGCAGCCCATCCCGGGTGCCACGGTCAAGATCCGCAGCGAAGAGTCAGACTGCGGCGCCTCCGAGAAGACCCTGCAGCTGGGCGACAGCGGCACGGGCGTGGCGGCGGTGGGCGCGGGCGACCACGTGGTGGTCATCGACGTGCCCAACTACGCACTGTACCGCAACAAGATCACGGTCAAGCCGGGCGGCACCGAGACGGTGAGCGTCTCCCTCAAGAAGTCCAAGACCCGCGTCACCGCGCAGCGCATCGAGATCTTCGAGAAGGTGCACTTCGAGACCGGCAAGGCCATCATCAAGCCCGAGTCCTACGACCTGTTGGACGAGGTGGCCACGGTGATCCAGGCCAACCCCCAGATCAAGCTGGTGGAGGTGGCAGGCCACACCGACGACCACGGCTCCCTGCAGTCCAACCAGACCCTGTCGGACGACCGGGCCGCCGCGGTGCTCAACTACCTGGTGGACAAGGGCGTCTCCAGCTCACGTCTGCAGGCCACGGGCTTCGGCGAGACCCGCACCATCGACACCAACGAGACCGTGGAGGGTCGCGCCCGCAACCGGCGGGTGGAGTTCAACATCCTCCAGCAGGACACCGTGATCATGGAAGAGGATTGAGACCATGATGTGCCTCAAGAACACCATCCCCTGTCTGTCCCTGGTGCTGCTGGCGGTCCCCTCCCTGGCCCTGGCCGAAGGCTCCCAACAGCTGGTGGGCCAGCCCCTCACCATGGACACGATCCTCTACGTCGACATCTTCGATGCAGACATCGAGACCATCCTGTTCACCGGAGCGGGGCGCCTGCGGGTCATCGATCCCGACAGCTACCAGCTGGGCACCTTCTCCTCGGGTGAGGAGATCGTGCTGAACGGCGTGGACGGCGCCTACGAGCTGCAGCTCACCTACCCGCAGGACGACGGCTGGGACATCAGCGTGCTCAACCCCACGGTCGAGGGCGGGCGCCTGTACAGCTACAGCTGGGACATGGACACGGGCACCTGGTCCGAATCGGGTGCCTTCGAGGGCAGCTTCTACGCGCTTGTTCCTGGCGGATCCGACGATCACAACGGTGTGATCGAGATCAAGTTCGATGGGCTGTCGGGCCGCGAGTGGCAGATGGCCGCCAACGCCACAGGGGTCGATGGCCCCGACGCCGGCCGCAGCGTGTCCATGCTGGATCACAGCTTCCAGCCCATGTACCCCATCTACCTCACACCTCCCGCCAACAGCGTCTACGACGTCAAGGATCCCAGCGCCACCGGCGAGCTCACCCTCACCGCCGACGAAGGCATCTGCGACGGGCTCGCCTCGGGCTACTCCGGCGGCACGTGGAGCTTCGAGGCGGATCTCGAGGCCAGCTACCACATCGTATGCGACCTCGACGGAGACGGGGTCTACGACCTCACCAGCAACGACGACCTGGCGCTCACCGGCGGCACGGTGGACGGCACCAACGAGGTGTACTGGGACGGCCTGGACAACGCCGGCGAGCCCATCACCCCGGGCCAGTACGAGTGCCAGGTCACCGTCACCGTGGGCGAAGTGCACTTCGTGGCCTCCGACGTGGAGACCTCCTACCCGGGCATGCGCATGTACGAGATGGCGTCCCAGGGGCAGCGCCTGGCCCTGCCCATGATCTGGAACGACTACCTGGTGCAGAACATGGACCAGCCCATGCCCAACGGTGAAGGCAGCCTGGTCTCTCCCGGTCCCGACGGCCTGCAGCCCGGCAACTACGACGAACCCGCAGAGGCCAACTACAACGCGCGCGCCTGGGGCAACTTCCAGGAAGAGGGCAAGGGCAACTTCACCTTCCTCGACACCTTCGTCTGGCTGCGCTCGGCCACCAGCGCCACCATGACCATCGAGATCATCGACGGCCACACCGACCTCAACGAAGACGGCAACCCCGACGCCTGCTGGGAAGCCTACCTGCGCGGCGGCTGCAACAGCGGCGGCGCCCTGCTGGGCGGCCTGGGCCTGATGCTGGCGGGGCTGGGTAGCCTGACCCGGCGGCGGCGCAGGTAGGCGAGGGGTTCACCCCCTCCCGAACTGCGACCCCGCGTCACCGCCCAGACGCAGCGCCATCATCCCCTACAGCACAACACCCCGCCCTTGTCGGAATTGCCCACGGCGTAGCCGTCGTAGCTACAGGACCAGCTGGGGCAGCCCTTCTTGGTGACCAGCTCGCCCTCGTGGTAGTGGCTGTCGTCGCCGCCCACGCACTCCCAGGGACCCAGGTTGGGCTCGGCCTCGTTGAAGCCGCAGGAGTCGGCGTGCATGCTGGCCAGCACCCGGTTGAGCACGCCGCAGCCCTTGTCCGAGGACAGCTCGGTGCCCAGGTTGCCGCAGCCGAAGACATCGTTGCCGTTGCTGGTGGAGTCGTCACAGACGCTGTTGTCGTCGCTGTGCTGCACCACCGCGAAGAACAGGGACTTGTCGGGGCTGCCGTAGGGCACCGCGTCGTCGCAGCTGCCGGCGAGATCCTGCACCTCGATCCTGCCCTCGCAGACATGCCAGCCTTCGGCGCAGAGATCCGAGGGGCTGCAGCCGTCGCCCTCGGTGTTCCAGCTGTCGTCGCCCGAGCCGTCGTCGCAGGTGTCCGTCAGGCCGGCGGCGGAGACGCCGCCCTCGGTCCACGCGCCCGAGCAGGCCGCGATGTCGGGGTAGGCGTCCCAGTCCTGGTAGCCCTCGCGGTCGCCATCGGAGCAGCCCGCCTCGGGGTCGGTGGAGGGCGGATCGTCCTCGGGCTCTTCAGGGGCTACAAAATCCACGAAATTGGGCTCGCCCGGATCGTCGGGCGGCGGCCCCACTGGGGCCGCGCTGTCTTCCTCCAGCACCTCGTCCACGTCGCGCGGGGCGTTCAGGCCGTAGTCCATGCAGGCCGAGCCCAGCAGGGCAAGGAGCAGGAAGGAGCCGCCGGGGATCGTCGGGACAGGGAGCCAGATGGAGTGCCTGCGCTGCATGGATTCCTCACTCGCCATCGCTGGCGGCCGGGGGTTGGGGGTCCAGGTGGGGGCGCATCATGGGAGAGACCACGTCGGTGCAGTCTCGATCCGTGGTGCGCGCCAACAAGGTGATGTCCATGATGATGCCGTTGATGGCGGCATCCACCAGGGAGGGGTTGGTGGTCCACACGGCCTGGTTGTCGGCCAGCGGCTCGGTGCCGCCGATGAGCGCCTCGCGGTGGTCCACCACCACCAGCGCTTTGTGGGACCAGGCGGCCTTGGCCACGTCGTCGCCCAGGGAGTCGACCCAGCAGGAGAAGCCCGGTGGGCAGGCCATGTCCTCGGCCGGAGAGTACAGCACCCGGTGCAGGGGCTGCTCCGCCACCGCTTGCAGCGAGGGGAGGATCTGCGCCAGCTCTCGCGGCCAGATGGACAGGTACACCGAGCGCTCGGCAGAGCGGATCATGGTGTCGATGCGCGCCATGACATCGGCGTACTTGTGCAGGATCCACACCGGCTCAGGCCGGGCCCGCTTGGGCAGCTTGCCCAGCTGCTCCGACAGGCTCTCCATGCGCGCCACCATGGAGCGCCGCATCTGGTCCACGAACTTCTGCGGGTCGGTGGCGGCATAGCGGGCGGGCTCGTTGCCCATGGAGAAGGCCGCGCCGCTGTCCTGCAGCTTGCGCAGCACCGTGTACACCGCGCTGCGCGGGATACCCGAGCGGGCCGCCACCTCGTAGCCGGTGAGCCCGCCGTTGCCGGAGTCCTCCAGCAAGGTGACATAGGCCAGGGCCTCGTTGCGGGTCAGCCCAAGCTCCATGAATTTGGCGATCACGATCTCGTGCACTGCAGGCTCCGGAGGCGAAGGTCGCGCGGCGAGGCGCGAGACATAGTAACTCTATGTAGAGTTACTGCCTCCTGTCAAATATATCGGCAGACTGCGGGGGTTGATCTTCGCCCCGTCACCAGCTCCCCGGAAGCCCCACGCGCACCGAAGCCTCACCGGCCTGGGGATCATGGGCTGGGGGTCTAGCTCTGATCGTCCCGCAGCCGCAGGGCCACGTCGGCGGGCAGCACGCCTCCAGTGGCCAGGCGCTCGATGACCTGCTGCCGGCGGCGCACCGCGGCCAGGCCCACCAGAGGCAGGGTCCACAGGGCCACGCTGGCGGCGCTCGCCTCGTCGCAGGCGCAGAGGCAGGCGGTGGTGGACAGGCATGGGCCCACCCCGGTGTCGCCGGTGTCACCGGAATCTACCGCGGGGTCGGCGGCGGGGGCGGCGTGGGCCTCGGCAGCGCAGCCCCCCAGCGCGAGCCCCAGGGCGGCCAGCAGGGCGGGGGGCAGGGTGTTGCGGTCCATGGTCTCCTCCAGGGCAGGAACGCTCGGTGTCCCGCAGCGTAGCATCCCTCCACTCCTGGCATCGCGCTCGCTTCCGCAGGATCCCCCTTCTCCTGCGGGGCCCCCATGCCCGAGCTCCGCGCTGGCTCCGCCGCACGCTGCTCATCGTCGCGGCCCTCTGCGCTCTGCTCGTGCTGGCCTTCCTCACCGCCCGCCGGTGGGTGGATCTCGTGCGGCCAGATGGCTCTGTTCGCCGCCTCCGAGTGGCTGGACTCTGGCCGCCGCCAACAGGGGCGCCGGACCAGGATCGAGGTAGAATCCTGCCCATGACCTGGCACCAGATCCTGATCCTGATCCTGCTGGAGCTGCTGGCGCTGCTCGGCGGGGTGTTCTGCTGCCTGGTGGGGTTCCGGATCTACGAGGGTGGCGCGCGGGTGGACCGCGCCGCGTGGGAGGCCTGGTACCGCAGATCGGGCCGCTGGCTGCGCTACCTCGGCCCCTTCATGCTGCTGCTGGCCCTGCTGCTGCCCATGGTCATGGGGGCCACGCCCTTCATCCCGCCAGCGGTGCCGCGCGTGGGGGTCATGGTCATCCTCGCCCTCGGCATCGGCTTCGGCATCAAGACCTGGCGCAGCGATCCTCCGGTGCCCTGGCCCAGGGGCTGGGCCGACTGGCTGCGCTTCCTGTGGCTGGAGCCGTTGATCTACTCGGGGATCACCGCGGGCGTGCTGGGCACCGTGGGCCTGGAGGTCGGCGGCTTCGAGGGCTGGCGCATGCTGGCCTGGTACCTGCTGGGCCTGGGCATGGCCCGGGTCGTGCGGGTATGGTTCGCGCGCTTTCTGTTCCACACCGGCAAGAGGTATCCATGAGCCGACCGGGTCGAGTAGAACCACACCCAGCCCCTGCTATCCTCATGATCGCTCACCCCGAACCCAAGAGGTCTCCATGACCCACCGCAGAGCCTGCGTACTGGGCGCCGGTCACTCGGCCCACGTCCTGGCGGGGCTGATCGCCAGCCACCCAGACTGGGACTGCCACGTCTACGCACCCCGCAAGGACCGGGCGGAGCTCTGGCGGAGGGGCATCGAGAGTGGCGGGATCCGCGTCCAGTACGGCGCTACAGACGATAGTCGCCTGCTCCATGGAGCCCCCACGCGCGTGTCCAAGCGGGCCAGCGAGGTGGTGCCTGGCTGCGAGCTGCTGGTCATGTGCCTGCCCGCCCAGGCCTACGACGAGAACATGCGATCGGTGGCCCCCTACGTGGACGAAGGAGCCATGATCGGGACCATCTGCGGCAGCAACGGGATGGATTGGTGTGTAGACGAGGCCCTGGCGAACAACGGCCGCTCAGCGGACAGCTACGGAGTCTTCGCTCTGCAGAACCTGCCCTGGGCCTGCCGCGCCACGGAATATGGCGTACAGGTTCAGATTCTAGGCGCCAAGCCCTGGATGGAGATCGCAGCGCGGCCAGCCCACCGGCTGCTGGAGATCTCCGAGACCATGGGCACCCTCATCCGCGTGCCCTGCCCACCGGTGGCTTCCGGCTTCCTGGGGATCGGGCTGTCGAACCTCACCCAGATCATCCACCCCACCGTGATGCACGACTTCTTCCAGGACTGGGACGGCCGCACACCTTTCGAGCAGGTGCCCCTGTTCTACCAGGGCATGTCCCAGCAGGCGGCGGACAACATGCAGGCCATCTCCGACGAGATCCTGGCGCTGCGGGCCCTGCTGGAGGGCCGCTTCCCCGAGCTCGATCTGTCGGTGGTGCACCACATCTGGGACTGGGCCCTGCGAGCCTACGGCAAGTACATCGACGACGACAGCACCCTGCTGTCGCGCTTCGCCACCAACAGCGCCTTCACGGGGCTGACCGCGCCCATGATCCCAGCCGCCGAGGGAGGCTGGCTGCCCGACTTCAACAGCCGCTACCTCACCGAGGACGTGCCCTACAACCTGGTGGCGGTCAAGGGCCTGGCGCTGCTGGCCGGGCACCCTACGCCCACCATCGACACCGTGCTGCTGTGGGCGCAGAGGGTGCTGGGGCGGGAGTACCTGGTGGACGGCGCGATGACCGGCCGTGACCTGGCCCAGAGCTTCGCGCCGCAGCGGTTTGGGTTCCGGCGGCTGGAGGAGCTGCCGGAGCTGGCGGCGGCGGCTCAGTGCTCCGGGTAGATCACGTACAGCGCGCCGGCACCGCTGCCCCCGGTGAACTCCGAGGGCGCGCCGATGAGCAGCTCACCCAGGCCATCGCCGTCGGTGTCGCCGATGGCCACGCCCTGACCAGCGCCGTCACCCATGTTCTCGCCTAGGGCATAGGCCTGCGCGTCGCTGACGGTGTAGCTGCCAGACATGGGCCCGAAGAGCAGGTAGGCCGCGCCGGCGGATCGGAAGCTGGTGGAGTCGCCCGGCGCACCGATGAGCAGCTCGCCGTAGCCGTCCAGGTCCACGTCGGAGCAGGCCACCCCCAGCCCAGCCTGCTGGCCGGTGGTGGTGCCGCGCACGATGACATCGGCGGAGCCCAGGCTCAGGCTGCCCGAGGCGGGCCCGAAGACCACGTAGGTGGCGCCCGCCGAGGAGCCAGCCGAGGAGTTCTGGGAGCCCACCACGATGTCGCCCAGCCCATCGCCGTCCACATCGCCCTGGGCGATAGCGTAGCCGGCGTAGTCGTTGGGTGACTCGCCGGCAAAGGTGCCGTCGGCGGAGGACAGGTGCAGGGTGCCGGAGACCGGGCCGTAGGTCACGTAGGCCCCACCCGACGCGGGGCCGCCCAGCGAGGCGTAGGTGGCCGGGGTCAGGATGTCGCCGATGCCGTCGCCGTTCAGGTCAACGCCCGCGCGCATGGCGCGCCCGATGTAGCCGCTGGCCACAGCGCCCAGCAGGATGGCGTCAGCCTCGCTGGCGAGGGACACGTGGCTGCTGGTGAGCGGACCGTGCTCGATGTAGACCACCCCGGAGTTGTTGGCGTCGCCGGTCTCGTAGTAGGCGCCGATGACCGCGTCGGCGTAGCCGTCACCGTTGACGTCGGCCAGGTCGGAGCCGTGGCCGCAGTAGGAGTAGTAGTTTCCTTCCAGCTGCACGTCGGCGCTCACCAGCTCGAGATCGGCGGTGACGGGGCCGTAGACCACCCAGGCGCTCACCGAGCCGGTGTAGGGCGCACCCACGACCAGGTCCTCGAAGCCGTCGTTGTCCACGTCGCCCATGCCGATGGAGCGCCCGGCGCCGTAGGTGGCGCGGGCCCCCTCCAGCCAGTAGCCGGCGCTGTGTAGATCGGTGACGGCGGTGATGGGCCCGCTGGTGAGGAAGGCGCCACCGTTGGTGCTGTTGGCATACAGCGTGGCCACCAGCACCTCGTCCTGTCCATCGCCGTCCACGTCGCCCGCGTCCACGAGGCGGCCGGCATCGTAGCCACCATAGGGGCTGTAGGCCTTGCCCGGGATGGCCCCGAGATCGTACTCGCCATCGAAGCCGCAGTAGGTGTCGCGGCCATCGCAGTCCTGGTCGACGCCGTCGTCGCAGATCTCCTCGGCCAGAGGGTAGACCGTGGGATCCGTGTCGTCACAGTCCCGCTCAGCCTCTTCGACGTGCTCGCAGTCCTCGGTCATGTAGCCGTCTTGATCGGCGTCCTGGTCCTCGTCCACCAGGTCGTCGCAGTCGTCGTCCTTCTCGTTGCAGAGCTCTTCGGCGCCGGGGCTCTCGGTGGGATCGGCGGGATCGCAGTCGGTGCCGTCCTGCACCCAGCCCTCGGCCGGGTCGCAGGTCTCCTCGTACTCCGCAGGGTGGCCGTAGCCGTCGCCGTCGTCGTCGCTGTGCCAGGTGCCCACTTCGCCCACGTCGTCGCGGCCGTCGCAGTCGTCGTCGTCCCCGTCACACTCTTCGACGGCGCCGGGGTTGACCAGGGGATCGCCCTCGTCGCAGTCGCCGCCCTGCTCCACCCAGCCGGAGCCGGGGGCGGCGCAGTCTTCCACCAGGGTGTCGTCGGCGCCATAGCCGTCGCCGTCGCTGTCCTGGTACCAGCTCACGACCGCCCCGTCGTCCGCCACGCCGTCGCAGTTGTCGTCGACACCGTTGCACTCTTCTTCGGCGCCGGGGTGCACGGTGGGGTCGTTGTCGTCGCAGTCACCGCCCTGGGCGGCGTAGCCGGAGGACAGCTCGCAGCCCTCCACGGCGCCCTCGTCCTGCCCCCAGCCGTCGCCGTCTCCGTCCGGGAAGAGCCATGAGGTGACGCCCTCGTCCGCCACGCCATCGCAGTTGTCGTCGACGCCGTTGCACAGCTCCTGGGCCCCGGGATGCACGCTCGCCGCCTGGTCGTCGCAGTCCACCTCGACGCTGAACCCGTCACCGTCGGCGTCCACCGGCCCCGTGTCCTCCGGGGGGCCAGGGCAGCCCGCGAGGAGCAGCAGGGCGGCGAAGAGGGCGGCGGGATGGCTCATGGGCGGCACGTCATTTCGTCTCGTAGACCTCGCTGGTGACCTCGCGGGTCTCGATCACGGTCAGGTCGCAGTCGGCCGTGGACACCACGGCGGTGGGGTCGCCCTCCCAGGGATCGATCTCCTCGACCCGCAGGGCGCACACGTCGCCCACGGGCTCTTCGAAGATCACGGCGAAGTGCCGCACGAAGTGATGGTGCTCTGGGCGATAGATCAGCTTGAAGTAGTCGTCCTGGTTGATGCCGACCCCGTCCAGGAAGCCCATGGCGCCGGTGAAGGCGCCGGGCGCGGTGGCCACTGTGTTCTCGCCCAGCAGCAGCTCCAGCCGGATCTCGCCCCCGTCGAACTCCACCGTGTGGGACTCGGCGGTCCAGGTGTCGTCGCGGCAGGCGCTGAAGGCCACCGCCTCCACGTCCCAGGAGGAGCCACCCTCGATGTACTGGCTGAAGCTGGCCCCGGCCCCCGTGGTGGCGTCGGCGGGGGAGCCATCGAGCACCAGGACCTCGGGAGGATCCCCCTCGGTGCCCACCATGACCAGGGAGTGGTCCAGGTTCCAGCTGGAGCCATCGGCGGACTCCATGGGCTGGCCGCCGTTCACGTAGTAGTAGGTGGTGCCCAACCAGGTGGCGGGAGACACGGTGGTGGTGCCGGTGCCGGCCATGTCGGCGCGCGCGCTCTCGTCGGCCCGCAGGGTGCACAGGGGCAGGGCCAGCTCCACCTCACCTTCATCGGTGGACACCGGGTAGGCCCCCTCCACCACCTTGAGCAGGGCCTTGGCCTCTACCTCCTGT
Organism: uncultured Enterobacterales bacterium; assembly: GCA_964512185.1. GTDB lineage: Bacteria > Myxococcota_A > UBA796 > UBA796 > JAFGLY01 > CAZEJJ01. The sequence goes on along the minus strand of CAZEJJ010000068.1, from coordinate 173 downwards.
TCCAGGGTGCGCTGCTCGTTGAAGCCGCCGCAGTAGATGGCATTGGCGGTGCCGCGCACCGTACCCTCCCACTCCTCGTCGCCCACGTAGGCGTCGTCGTCGGGGCAGTGGGCCCACAGCTCGGTGTCGGTGTCGGTGTCGGTGTCGGTGTCGGTGTCGGTGTCGGTGTCGGT
>CAZEJJ010000067.1:0-36833 GCA_964512185.1 uncultured Enterobacterales bacterium | reverse complement strand
CCATGCGCGTGGTGATGTGGTCGTTCTCGGGGGTGAAGAAGACCTGGGTCTTGCGGCGCAGCCGACGGAAGGGCTTGGCGTGCAGGATGCGGTGCCCGTCGCGTTCAAACGGCGTGCGGATGCCGTCGTCGCGCTCGGGATGGCGCCGGCCGCGGCTGGCGTGGGTGTGGAAGGCCAGGGGGTGGGAGAAGAGCTCCTTCTCCGCCTCGAGGCGCTGCTGCTCGATGTTCATGGATGGCTTCGGGGCTCGTGGGGGCCCTCCGACCTAACGCGAGGCGGGGATCAGCGCGGTCCGGCCGTCATGACGGGCAGGAGAAGGGGGATCTCCGGGGTGAGAGCCCAGGTACGACGCACGAATGAGCACATCCCGATCTCAAGCCGGTCGTCGTGGGGATGGGGCAGCAGCAGGAGTCGCTCACCGGGCTGGGCGAAGATCCCGACCTCGCAGAGGCAGCAGCGGTAGGGCTCGCTGTGGATGGCGATGGTCGGTTCGTGTACGCCCTTGATGGCCAGGTCTACCCGGAAGGTGGTGACCACGGTGGGTTCGAGCAGATCGACGAGCAGCGTCCAGGTACGCCAGTGCAGCAGCGTACGCGCTTCATCCGTGTCCAACCAGGGCCGCTGCACGGAGATCACGGTGCCCACGAATGCGGTCTCGGCGTCCGCGATGCGCTGGCGCAGGGGCGGAAAGCCGCAGGAGCAGGCCTGGACCGGGCCAGGGAGGAGCAAGGTGGCTACAGCAGCGGCGAGCAAGGCGATCCTCCTGCTGGAGCAGATGGACAGCGGGTGCGCGTCGAAGTTCCTTTGACAGGGCCGTTTTGGGGATCTACGTTCAGGGTGGTGCTCACCTCTCGGGGAGGAAGATGCGTCTGCAGCCCAGGCGGGTCCGCGTGGAGCCAGGCTACCCTCCCTGGCTGCACTCCCTGCGCCCGGAGCCTTGCCCAGGCGCACCGAGGCGTTCGATCCTCCTTCTCGCCTTGCTGTTCGCCGCCTGTGAGCCACGTGGCATCGGACACCACGACACGGGGGGGATCACGGAGTACGACCTGGTCACGCTGGCCGAGGACGAGGCGTTGCTCTTGATGCAGGAATGGGCGTTGGAATATGGCCAGGTGCTGGCCCCCCCGAGCCTGTCCGCGGATCCTCCGGAGCTGCCGTTTTCACCGGATCTCGTCGGGAGCCAACCGGCGATGGCGATGGAGTACCTCGCGCGGGTGGAGTGCGGGGACTTCCCAGAGCGCTATGATCTGGATGGGGACGAGCGGGCGGTGCTCAACGTGAAAGACGCAGAGCGGGCCAACCCCTGCCACAGCACCTCCGATGGTGTCGATCTCCTTCAACGGCTGGTCTCTGAGCTCTCCCCGGAGCTCTCGCTGGGGGCCTGGTCACAGTGCTCGGGAGCGCACGATGAGGAGGCCAGGGAGTGCCTCGAATGGCAGGTTCGCCAGTTCCTGGACCAGCTGGTGGAGCAGGGGGTGCTTCAGGCGCCGTGAGTGGGGGCGGAAGCTCGGCGCGTGTGCCACCCGACCAGAAGCCAGGGCAACAGCGCGCTGATGACGGCTGGGCCCGATCTCGCGGCGCAACTGCAGCTGGACGAGCTCCCCTGTTCCACAGTGTCGGAGGGCGCGCTGCAGCTCACCTCGAACGCGGCGAAGTCCCACACCGCGGTGCCGCCGGAGGTGGTGCACACCACGTAGAGCCTGACCTCCGCAGTCTCGCGACCCCCCGCGCAGGCGGGGCATTCGAGGGTGAGCAGGTCGCCCGATTCATCCAGCACCGCCACGCCTTCGTCCACGGACCACACGCAGCTGGAGCCGAAGCCGGTGTCGCCGCGCTCTATCCACACGCTGAGGGGCTGCCCTTCCTGGCAGCTGTCGGCTTCCATGCCGATGGTCGCCGCCTGCAGGGGCGCGGCGAGCAGGGCGGCGGTCAGGTGAGCGGCGAGCATGCCGGCAGTCTCGCAGGAATCGAGGCCGGCTGCCTGGCATCCTTCGACACTTCGTCGGCCAATCTTCGACGATCGTCGAACCTGGGACGTTTGAAAGCCCGTTTTCGGTTGGCACGAGGCTTGCTTCACCCGTGGTAGACCCCCACTGGAGCTCTGTCATGCGTCCCTGGCACCTGCGCCTCTCATCGGAGACGCGCCATCCACTCTTTCCTACCGAAGCCCTGCGGCGGCGGGCTCTCCATCGCCTGGTGGACGTGGCAGGCAGAGAGCTTGCGCTTTTCTGCATCGTCGACGAGCACCTCCATGCCGTGGAGGTCTGCGAGCGAAAGCGAGCAGAGACCATCGGTCGGGCGCTCTCGAGGGTGATGCGTCCGCTGGCAGCGGTCCCGCTGGCACCCTGCTGGCTGGGACCCATCCACGACCGGAGACACATGGAGAACACCCTCGACTATCTGCTGCGACAGCCAGCAAAGCACGGGCTTCCGGAGCATCCCGCCCTGTGGAGTGGTGGCTGCTTTCTCGATCTGGTGGGCGCGCGGCGACTGCCGGGGCTCGAGCTGCGTGTCCTGGACGCGTTGCCGAGATTCAGGCCTTCGTGGGCGCAAGCTGCGGTGGGGCTGGAGACCCGGCCGTTGGAGCCGGTGGACCTGCGCACGGTGCGGAGTGGTGGCGTGTCGCGTCTGCTGACAGCGGCATCTGCGGTGCTCGCGGCGTCACCCGACCTTCGCGGGAGAGGCAAGCTCGAGGTGCGCGCTCGCCGCGCCGCCGCGGGTCTGGCCATGGAGGCTGGCCTGCCCATCGCGGAGCTGGCGTGGGCGCTCGGGGTGGATGTGCGCTGCGCGCGGAGGATGGCGGCGGCCGCGACGGAGCCCGAGCTCCACCGGGCGATCCTCCTGTGGCTGGAGCTGGACGGGCTGGTGGCAGCCGCGGGGGCGTGACCCCGGGAGAGCGCAGCTGGGAGTCGTCGGGGCAACCTCCCGTCGCCGGCTCGACATTCTCACCACCCCTGCGGCCCCCCTCTCTCGGGCGAGAGAGGGCCTGTCGGTCCGGGACACGGACCCAGGGAGCGACTCTCGGGCGAGAGAGGGCCTGTCGGTCCGGGACACGGACCCAGGGAGCGACTCTCGGGCGAGAGAGGGCCTGTCGGTCCGGGACACGGACCCAGGGAGCGACTCTCGGGCGAGAGAGGGCCTGTCGGTCCGCGCCCCGCTCGCGTCCTGTGCACCGCGACGTCGCAGGAACCGCCGACCGCGCGAGATGCCGCGACGATCTAGTGCTGGACGGGGATCTCGCAGAATTGGCTGGACCTGTGGCCGGCGCCCTTGACAGGCCCCGCCCAGCGCGCGAGGCTGCGCCCGAAGCTAGGCATTTATGGACCACGTCCTCGTCCTCGAAGATGGCTGTTTTTTCCTCGGGCGCTCCTTCGGCGCGCGACGGGCTATCGGTGGCGAAGTGGTCTTCAACACCTCGCCCACCGGCTACCAGGAGATCCTGACGGATCCTTCCTATGCGGGGCAGGTGGTGGTGCTCACCACGGCCCACGTGGGCAACTACGGCGTCAACGCCGAGGACGTGGAGTCCAGCCACGCTCGCGCGGCGGGCCTGGTGGTGCGCGACCATCACCCGGTCCCCTCCAACTGGCGCTCGGATCGGCCGCTGGCCTCCTACCTGGAACAGGCGGGCATCCCAGCGCTGGAGAGCGTGGACACGCGCGCCCTCGTGCTCCACCTGCGAGACCACGGCGTGAAGCGCGGCATCATCGCGCCCCTTCCCGCCCTGGACCACCGGCTGCCGGTGGCCGGCTCGATCGCGGGCAGTCCGGCGGCCGTCGACTCCGATGCGGTGGTGGACGAGCCCGCCCTGCTGCCCCTGCTGGAGGCCGCGCGGGGCGTGCCCGACATCTCCGGCCGCGACCTGGTGCGGGGGATCACCTGCGAGCGGGGCTGGTCCCTGGGCCCCGACGACGCGCGCTACCGCGTCGTCGCCATGGACTTCGGCATCAAGCGCAACATCGTCCGTCAGCTGGCCCGGGCGGGCTGTCGGGTGCAGGTGGTGCCGGCCACCACCGCCGCCAGCGAGATCATGGCGAGCGAGCCCGATGGTGTGCTCCTCTCCAACGGGCCGGGCGATCCGGAGCCGGTGACCTACGCCGCCCAGACGGTGCGCGAGCTGCTGGGTCGTGTGCCGCTGTTCGGCATCTGCCTGGGCCACCAGATCCTGGGCATCGCCTGTGGAGGCCGCACCTTCAAGCTCAAGTTCGGCCACCGCGGCGGCAACCACCCGGTGCGCGATCTGCAATCGGGCAGGGTGGAGATCACCGCACAGAACCACGGCTTTGCCGTCGATCCCTCCTCGCTGGACGGCCGCGAGCTGATGGTCACCCACACCAACCTGAACGACGACACCATCGAGGGCATCCGGCATCGCCGCCTGCCCGCCTTCTCGGTGCAGTTCCACCCCGAGGCCTCGCCGGGCCCCCACGACAGCCACCACCTCTTCACCCGCTTCGTCTCCCTGATGGAGCGCCAGCGGCGGCGAGGCCAGAGGTCATGAACCCCGACCTGCGCACGGTCCTGGTCATCGGCAGCGGCCCCATCGTCATCGGGCAGGCCTGCGAGTTCGACTACTCGGGCACCCAGGCCTGCACGGCCCTGCGAGAAGAGGGCGTGCGGGTGGTGCTGGTCAACTCCAATCCCGCCACCATCATGACGGATCCGGCGGTGGCGGATCGCACCTACATCGAGCCCCTGCGGCCCGAGATCGTGGAGCAGATCATCGAGCGCGAGCGCCCCGACGCGCTGCTGCCCACAGTGGGCGGACAGACCGCCCTCAACCTGGCCATCGAGCTGGCCGAGCGCGGGGTGCTGGAGCGCTACGGCATCCAGCTGCTCGGTGCCGATCTGCGCGCCATTCGCCTGGCCGAGGATCGCGAGCTGTTCAGCCAGGCCATGGAGGAGATCGGGCTGGGCACCCCCCGCTCCATGATCATCACTCGCTCCGATCAGCTGGACGAGGCCATCGAGCGGGTGGGCCTGCCGGCCATCGTGCGCCCCTCGTTCACCCTGGGGGGCAGCGGTGGTGGCATGGCCTCCAGCCGCGAGGACTTCGCAGCCGCGGTGGCCAAGGGCCTGGCGGCCAGCCCCACCAGCCAGGTGCTGGTGGAGCAGTCGGTGGCGGGCTGGAAGGAGTACGAGCTGGAGGTCATGTGCGATCGCGTGGGCAACGTGGTGATCGTCTGCTCCATCGAGAACGTCGATCCCATGGGCGTGCACACCGGGGACTCCATCACGGTGGCGCCGGCCCAGACCCTCACCGATCGCGAGTACCAGGTCATGCGCAACGCGGCGCTGGCGGTGATCCGCCGCGTGGGTGTGGCCACCGGCGGCAGTAACATCCAGTTCGCGGTGGACCCCAGCGACGGCAGGCTGGTGGTCATCGAGATGAACCCGCGGGTGTCGCGCTCCTCGGCGCTGGCCTCCAAGGCCACGGGCTTCCCCATCGCGCGCATCGCCGCCAAGCTGGCCCTCGGCTACACCCTGGACCAGATCGAGAACGACATCACCCGCACCACCATGAGCTGCTTCGAGCCCGTGCTGGACTACGTGGTGGTCAAGGTGCCGCGCTTCGACTTCGCCAAGTTCCCTGGCGCCGCCCCCCTGCTGGGTCCGCAGATGAAGTCAGTGGGCGAGGTGATGGCCATCGGGCGCACCTTCCGCGAGGCCTTCCGCAAGGCCTTGGCGTCGCTGGAGATCACGCTCCCGTCGCTGGACACACCCTGGCCCGACCAGGCCCTCGCCTCGCCCAGCCCCGACCGCATCTTCGCGGTGTTCTCGGCCATCCGCTCCGGGCGCAGCCTCGAAGAGGTCCACCAGCTCTGCGCCATCGATCCTTGGTTCCTGCACCAGTTCGAGGTGATGGCCGGCGACGAACGCGACTTCGTGCGCTACCGGGGCAAGCCCATCGATCCCGTGGTCCTGGCAGCCGCCAAGCGCGAGGGCGTCTCCGATGCCGCCCTGGCCCGCTGGACCGATCGCAGCGAAGCCGATGTGCGCGCGCTGCGTGCGACGCTGGGCATTCGACCAGCCTTCCTGCGGGTGGACACCTGTGCGGGCGAATTCGAGTCCCACACACCCTACCTCTACTCCTCCTACGAGAGCCGCTGCGAGGCGCGCCCCACCCAGCGCCGCAAGGTGATCATCCTGGGCAGCGGTCCCAACCGCATCGGCCAGGGCATCGAGTTCGACTACTGCTGCGTGCACACCGCCTATGCCCTGCGTGAAGCCGGGTTCGAGACGGTGATGATCAACTGCAACCCCGAGACGGTCTCCACCGACTACGACACCGCCGATCGCCTCTACTTCGAGCCCTTGACCTTGGAGTACGTGCTGGAGGTGGCGCGGGTGGAGCAGCCGGTGGGCGCCATCGTGCAGCTGGGCGGGCAGACCCCCCTCAAGCTGGCGGGGGCCCTGGAGCGAGCGGGGGTGACCATCCTGGGCACCTCCCCCGACGCCATCGATCTCGCGGAGGATCGCGGCCGGTTCGGGGCCTTGCTCGAGCGGCTGGGTGTGCGCCAGCCCGAGCACGGTATGGCGCGCTCCGTCCCGGAAGCTCTGCAGGTGGCCGAGAGCATCGGCTACCCCGTGCTCGTGCGGCCCTCCTATGTGCTGGGCGGTCGGGCCATGCGCATCGTCTACGAGCCCGATGGACTGCGGAGCTACCTGCAGACCGCGGCCATGGCCTCCGAGCAGAGCCCCGTGCTCGTGGATCGCTTCCTCGAGGACGCCTTCGAGTACGACGTGGACGCCCTGGCCGACGGTGAGCGGGTGGTCATCGCCGGCATCATGCAGCACATCGAAGAGGCGGGTGTGCACTCGGGCGACTCCAGCGCGCTGTTCCCGCCCTACCGCATCCAGCCCGAGGTGCTGGCCGAGATCCGCCGCATCACCAGGGAGCTGGGGCTCGCCCTGGGTGTGCAGGGCTTGATGAACGTGCAGTTCGCCGAAAAAGACGGCCAGGTGTACGTGCTCGAGGTCAACCCCCGCGCTTCCCGCACCGTGCCCTTCCTGGCCAAGGCCACGGGCCTGCCCCTGGTGCGCTACGCCGCGCGGGTGATGACAGGCGAGAAGCTGGCGGATCTGGGGCTCACCGAGGAGCCCGTTCCGCGGCATGTCTTCGCCAAGGCCCCGGTCTTCCCCTTCCGCAAGTTCGCCGGGGTCGACGTGCTGCTGGGCCCCGAGATGCGCTCCACCGGCGAGGTGATGGGCGTGGGGCGCAGCCCGGGCGAGGCCATGCTCAAGGCCCTGTGGGGGGCCAGCATGAACCTGCCGCTGGAGGGCACGGTGTTCCTGTCGGTGCACGACCAGGACAAGCCCGCCGCCCTGCGGGTGGCACGTCGCCTGTCCGAGCTGGGCTTCAGCCTGCTGGGCACCCGCGGCACCGCGCTCTACCTGTTCGACCACGGGCTACCCGCCCAGCTGGTGTACAAGGTCAACCAGGGGCACCCCAACATCGAGGAGCTGATCCGCGGCGGCGCGGTGCAGCTGGTGATCAACACGCCGCTGGGCAAGGACTCCTTCTTCGACGAGAAGGCCATCCGCGTGGTGGCTTCCACCTACGGGGTCCCCTGCCTCACCACGCTGTCGGCGGCCGAGGCCACCGCCGACGCCATCGATCGCGCCCGCGCCGGCGCCCTGCAGGTGTTCGCCCTGCAGGACTGGATGCCGGAGGGCTAACTGCTACCCCTGTCCGATGGCCTCGGCGGGGTCGAGACCCTGATCCACGGCCTCGTAGTCCAGGGTGCTGCCGAAGAGGCTGTGGGGCACCAGGTACACCGCCATCATCACGACTCCGGCCACCAGCATGATGGTGCGTGAGCGCCTGGTGACCTCACCCTTGAGGCCCATGAAGGCGCAGCCTCCACCCCAGAAGATCACCATCAGCAGAGTCTTGTTGTCGGTGAGATCCCAGCCGAAGGGCACCCCGGTCCAGGCTTCGCCGAAGGCGTAGTGCTGGACCGCAGGGCCCAGCACCATGCCGCCCAGCAGGATCATGCCCAGGGCGGTGAAGGCCTGCCTTCGGACCTTGTCGCGGCCTGTGGCGATCTCCAGCAGGGTGCGCAGCCCCCAGGTGAGCCCCAGGAACATGAGCAGGATGTGGGGAATGAGCACCCCGGCAGGCACGGCGCCCTTGTAGCGCAGCACCGCTGGGCCGCTGGCGGGCAGCTCTACGCTCTGTCCCGCGGCCTGCAGCTGGATGCGGTACTCCAGCTTGCCGGCGGGCGGCTGGGTGGGAAGGGGCGCCGCCAGCTCGCCTTCTTCGCGCACCATGGGCACGGCGGTCCACTCGTTGTCGGAGGGATAGCGGCGCCAATTCAACGTGCCGGTGGTGGAGCCGTCGGCCACGATCACCGCCATGCGGGCCTCGGTTCCCGTGTTTTCGCTGCGCAGCAGCTTGTAGTCGATGGCCTCGCCTGCCAGCTCCACCGTTCCCCGGGCCGGGTGGGTGGGCCCGGTCCGGCGCTGGTAGACCGCGGTGGCCATCATGAGCACCACCGCCAGGAGCCAGAGGAGGGCGCCTACCCAAGGACGCGGAGAGGTTGTTGCAGCCATGACCTAGCGCTCCTCGAGGGTGGCGGTGACTTCGAGCTCTTCATCGCCGCGGCGCAGCCTGACGCTCACCTGGTCGCCGACGGCCTTGGACTTGAGGGCCACAGACAGGCCCTTGAGACCTTCGATCTCGTGGCCCGCGACGGCCAACAGCACGTCGCCGGCCAGGATGCCAGCCGCTGCTGCGGGTGAACCTGCGCGCACTTCCTGCACCTTCACGCCCGGACCAGCGAAGGCGAAGTCGGGCATGGTGCCCAGGGAGACCTTGCGCGCGCCCGCTGGATGCCCGTTCATGCCGGGGTGTCCGCCACCTGGATGCCCGCCCGATGGGTGGGCGCTCGCCGGATGCCCGCCGGCGTTGGCCACCAGCTCGAGGCTGACGGTCATGGGCTCCGTGCGGCCCGCCAGGTAATCGACCGTCTGGTAGGCAGCCTCGGCCACCGCTGCCAGGCCCTGGTCGTCCACCCTGTCCGCGCTGTCGCCAGGCTGGTGGTAGTCGCTGTGGGGCCCGGTGAAGAGCTGCACGCCGGGCACGCCCACCTCCAGGCAGGCCACCTGGTCGGACGAGTCGAGGGGCTCGGGAACGATGGCCACGTCCAGGCCCGTGGTGTAGCCCACGCCCATGAAGATGAAGCGCCACTCCCGCGCCGAGTCGGCGTTGAGCACGTAGAACCGCCCGCTGGAGAGCCGCCCCACCGTGTCCATGTTCAGGCAGGCTGAAGGCTTGTTTTCGTCCAGGCTGGCCAGCAGGTGGCGCGAGCCCACCAGCCCCACCTCTTCGGCCGAGGTGACGGCGAAGAGCACGGGTCGCGCCCGCTGGGGCTCGGCGGCCAGGGCACCTGCGAGGCCCAGCAGGACGGCCACGCCCGAGGCGTTGTCGTCGGCGCCGGGGTGCACCTTGCCCATGTTCTCGGCGGAACCCTGGGGGCCGCCCAGGCCCAGGTGGTCGATGTGGGCCATGACCAACACCGGCTCGTCAGCCAGGGCTGGATCCGTGCCCGGGATGCGGGCCAGCAGGTTGGTGCCTGTAGGCATGGGCTGGGCGGAGCTGTCCTGGCCCGAGGGGCCCAGCGCAAAGACCTGGCGGAAGCCGCCTTCATCTCCAGCCGGCTCCAGCCCCAGGCGCTCGAACTCGCGGGCCACGTCAGCGGAGGCCTGGAGCAGCCCTGGCGAGGCCAGCCCGCGGCCCTTCAGCGCCGGGTCGGCCAGCTTGTCCACCCAGGCACCCAGAGCTTGGGCCCGGAAGCGTGGCGGCAGGGGGGCCAGCGCGCTGCGTTGGGTCTCGCCCATGGGCACCAGCGCCTCGTCGGAGAGGTCGCGGGTCAGCGGCGAGCCCTTGGCCTCCCACAGCCCCTTGAGCACGTTGCTGGGCTCTTCTCCAGAGAAAGCCAGGTAGCCGTAGCGGCTGTAGTGGGGCAGCTTGCGGCCCAGACCCGCGATGGCGGCCACCGGCTCGGCGGCCACCCAGCCCCAGGCGGCGTCGGCGGCTTCGGGCGCGCGTGCCACCAGCACCAGGGAGTGGTCCTCGCGTGGGAAGCGCTCGCTGCCCACCTGGATGCGTTCGTCGTCGGCCACCACGCCCTGTGCGCCCAGGGCGCGTTGCAGGTCGCCGGAGAAGCGGTTCTGCCAGCCCAGCACCCAGGCGGCACCGGCGGGCAAGGCCTCGATGGTGTCGTCCAGCGCGATCCGGGGCTCGTCCGGCTGGGCCCGGCCGGCAGCCAGCTCGCGCCAGGCCTGCAGCTCTTCTTCGCCGGCTGCCGAGGGCAGCACGTAGAGGACCTCGCTGGCTCCCTGGACGGTGGAGAGGGCCGGCGGTACCTCCATGGGATCCAGGCGGCGCATCAGGTCGAAGAGGGGATCCACGTCCAGCCGCAGGGGTCGGGCGTCGCAGGGCAGCACGGCCTTGCAGCGGCGCTCGTCGCAGGGCAGCTGGTGCCAGGCGGGCTCGCTGTGGCCCTCGAGGGTGATGGCCACGGGCACGACGAGGGGGAAGGGATCCTCGCTCTGGGCCTGGGCCAGCTCCAGCTCCACCGAGAAAGGGTGGGCGTCGGTGGTGTGCACCTGGGCCGTGACGATCTGCAGCCGGGGCGCGCCGCTGCGGCTGGTCCACAGATCCATGGTCGCGCCCCAGCCAGCCCGCTGGGCGTCGAAGGCCGCCGCCAGCTGGGCCCAGCTGGCCTGCTTGAACTTCTGATCCGTGTAGAACTGCCCCAGCGCTGCCAGAAAGGCTTCGTCGCCCAGGTCGCGGCGCAGCATGTGGAAGAGCATCAGGCTCTTGCCGTAGCCCACGGCCTCGGAGGCTGCCGAGTGGCGGGCGCCGAAGTCTGACAGTGGGAAGTCCTGCTCGGCATCCACGAAGTCGCTGTACTTCTTGAGGGTGGTGCGCCGGTGCAGAACAGCCTCGCCCTTCTGTTCGGCCAGCAGGTGATCGGCCATGTATGCGGTGAGGCCCTCGCACCAGTTGCCTGCTTCGTAGTCCACGTACACCGAGTTGCCCCACCAGTTGTGCAGCAGCTCGTGAGGGTAGGACGAGGTCAGGATCCAGGGGAAGCGTATGACCTGGGAGCCCAGCAGCGTGAACCCGGGCATGCCGTAGCCGGTCTCCCAGAAGTTCTCGACCAGGGCGAAGCTGGCGTAGGGATAGTCGGGCAGGATGCCGCGGTACATCTCCAGGTAGCGGCGGGTGGCCTCCTGGTAGCGGTGCACCAGGCCGGGGTCCTCTTCGCGCAGGAAGCTGTGGAAGGTGACCCCGCCGGCGTCGGCGCTGCTGGTGACGAAGGGACCGGCCACCAGGTGCACCTCTTCGGTGGGTGCGCTCTGCTCCCAGCGCAGCTCGCGGCGTCCCTCGGGCAGGGCGTGCAGCACCCGCTCGCCCTGGCTGACCACGTCCCAGGCGGGGTCCAGATCGCGCACCTCCAGCGCATAGGTGAACAGCTGGTGACCGAAGGTGGGCACCCAGGCGCTGGAGCCACCCAGGTAGACTCCGTCATCACCGATGAGACCGGGGGTCTCCGAGAAGCCTCGCTGGTACTCCTGCCCTGCGGCTTCGAGGGGGTGGTGGATGGCGCCGCCGTAGCGCAGCACCACGGTGTCGCTGGCCCTGCGTCCGGGCACCAGGCGCCAGGCCTCGAGGGGCACCTGGGCTTGCTCGGCGGCATCGTTGATGCCCACGAAGGGAGCGGCGTCTTCCAGGGATTCGCGCTTGATGCGCCAGCTGCGGGTGCTGAGCTGAGGTGTGAGGCCCGCGTGTAGCACGAAGTGGTAGGCGCCGTCGGCCGCGGGCTCCAGCTCACCCAGGCTGATGGTGTCGGTGGCCGAAAACGCATGGCAGCACAGGTCCAGCTCCACGATGAGCTCGTGGTGCAAGGGCGCGGCCTGGGAACTGGCGGCGAAGATCAAGGCGGCGAGCATCGTGGCTCCTGGGCGGCCGGAGGAGCTCGCCACATAACGCAGGCAGCCGCCCGAATGGGGCGGCTGCGGATGGCGAGGGCCGGGGATCAGTGGTGCGGGAGCTCGGCTTCCGGCGCCCCCTCAGACTCGGACAGCAGCACCTGCTGGTCGATGATGGTGGATCCGGTGTGGCACTTGCCGCAGCGCACCGACTCCAGCTCAAAGTTGTGCACCCGCTTGGCCAGGTCGTGGAAGGTGGGCGGGATGCCGTGGCAGGAGATGCACTCCACCGTGCCGTGGCCGTGGTCAGAGGCCACCAGCGGCGGGTTGAGCACCCAGTCCATGAAGGTGTCCTCGGCCCAACCAGACTCCCGGAGCGGCACCGGCGGGTTGAGCACCCCGCTGGGGTTGGTGACCGGGCGCGTGACGCGGTCCTGGGTGGTGAGCTCGGGGATCTTGAGGTGGCAGGACAGGCAGCAGTCACGCCCGCGCCGGCAGTAGGGCATGGGCATGGGGTGGCCCATCAGGGGCTTGGGGTCGTGGGCGCGGTGGCAGTCGACGCAGTTCTTCTTGCTCTGGTCTGCAGGGATGTGGTCGGTGGGCACGATCTGCGGGAAGGTGAGCGGCCTGGCCTTCATCTTGAGGTGGCAGATCAGGCAGTCGATGGGGGGCGGGAGAGGCTCGGCGGGCTCCTGGCTGCTCATCATGGGGTCGCTCGCCCGCAGCTCCTGCATCTGCTCGCGCAGCCCGTCCATGGAAGATGACTCGGTGTGGCCGCGGATGAGCTCGTGGCAGCTGACGCACTGCTCGGTGTGGGCTCTGCGCTGCGAGTGGCAGGTGACGCACTTGATCTTGCCGTGCCGCGAGGTGATGGGCACGTCGTTGAGCATGGGGTGGCACTGGATGACGGCGCAGGTGTTCTCGTTGAGCGTGTCGCCGTCTGCGGGCATGGTGTCGGTGCCGATGCTCTCGATCTCGCTGGTGACCAGGCTTGAAGGTTGCTCGAGCAGCTCCGCTTCGGGTGAGAGGTCGAGCAGGCCCTCCGGTTGCGGCTCGTGGTCGCCAGCGGGGTTGCCGTCGGCGTCGCGGATCAGCATGCTGTCGGCCAGCTGGGCGCCTGTCACGAGCAGCACCAAGAAGGCTGCTCCGACCACGGTGGCTCGCAGGATTCGCGGCAGCCAGCCGCGCGAGGTGTGCTCTGGGGGGTGACGCATGGCCATACCTAGGTCATCGCTGCGGAGAAGTAGTAGAAGAAGCGGGGTTCGGTGCCGAGCTCCTGCTTGAGGATGATCTTCTTCACCTCGCGCACGATGAAGTAGACCTCCGAGCTCGGATCGTTGATGTCGCCGAATTTGCGGGCACCCACCGGGCAGACGTCGACGCAGGCCGGGTTGTAGCCAGCGCGGGTGCGCTGCACGCAGAAGGTGCACTTTTCCACCACGCCCACCGGCCTGGGCCGGTTGCCGAGGAAGTGCATGTTGGGGTTGACATCGCCCGTGGTGAGGTGGGTCGCGGTCCAGTTGAAGCGCCGGGCGCCGTAGGGGCAGGCCGCCATGCAGTAACGGCAGCCGATGCACCAGTTGTAGTCCACCACCGTGATGCCGTCAGGCTCCTTCCAGGTGGCCTTGGCCGGGCAGGCGCGCACACAGATGGGCTTCTCGCACTGCTGACAGCCCATGGGCATGTAGTAGCTGCCGTCGTCCTGGTCCAGGGGCGGGAGGTCGTAGGCGTCGGTGTTGTGCAGGCGCCAGATCTCCTGGTGGTGGGAGCGCCGCAGGGTGATCCAGCGGATGGGCGGCTCGCGGCTCTGGTTGTTCTCTTCGACGCAGCCTTCGCGACAGCGGCCACAGCCCAGGCAGGTGGAGAGATCCAGCGCCATGCCGTAGCGCACGCCCTCGACCGCGTCGGTGGTGGCCACCCTGGGGCGCTTGCGGAAGCTGCGGAAGACCTCGCCTTCGATGCGGCGGATGGCGGCCGCCATCTGCTCGTCGCTCATGGAGAGGTAGTGGGGCTGGGTGAGCTCCGCCACGGTCCAGCTGGTGAGGCTGTCACCGCAGCCGGCGAGGCTGGTGCCCAGGGCGCCGGCTCCGGCGGCCTTGACCAGGTCGAGCAGCAGCGCCCGTCGCGTGAGCAGCTGCGCCCGGGTGGGCGTCTCGTCGTTGGGGGGAGCCGGGGGGGGGTCGGTCATGTCTGGGGCCTGGCCTGCCGATGCTGCCATGTGTGTATCGGGGGCAGGTCCACATTAGCCATGGCCCCCTGGGTACGCAACACGGCGTGCCATCCTGATTGACTGCACGAGAGCGTATGGATATCCCACGCTGTCTGCAGGGCCTGCCACCCAGGTCCCCGAGAGCGCGCCGGCCAGCGGGTCGAGCAAGCAGCGAGGCCCGGTTCATGTATCGCTACCTCGACTATTGGCTCAAGATGGGACGCTGTGCTGCCGTCGGCAACCGCACCTACTATCTCTGGATCGCCACCCTGCTGGTGGTCATCCTGGTAGGGACCGTCAGCTGGTTCCACCACTTGGTGGACGGCCTGATCGTCACGGCCATGACCGACCACGTCAGCTGGGGCATCGGCATCGCCAACTTCGTCTACTTCGTGGGCGTGGCGGCCGGCGCGGCGGTGCTGGTGGTGCCGGCCTACGCCTACCTGCGCAAGGACATCAAGGAGGTGGTGCTGCTGGGCGAGCTGCTGGCGGTCTGCGCGGTGGTCATGTGCCTGCTGTTCATCGCCACCGATATCGGCCGCCCGGAGCGCATGTGGCACCTCATGCCCATCATCGGCCACATGAACATCCCCTCCTCCCTGCTGTCCTGGGACGTGCTGGTGTTCATGGGCTACCTGGGCATCAACCTGCACATCCCGGGCTACCTGCTCTACAAGCAGTACACGGGGCAGCGACCGGCATGGATCGCCTACATGCCCTTTGTGTTCCTGTCCATGTTCTGGGCCATCACTATCCACACGGTCACGGCCTTCCTGCTCTCGGGCATGGGCAGCCGGCCCTTCTGGAACACCCCGATCCTCGCTCCCCGGTTCCTCATCAGCGCCGGCTCCTCGGCCCCGGCCATCCTGATCTTCATCCTGCTGGCGGTGCGGCGTTTCACGGCTCTCAAGGTCAAGGACAGCGTCTTCGAGTACTTCAAGTACGTGCTGCGGGTCATGATGCCCATCAACCTGTTCCTGGTGGGCTGCGAGTTCTTCTGGGAGTTCTACACGGCCACCGAGCACGCCATCCACGCTCGCTACCTCTACTTCGGCGTCGACGGTCACTTCATGCTGGTGCCCTGGATCTGGACCGCCATCTGCTTCAACGTCATCGCCACCGCCATCTTCCTCATCCCCAGGCTCCGCGACAACCCGCGCTTTCTCTACGCGGGCTGCTTCCTCACCATCGTGGGCGTGTGGATCGAGAAGGGCATGGGCCTGATCTTCCCAGGCTTCATCCCCAACCCGTTCGGTGAGATCTTCGAGTACACCCCCAACTTCGCCGAGCTGACGGTGAACGCGGGGGTGATCTGCCTGGGCGCCTTGATGTTCACGCTCATGGCCAAGGTCACCATCGCCATCCAGACCGGTGAGCTGCGGCTGCGTGAAGAGGGCGCTGGGCCCGCGCCCGCCAAGTAGCGCGATCTAGGTCAACCCCATCGAGAAGTAGTAGTAGAAGCGGGGCTCGGTGCCCACGTCTTCCTTGAGCTGGATGGTCTTGACCTGGTCGACGATGAGGCTCACGCCCGAGCTCTCGTCGTTCAGGTCTCCGAAGCGGCGCGCTCCCACCGGGCAGACCGCCACGCAGGCGGGCTCATAGCCGGCGCGCACCCGCTGCACGCAGAAGGTGCATTTCTCCACGACGCCGTAGGGACGGGGTCGGTTGCCCAGGTAGTGCATGAACGTGTTCAGGTCGTTCACCGGGATCTTCGGGGGAGCCCAGTTGAACTTGCGCGCGTCGTAGGGACAGGCGGCCATGCAGTAGCGGCAGCCGATGCACCAGTTGTAGTCCACCACCGTGACCCCATCGGGTTCCTTCCAGGTGGCGTTGATGGGGCAGGCCCGTACGCAGGCGGGGTGGTCGCACTGCTGGCAGCCCACCGGCAGGTAGAACTTGTTGTCATCGATGTCGGTGACGGGGCGGGTGAAGGTCTCGGTGTGGTGCAGCCGCCAGACCTTGACGTCGGGCGAGCGCAGCATGGTGATCCACTTGATCTCTGGATCGCGGCCCTGGTTGTTCTCTTCGAAGCAGCCCTGGGCGCACTGACCGCAGCCCAGGCAGGCGCTCAGATCCAGAGTCATGACCCACCGGACGCCGTCCTTGGGGGGGTCGGTGTGGATGACCGGGCGCTTCCTGTACTGCTTGAAGATCTGGTCTTCGAGCTGGGCCACCACCTCTTCGAGCTGCTCGGTGGACATGTCCTGGTAGTGGCGTTGGAACAGCTCCGCGAGGCGGAAGTCGTCGAAGGTGGGGCCGCAGGCCGGCAGGGCCGCGGCGGTGGCTCCCAGCGCCGTTGCGCGCAGCAGGTTCTCCAGCAGCACGCGGCGGGTGATCAGGCTGCGGCGAAGCTCGAGCTCGGCCTCGGGGCGGGTGGGATGTTCGCTCATGCTGTGTCCGCCGAGGCTGGAGCTGTGGCGGACTCCCAGAAGGCCAAGGCGCTCCGCAGGGTGGTGTCGGTGTCCACGTGGAACTGGCCGTTGAGCACCTGCACGGCCACCTTGACCATCAGGGTGAACACCAGGAAGCCACAGCTGAACACGCCGCAGGAGATGAGGATCTCGTGGATGCTGGGAGTGTACTCGTAGATCTGGCCCAGCGACGAGGGCGTGAAACCGGGGATCACGAGGGCCACGCCCTTCTCCACATACACGCCGAAGTAGATCATCAAGGCCCCCAGGTTGAGCGTGTAGATGTTCTTGCGCGTGGTGGGCAGCAGGAAGATCAGGAAAGCGCCCACGCTGCACACCAGCGAACCCCAGCCGAAGATCACGATGGCGTCATGTCCGTGCAGGCCCGAGTACAGGTACTGGTGGTGCAGCAGGTGGCTGGTGCCCGAGTAGTACTCGCGGAACACCTCGGCAGCGAGCAGGAACAGGTTGATGAACATGGCGTAGGCCATCAGCTCGGCGATCTTCCACAAGGCCTCGTTCTTGATGGGCAGCCCGCCGTATCTCCGCAACACCTGCAGCAGGATCAGGATGATGGCTGGGCCCGAACAGAAGGCCGAGGCCAGGAAGCGAGGAGCGAGGATGGCGGAGTTCCAGTACGGGCGCGCGGGCAGGCCGGCGTACAGGAAGGCGGTGACCGTGTGGATGGCCACCGCGGCCGGGATGGACAGCAGGATCAAGGGCAGGGCGAAGCGCTTGCTGTAGCTGCGCTTCATGTACATGCGGTACACAACATGCGTGGCGATGATGAAGTTCAGCGCGAGGTAGAGGTTCAGGACGATGACATCCCAGGCCAGCAGTGAGCCGGGGAGGTTGAGCCTGCCGAGCATCGGGATGAAGTGCCAGCCCCGCAGGGGGTGGCCGATGTCCACCATGACGAACATGATGCACATGATGATGGCGCTCACCGCCAGCAGCTCGCCGATGACCACGATCTCCTTGATGGGCTTCCAGTTGTAGATGTAGGCGGGGATCACCAGCACCACGGCTGCGGCGGCCACACCCACCAGGAAGGTGAAGTTGCCGATGTAGAAGGCCCAGGAGACGGGATCGCGCATGTTGGTGGTGATCAGGCCCTGCTGGAACTGCTGCAGGTAGACGAAGCCACCGATGGCGATCAGCATGAACAGGCCTGCCATCCAGGTCCAGTAGAGCCGGCCTCCTCGGAGCACGATCGCCAGGCTGCCGATGATGAAGCCGGGAAAGGAGCGGATGAAGTCGAACATGAAACTCCTCGTCGCGTCCGCCGAGAGAATAGCAGGCCGGATCTGGACCAGCAACGCGGTGGGTGCCTGGGAGGAGCGCGCTCCGCAGAGCGATTCTCGCTGGATGCCGGGTCTCGCGTATGCGGCGCTCCGGCGGGCACCACTCGGGCTGCAGCGCTCTTGCACGACCAGCCCGCTCCGTCTACACTCCCAGCCCATGAAACGCCTGATCGCAACAAGTTGGCTGGCCCTGGCCCTGCTGGTCTCTTTCACCGGCGCCTGCGGCACTCCCCATGACGATCCGCTGGCGCCGCCCGAGGAGCCCCCCGAGGTCAATCCGGAGGTGCTGCGCCCCGCCGCGGATAGGCTGAGGACTGGGAACGAACCCGCGCCCGATGGGCCTCTGCCAGGCGCGCTCATGCCCGAGGCGGGGGAGCGGCGCATCCTCACCTCGTCAGGCCTGGCCTACGTGGTGCTCAAGCCCGGAACAGGCTCCCAGCGTCCCACCACCGGCGACGCGGTCAGGGTGCACTACATCGGCTGGAGCGCCGACGGCAAGGTGCTCGCCGACACCATCACCCGTGGGCGTCCGGCCACCTTCCCGGTGCGCAAGCTCATCCCGGGGGTCGTGGAAGCGTTGGGGCAGATGACCCTGGGCGAGAAGCGTCGCATCTGGGTGCCGCCCGAGCTCGGCTTCAAGGACTCCAGCGAGATGCCGGAGGGTACGCTGGTCTACGAGTTCGAGCTGCTGGACATCCTCGAGCCGCCACCCACGCCCGCCAACCTCGTGGATCCCGATCCCGAGGCCCGCTGGACCCGCACAGGCCTGGCCTGGCGCGTGCTGCAAGAAGGCCGCGGCGACCGCAGACCGAGACCCGAAGACACCGTCAAGGTCCACTACACGGTCTGGTCCTCCGATGGCGAGCTGACAGACAGCACCATCCTCCGGGGTCACCCCGACACCCTCTCCGTGGATCGCACCGTGCCCGGCGTGGCGGAGGGGCTGCAGCAGATGGTCGAGGGCGAGAAGCGCAGGCTCTGGCTGCCGGAGCGGCTCGGCTACGAGGGCATGACCGGCGCGCCGCAGGGTCAGCTGGTGTTCGATGTGGAGCTGCTGGAGATCGTGGATCAACCCGACGTGCCCCCCTCGGCCGAGGCGCCGCCCTCCGCGGCCCGCTCCGCCACCGGGCTGGCCTCCCAGGTGCTCAAGGCGGGCTCCGGCCAGCGGCACCCCCTGCCCGACAGCCTGGTCACCGTGCACTACACCGGCTGGACCGAGCGCGGCGAGGTCTTCGACTCCTCCCTGGAGAGGGGTCAGCCGTCCACCTTCCGGGTCAGCGAGGTGATCCCCGGCTGGACCGAGGGCCTCCAGCTCATGGTGGAAGGCGAGCGCCGGCGCCTGTGGGTGCCGCAGGAGCTCGGCCTGGTGGGGCACCCCGAGCGCACGGGCAGCCTGGTCTACGACATCGAGCTCATGGCCATCTCGAACTGAGCATCCGGAGCGGGCTCGAACTGAGCATCCGGAGTGGGCTGCTTGGCTCGGTCTTTCGTGGGCGGATCCACCCGGTTGTCGCCCATGCCTCGTTTCTTCGTCTATGCTGATGCCCTGGGCCGGAAGCTGGAGGAGACATGAGCGGAGAGAAGATCCAGTCCGCGGTGCTGGCGGCCATCGGCCTGCTGGGCGCTGCGTGTACCCAGATGCAGACCTGCCTGTCCATGAGCGTTTGCCTCGACCAGGTTGAGACCGATGAGCCACAGGACACCGGCGACACCTTCGCGGTCTGCCTGAGCACGGTGGACAGCGACGACACGGCCTGCGACTCCGCGGACACCGGCTGCGGCAGCGAGGACACCGACGAAGCCCGCAGTCGACGCTCGCCCTCGCTGCTGGAGCGCAGCGATCTGCGGCGGCGCCTGGGCCGCGAGGGAGTGCTGCCCGGTGACGTTCTGGACCGGCTGAACCGCGAGTAGTATCCTTCGGACGACCGGAGGATCGCCATGGCCACACGACCGCTCCCCTTCAGCGCGCTGGCGGCCATCGGTCTGCTGGCCGGCGCCACGGCCTGCGGGCCCTGCCTCGACATCGGGGACAGCTCCACGGCCTGCCTGGACGCCGACACCGACGCCGACGCCGACACCGACACCGACGCCGACACCGATGTCGTCCAGCAGCGCGCCGCCCTCGTCGATCGCATGACCCGCGAGGGCGCGCTGCCCGGCGACGTGGCCACCGCCCTGCGCGACGATCCATAGGAGCCCACATGAGCACCCGACCTCTCCCCGTCCGTGTGCTGCTGGCCATCGGTCTCGCGGCGAGCACCTGTGCCTGCTGCCTGACGGTGGAGCCGGACACCGGGGTCTGCCTGCAGCCCGAGCCCGACACGGACACCGACACCGACACCGACACCGACACCGACACCGACGCCGACGCCGACACCGACACCGACACCACCGAAGATCGGGCGGCGGTGATCCATCGCCTCGCCTTCGAGGGCACCCTCCCGGTGGACGTCACTCAGCTGCTGGTCGAGTAGCGCCCGAGCCGGCATGGCCTCCTCCGCAGAGAGCCCCGGCAGGAAGCTGCCACGCCGTCTGGAGCTGGAGCTCACCCCGAGCTGCGACCACGGCTGTGTGCACTGCTACAACGTCTGGAACGCGCGCCCCGGTGACGCCCAGCACGGCTTCCAGCCTCGCGCGGAGCCCGATCTCGACGCGATCCTCGCGCTGTTGGACCATGCCGTGGCCAGCTCGGGGGTGGAGCACCTCTCCCTGACCGGCGGCGAGCCCCTGCTGCACCCTCATGCCCTCGAGATCGCGGAGCATGCCTGCACCCTGGTGCCCTCAGTGAGCCTGGTGACCAACGGCAGCCATGTGAGCGAGGTGGTGGCCGGGCGCCTGGGCGCCGCCGGCCTGCGGCAGGCGCAGCTCACCCTGCTGGCCGGTCGGCGCGAGCTGCACGACGCGCTCAAGGGGGCCGCCAGCTTCGACGACACCCTGCGCGCCGCCTTGCGTCTGCGCGACGCGGGGGTACGGGTGCAGGCCTGCTTCGTGTCTACGCGAGCCAACGCGGGCCAGCTGGCGGCCGTGCTGGAGATCTGCTTCGCGTTGGGTATCAAGGGGCTCTCCTACAACCGCATGTCCGCCGCCGGGGCCGGCGTGCACCGCATCTCGGCGCTGCTGCCCACCGTGGAGCAGCTGGAGGCGGATCTGCGGGTGGCGGAGCGCCTGGGGCGCCAGTGGGCCATCAAGGTGACCACGGCCATGCCGATCCCGCCCTGCCTGCTGCGCTGGGAGCGCTACCCCTGGGTGCGCTTCGGCTCGTGCAGCACGGGCTCGCCCACCCCCAACCTGGTGCTCGACCTGCAGGGCAACCTGCGCGCCTGCAACCTGTCCCACCAGGTGCTGGGCAACGTGCTGCACGAGCCCTGGGAGGCGCTGGTGGACAGCGCCTACTTCGGGGTCGTGCGCTCCACCCTGCCCGCCATGTGCCATGGCTGCCCCTATGCCCGAGGCTGCGCCGGCGGCTGCCCCGAGAGCGCCTTCGCCGCCTTCGGGACTCTGGCGGCGCCCGATCCCCTGGTGTGGCTGGCGCTGTCTCCCGAGCAGCGCCAGCGCCTGGCGCTGCCCGAGCTACCGCTCCAGGACGAGGTAGCGCTCCCGTGAGCACCCGGCGCGAGCCCTGCCTGCTGCTGATCTCCCCTGGGATCATCAAGTGGACCGACATGGACTTCGGGCTGCCCCACCTGGTGGCCCTGGGCAGCTACGTGCGCCAGCAGATGGGGATCCGCGTGGAGCTGCTGGATCTTGGCTACGAGGGTGGCGACCATCGGCAGCTGGCCCGCAGGTTGGACGAGCTGGGGCCCTTCCACATGCTGGGCGTGTCCTGCTACTCCAGCTTCGACTGCCGGCGGGTGGTGGCCCTGGCGCGCTTCCTGCGGGAGCGGATCCCCGGGGTGCCGCTGGTGGCGGGTGGCTACCACGCCAGCGCGGTTCCAGGCGACTTGTTGCCTCCGGCGGCGCCCTTCGATGCCGTAGTGGTGGGTGAGGGGGAGCGTCCGCTGGTGGCCCTGCTGCAGCAGGTCCTGGGAGGCCGGCCGCTCCAGTCGGCGATCCTCGGACCGGATCCGGTGCAGGATCTCGACCAGCTGCCCCCCTACGACTGGGATCTCCTGGCGCGCTACTGGCCGCAGGCCGAGCGCCTGGGCCGCAAGCTGCAGCTGCACTTGTCTCGCGGCTGCCCCTACCGCTGCAGCTTCTGCATGGAGCGGGTCAAGGGCGAGGCCTCGTGGAGGGCCTTCTCCCCGGAGCGTGCCCTGGACGAGCTGGAACGACTGGCCGCACGTACCGACCTGTCCCGTTGGCTGGTGAACCTGGCGGATCCCCTCTTCGGGTTCCAGCGCAGCTGGCGGCGGACGGTGCTGGAGGGCGTGCTGGAGCGCGGCTTGAAGCCACGGCAGTTCTGGACCCTCACCCGCGCCGATGGCCTGGACGACGAGGACGTGGCCCTGCTGGCGCGGGCTCGCTTCTCCATCGGCATCGGGCTGGAGAGCGGCAGCCCGCGCGTGCTTGAGATCATCGGCAAGACCCGGCAGCCGCAGGCCTACCTGGAGGCGATCCTGGGGCTGGCCCGGCGTGCGCGCCGTCACGGCCTCAGCTGGGCCGCCAACGTCATCGTCGGGCATCCGGGGGAGACCGCCGAGACCCTGCGGGCCACCGCCGCCTTCGCGCGGCGTCTGTACACCACCGCGCCCGAGACCTGCGGCTGGCTGTCGGTGGATCCCTTCCGGTTGTACCCGGGCTCGGGAGTGCACGCGGACATGGCTGGCTACTCCCAGCGTCACGGCACGGTGTTTCATCACCCGGGCTGGTGGCGGGGTTGGTTCGACGCCTCGTTCAGGGCCGAGCACATCGAGCCCAGCCGGGAGCTGGGGTTCGAGGAGCGGGTCCAGCGCGCCCATGACCTGTACCGCCCCCTCGTGGCCGAAGTGCAGGCCCGCTTCCGAGGCCAGGGGCGCGAGGTGGACAGCATCTTCCAGCGCAGCATGGCAGAGCAGCAGCGCTTGCTCGGGCCGGAGCAGGCGCGGTCCCTGCTGCACAAGGCCGCGCGGGCAGGGCAGCGCGGCGCCTGGCCGGAGGGGCCCGCCGCGGAGCCGCCGCTGCCCCTGGGTCTCCAGGTGCGCGATCCCTGGATCCGACGCCGTGAAGAGGCCACCCGTCGGCTGCTGGACGGGGGCGCGCTGCGCAGCCCCGCCGTGATCGAGGCGCTGCTGCAGCTCGGCCCCGAGGGCTTCATGCCGCCCGAGGCTGCCAGGGATGTCCTGCTGGATCGGGCGCCCACTCCCGCCGTGGAGGGTCTGTGCAGCGTCAGCCTGGGCTTCCGGGCCACCGCCCTGGGGCTGGAGGCTCTCCAGGTCTGCGCCGGCGGGCGGGTGGCGGATCTCTGGGCAGGCTCCGGCTGGGTCTCGGCCCTGCTGGCCGGGCTGGTCGGCGGCGACGGGCGAGTCGTGGCGGTCGCCCGCGAGGGATCGACCCTGGCGCGCGATCTCCAGCCCTGGTCGCAGGTGGAGGTGCTGAGGCTGGCACCTTCGCGGCTGTTGCCCCATCCCGGTCCCTGGGGCGGGCTGTGGCTGGGGGCGGCTCTTCCCCGCATCCCCCCCCCCCTGAGCGAGGGCCTGAAGGACCCCGGCGGCCGGCTGATCACGCTGCTCGGGCCGCGCTTTCGGCCTCAGGATCTGGTCTGCCTGGAGCGCCACGATGGGCAGGCCAGCGAGCGAGTGCTGGCTCGGGATCGGGCTCCCGTGATGGGAGGCGCCTGGGGCTGGGTGCCCTGGCCGGCCGGCCAGCAGCCTCCCGGGTCCGCGGCGGTGAGCTTCGAGCGCCGCCTGGCTCCCGCCCTGAAATACCGGGTCCTGTCAGGCATCGACCTGGGCGCGGATGCCGCAAACCTGTACGATCCCGAGCAGCCTGAGCTCCCCTGGGCCGCGCCCTTGCTGAGGGCCTGGCAGGAGGCGCCCCATCGGCTGCGGGTGCAGGTCGTTGGGATGCGCTTCAGCGAGCTGGACGAGCTGCTGCACGCCCTGAGGGAGCATCCCCTGTCCCCTTCGCGCGACCCTGCAGATCGCGCGCTGGCGGAGCGCCTGGCGGAGGCGCTCCAGGCTGAGGCGTCCGGCTTCGTCCGGATCTGGGAGCAGGACGGGCTGCGCGCCCGAGCCCGCCTGCGCCAGGTGCAGGGCGAGATCGGGGCGGAGCTGGACCGGCTGCGCTCTTGGCTCTACGCGGGCCAGGACGGCGATCCCCCGCCCCTCCGCGTGCTGGACTGCCCCGCGCTGGGCCAGGCCGGCCGTGCCAGCTCCTGGGCTGGCGAGCGCCTGGTGGCGGTCTCCCTGGCAGAGCCTGCGGAGCACGTGCTCATGCAGGTGCTGCACGAGGAGCTGCACCCCATCACCGATCCGCTGGTGCGGCAGCAGCGCTCCGCTGCCAGACGCGACACCCGCGTGGGCAGCCCGGGCCACGCCCTGCACGCCGAGCTGGAGTCCGTGGCCATCGGCGCCACGCGGGCCCTGCTGGAGGCGCGAGCACCCCGCTGGTTGCCCGCCTTCGAGAGCTGGTGCGCGCGCTGGACGGGGCCTACTGCGCCCCCATGACCTCGCAGACCCAGCGACCCACCTCGGTGGAGGAGATGGCGTTGTCCAGCAGCACCGGTGGGATGGGGCCCGTGTCGCCGATCACGTCGGTGGACACCTCGCAGGGCTCCAGCGAGACCACCGTGTAGCGGGTGGTCATGTAGTACTGCTTGCCGGACAGGGCGCCGCGGTAGCCGATCTCCAGGTCGACGTAGCGGCTGTTGGAGTCACAGCCTCCCGGAGAGCCCCCCACCATCTTGGCGCCGGTCATGTTGACCATGGGGTGGCCCACGCTCAGCGTGCCCTCGGCGATCTGCTTGATCTTGCCCTCGGGGATGGTCAGCCCCACGGTGCAGTGGACGAGGCTCAAGCCTGCCAGCAGCAGACCGGCGGCGGCGAGGACGCGGCGGTGCATGGGACCTCCCGGGTGGCGCGCTGTTGTTGGCCTAACCCGCGCCCTGTGGACGACACCGCGCTATCCTCCAGACGACACATCGTGGAGCCCTCCATGGAGACATCCTGCGCCCCGGTGCTCGCCGCGATCCTCGCGCTGCTGGTGGGCTGCCCCTCGCCAGACCACAGCGACGACAGCCTGCCCCTGGACACGGGCGAGGCGCCTGCCATGGAGCCCCTGTTCAGCTTCGTGGTGCTGGCTGATCCCCACCTGTACGGGAGCGTGACCCACGAAGAGAACGCCGTGGATGCCGTGGAATGGGTCAACGAGAACAGGGTGGAACGCGGCATCGAGCTGGTCGTCATCCTAGGCGACGTGGCCTGGAGCGCGGGCCTGGAGGGCAGCCCCG
Organism: uncultured Enterobacterales bacterium; assembly: GCA_964512185.1. Classification (GTDB taxonomy): domain Bacteria; phylum Myxococcota_A; class UBA796; order UBA796; family JAFGLY01; genus CAZEJJ01. The sequence goes on along the minus strand of CAZEJJ010000067.1, from coordinate 11,600 downwards.
AGCTCCTGGGTGCGCTGGAGGTTCCCTGGGTGCCAATCATCGGCGACAATTCCATCCAGTCCGACGATGAGCAGCAGTGGGCGGAGACCTTCGAGCCGCAGTTCCTGCTGCTGGCGGCTGAGCTGGAGGGGTGGTTCAAGGCGGATCCGCTCGTGGAGAACCCGGAAGAAGGAGTGGACTCCTGGTTCCAGAACCTGGTCTTCGACTACGGCGGGCTGCGCTTCCTGGGCCTGGACTTCTGTACTCGCCACATCGGTGGGGTCTTCGGCGAGATGGCCGATCTGCACGACTTCGAGGGCGGCACGCTGCCCTGGCTGAGGGATCGGCTCGAGGAGCTCGAGCAACCGGCGGCCGAGAGCGTGGTGATGCTCTCCCACCACCCCGTACACCTGAGCCCAGGCGCCTTCGATCTCGAGGAGATGGACCAGCTGGAGGAGCTCCTGGCGCCCCACGGCGACACCGTGGCCATGAGCCTCGCCGGGCACTACCACATGGACGGCTACCAGGAGCTGGACGAGCTCGGCTACCAGGTCTTTGTCACCGACGATGTGCACGCGAGCCGGGCTCTGCGGGTGGTCCGGGTCAGCGGCAACGGCCTGCGCTTCGCCTACGACCACGAGACCGTCTACCTGCCCTGATCCGCATCTATTGGCTGGCTCTCAGACCAGCAGATAGCGCATGCGCAGGCGGTCCCCCGCGCGAGACAGCACCACGCGCAGGCTGTCCTGGCGACGCAGCTGCCACCACAGGGCGATGGCTCCGGCCAGGCTGTCCACGCTGCGGCCGTTCACCTGGTGGATGATGTCTCCGTTGCGCAGGCCCGCCTCGTGCAGGGGGCTGCCGCAGCGGATCCGCTTGACCCGGATGCCGTCGATCTCGCCGCTGGCGTCGCGATGCCAGGCCGCGGAGGCCAGCTGCTCCGCTGCGTTCATGTCCCCGGCGTAGTGATCCACCAGGCTCCTCTGCACTCGGTATTTGCGCTCGCTCACCTGGCTGATCTGGCCGGAGCTGTCCTGACACTGCTGTCCGCCGCGGCGAGCCTTCTTCTCGCGCCCCTTGCGGGAGCGCTGCTTGCCGGGGTGGGAGGCCGCCAGCGCCGGTGCACCAGTGGAGGCGCCTCCGGGCACGGCCAGGACGTCGTCACCACCGCGCTCAGGGCGGGTCTTGGAGCGCTCGCTGCGATCCGCCTCGTCTCCCGCCTGCTCCTCTTCGCTGTGGGTGCCGGCGATGGGGGTCAGGTCCATCACGTAGGCCACCACGCGCTCTGGCACGGGGGCGGCCTCCAGATCCAGATCCGCTCGCTGGACGATAGAGCCCATGGCAGCGGGGAGCAGGTAGAAGCTCGCGACCAGGGTGGTGGCGGTGAGGCGCTGGAAGAGGCTGATGAGGGTCCGCATGGCGGCCGTCCTGTCGTCCCGGGTCGTCGGTTCGACGCCTGGCGGCGGCGTGCATTCAGTGACCGGACGCTCACCCCACAGGCCGTGATGACGCGCACAGGAGCGCCTGTGTGAGAGACCTCTGATATGTTGGTGGGCGACTCAGTCGCATCACGCCGAGGATCGAACCCGGTCGACCGCGCTGGGTGGGGGTGGCAGGCCCGTGAGTCTTCCCGACCACTTGCAGTACTCGGATCCCGACGGGGGGTACAGCGCCGAGATCCGCCGGGTGGAGGGCAGCATCTACCGCGTGGTGGAGGTGGGCTACGCTCGAGATCCAGCAGGTCTGGAGCTGGTGGCCCTGTTCACCGCCTTGCTCGACGAGGCGGAGGCCGTCGGTGGCGGCGTGCGGCTGCACTTCTGCGTGGACTACACGAACTACCAGGGCAGCTCCAACGCCACGCGCATGCTCGTGATGCGCGATGTCATCACGCGGCCTTCCTACGGAGCCACCGCCTTCTTCGGGGCGCGCTTCACCACCCGGGCCGTCGCCGTGCTGCTGGGCCTGGCTGCGCCCTGGCTCGAGGTTCGGAGCTTCCGCAGCGAGGAGCCGGCGATGGCCTGGTTGCGCCAGCGCGCGGCGCGGGGGGCCGAGATCCACCAGCCCGCCCTCGAGGTGGAGATCACCGAGGAGCTGCCGGGTGGGCGCAGCGCGCACCCTGGTGTCGCCATGCTGCGTGCCCGCCATGCCGCAGACATGGGCAGCATCGAGCTGGGCCGGACCGCGCGCCCCATCCTGCGGCCCGCGGCCTGGCGTGCCGGCCACGCGGCGGGGGACTGGAGCGCGGGGGTGGCGCTGGTGGAGGACGACCTGCTCCTGGTGGAGCTGCGAGGCCGGCTGGGCGAACCCTCCATGCACGAGGCCCTCGATCTGCAGCTGCGGGTGCTGGACCTGCTGGACCGGCCCGAGCTCCTCCTGCTGTACGACGTGCGCGAGCTGGATGCGGTGGCGCCCGCAGCGCGCCGCGAGCTGGGGGCCTTCCTTCGCAAGCACGAGCTGCGGTTCGGGGCGGTGGTCTTCGCCGGCACCGAGGCGCGGCAGCTGGCGGTGCCCAGCTTCATCAACCTGGGAGTGAGCCTCTGGCGCCGGACGCGCTCGGTGGTGTCGCTCGATGGCGGCTACCTGCAGGTCCGCGAGCTGGCCCGCCAGCGTGGCGCGGCGGATCAGCCCTTCGAGCCGCCCATCCGGCGGAGAGAGCTGGTGGAGCTGTGCTGGCGCCAGCACGTGGCGCTGCGGCGCCACGAGGGGTCGGTGGACCAGCTGCTCAACTACGTGGGCCAGGTGAGCTGGGACGCTCTCCCCGCCCAGCGCCAGCTGCCCACTGCGCAGGACGTCCCCGATGACGACGCGCTGTGGGCGGTCTACGGGGCTCTGCACGTGATGCTGTCCGACATGCGGGCCCTGCTGGGTGAGCAGGAGCGACGCGGCGAGGAGCTGGCCAGTGCTCGGAGGCTGGCCGAGGAGGCCAACCGGGCGCGCAGCCAGTTCCTGGGCACCGTCAGCCACGAGCTGCGAACCCCCCTGAACGCCATCGTGGGTCTGGCCGCGCTGCTGGGCGAGGACGACCTGGATCCCGAGACGCATCGGCGCGTCGCCGGCATCGAGCAGGCCTCCCAGCGGCTCGATCGGCTGGTGGAGGACCTGCTGGACTTCACCCGGCTGGAGGCTGGTGCCCTGAAGCTGCGCCCGGAGCCGTTCGAGCCACGTGCCGTGCTGCGCGAGGCGCTGTCGGTGTTTCAGAGCAGGGCCGAGGACAAGGGGCTGTCGCTGGGGTCCACCTGCGCAGACGATGTGCCCGGGTGGGTGCATGGAGATGCCCAAAGGTTGCTGCAGGTGCTGGTGAACCTCGTGGACAACGCCGTCAAGTTCACCGATGCCGGTGGCGTGCGCGTGGAGCTCCGGCGCGGCGTCGGTCATCGCCTCGTGTTCACCGTGCGCGACACGGGGCGGGGCATTCCTGCCGAGCTGGTGGAGCGGGCCTTCCAGCGCTTCGAACGCGTGGAACCCGGTCCCGGAGAGGTGGTGCCTGGTGTGGGGCTGGGCCTGGCCATCTGCCGTCAGCTGGTGGAGCTGATGGGGGGCGAGCTGGAGGTGCGCGGCGCCGCGGGCGGTGGCACCAGCATCGGCTTCGAGGTCCCGCTGGCTTCCGCGAGCGTGCCCGGTGCGGCGCCTCCCCGGGGGCCGCCGCTGGACTCGACCCTGCTCAGCGGCCTGCGCGTGCTGCTGGTGGAGGATGACGAGCTGTCCCAGTACGTTGCCAGCCGGGTGCTGGAGGACAGCGGCTGCCTGGTCACGGTGGCCGCGGACGGCGTGCGGGCGCTGGAGCTGTTCGGTGCGGGCAGCTACGATCTCGTCCTGATGGACCTCCAGCTGCCCGGGCGTAGCGGGCGCTCGGTCACCCGGGAGCTGCGAGGCCTGGAGCCAGCGGGGCGGCGTGTGCCCGTGGTGGCCCTGACCGCCTTCGCGCTGGACGATGATCGCCGGGCCGCGCTGGCGGCCGGCATGGACGACTACCTGACCAAGCCCGTGCGCCCCGCTGCCCTGCTGGGCGTGGTTCGCCGCCTGTGCGGGCGCCCCAGGCCTCGCGGCGGGGTGCTGCTGGTGGAAGATGATCCGCTGGGCCTCGATGTGCTGAGCGAGATGCTGAGGGGGGCCGGCTACCTGGTCAGCGCCTGCTCCGATGGTGAGCAGGCGCTGGCGACCCTCGAGGCGTCCGGATCGCCCGTGGATCTGGCCCTGCTGGACGTGAACCTGCCGGGCATGGATGGGCTGGAGTGCCTGCGGGCTCTTCGCGAGCTGCAGCCGGAGCTGCCCGCGCTGCTCTTCTCGGGTGCGCCCCTCGATGACGACCGGGAGCGGGCGGCCAGCACCCTGCGCGCCGGGTTCCTGCAGAAGCCCGTGCGCTTGCGGGCGCTGCTGGAGGCGGTGGAGGCCCTGCTGGCCCCAGGCCTCCATCAGCGGATGTAGTCGTAGCGAGGCGAGATCGCCGGGCCCGGGGGATCGGGCAGAGCGGGCGGCTCATCAGCGGTGGTGGCTGGCGCGGCGTAGATCCTGATCTGGGGCCCCACCACTCCGGACTGGTCCAGCGGGCCGGGCGGCACGCGCTCCACGTAGCGGGTGACCCGCTCGGGAGGCAGCCCGTAGAAGCTGGCCAGGGGGGGCGGGCCCCGCTCGATCTCGCTGAAGAAGGCCTGCTCATCGGGAAAGGCCGCCGGGTCCATGAAGTAGCGGTTGAAGGCGTAGGAGGAGAGCACGATGTACTCGGCCCCCTGCTCGCCTGGCCCACCCTCGCGGTAGTCCAGCGGGATCAGCTGAAAGCGCTCCGCGGAGACCTCGGGCACATAGGCCCACTCCATGGCGATGCTCGCCCCGGCAGGCAGGTTCTGCTCGATCCAGCGCGCGGCGAGCACGCGGCTGTCGGGCTGGGCCAGCAGCCTCACCAGCCGCACCGAGCGACCCAGAGGTGGCAGCAGCAAGGCGCAGGCCAGCGCGCCGAACACCAGGCGTCCGGCCCAGGATCGCTGGGCAGCGGCGCGCAGCACCAGCTCCTGTGCGGCCAGGGCCGCCAGGACGGCCAGCAGCGGGAAGGCGGGGAGCAGGTAGCGGTCTCCGAGGCTCACCACCGAGAGCGGGGGAGCCAGCAGCGCCGCGGCGGCCAGCAGCAGCAGGAGCCACTCGCGTCGCCCACTGCGCAGCGCGTGCAGCACGCCGGCGAAGATCAGCAGCAGGCCCGCCCAGCCGAAGGAGGCGGGCAGGGTGTGCAGCAGGTACCAGCTCCAGGGGGCGGCGGGAGACAGGGAGGCGCTCGGTGCGGTGCGGCGCTGCAGCTCGAGCTGGAGATCCGACAGGGCGGTGTCCGCGTCCAGCAGCAGGTAGGGATTGGTGATCAGCAGGATCGCCAGAGCGCAGCCCAGCGCGAGGGCCAGGGCGCCCAGGCGCCGCGAGGTCCCGACCCGGGGTGAGCCCGACCCCGTGAGCGCCGCCACCGCGAGGGGCAGCAGCAGCGCGGCCGTGGGGTACTTGGTGGCGGTGGCCAGGCCCACCGCCGCTCCCGCCAGGGCGGCCCGGCGCAGGCCAGGGTCGCTGGCCATGGCCAGGATGGCCAGCAGCGCCAGGGTGGCGGCCAGGCTGGCGGGGATGTCGGTGGTGGCGAAGTGGCTGTCGCGCACCGCGTAGGTGTTCACCGCCAGGATCGCGGCGGCCAGGATGCCGGTCCGCCAGCCTCCCAGCCTGCTGCCCAGCCGCCAGGTGGCGGCCACCAGGGCCACGCCCAGCGCGGCGCTGCAGGCGCGCACCAGCAGGAAGGCCTGGGAGGGATCGAGGCAGTAGGCGTCGAAGAAGACCTGGAAATCGTGGGAACCGGCCAGGCCCAGCAGCACCCACAGCCGCAGGACCACCGCGGCGAGGTAGGGGAAGAGCGCGGGGTAGGCGAAGAAGCCGGGTGAGAGCTGGCCGCTGGCGGCGTTGACCGCCACCATCACCACCTGGGGCTCGTCGGCGTGGATCCGTGCGGGCAGGGCGAAGTCCAGCGCCAGGAAGCGGAGCACCGCCGCCAGCAGCAGCAAGCCGGCCAGCGCGAGCTGGCGCTGCCGCGCCGGGGAGAGGGTCACTGGGGGGAGCTCTCGACGGCCGGGGCTGCGGCCGGCACCTCGGGAGGCGCGGGTGGCCTGGCCTGCAGCGTGTCCCGGCAGCAACGGAAGCCGTCGTCACCGTGGGTGGGGCCGCCCTCGTGGTGGGCATGGCGAGACATGCAGCCGTGGCCGTAGACGGCCACCCACAGCGTGCCACCCCGCACCACGCGCTCCCTCTCGGGGTTGGCCTCGTGGAAGGCGTCCACCCACTCGCTCACGTTGCCTTCCATGTCCATCAGTCCCCACGGGCTGACGCAGTCGGGGAAGGAGCCGGCTGCGGCCACCTGGGACTCGTCGCCTACCGGATCGACGCTGTCGTTGCAGCGCTTGGGCTCGTGCTGGTCGCCGTAGGGGAACAGCAGGCCCGAGTCGCCGCCGCAGGCCCGGGTCCACTCGTCTTCGTCGCACAGGCGCCTGTCTCGCAGCGCGCAGGCCTGACCCGACTCCGCCCAGCCCACGTAGACCCAGGGCTTCTCTCCCTTGACGTTGGGGTATTCGTAGACGTCGATGCAGTAGGCGTCGGTGTGCCGATCCTGGCGCTCGCGTGGATGCACCTGGGGGTCTGGCCAGCTCGGGTCCACCTGCACCTGCTCGTCCCCTGCTCCGGAGACGAAGCGCCCCTCGGGGATGTGGATCATGTCGGCGGGGCAGGGCTCGCCGGCCTGGGTGGGTCCGGGCTCGCTCCAGCCACCCGTCTGCGCGGGCGGCACCATGGGCCGCAGCTCCGGATCCGGAGGCGGTGCCGGCCCCGGTTCGTTGGGGGGAACGGGGCCCTCGGGCGGCGGCTCGGGCGCCGGCCCCTCCGGGTGCTGGGGATCGCAGCCCAGCGCGAGGAGCATCGGCAGCCAGGTGAATCCGGGGCGCATGGGGTTCTTCATGGGATCCCCCTAACGATGCGGGAGGCAGCTCCACCACCGCGCTGGTGCGTATCGGACCTGTGGCGCCCGAGGTAGACTGCCTGCACACGGATCCGGTCCATGCGTCCCAGCCCGCTCCTCATCCTCTGTGCTCTGTGCGCCTGCCATCCCGATGGCCCTGGCTGGCGCACCGGCGGGCTGGAGGACACCGCCTCCGAGCCCGTGGTGCCTGGTCCCGACGACGACGATCTGGTCGTGACGGAGCAGCATGACGAGGCGGCCAGCTGGAGCTGCGCCGACGATCCCGAGAGCTGCGACGAGGACTACTTCGACTTCGCCGATCTGGCTGAGGCCTGGGCGCAGCCCATCTCCCAGGCCAGCCTCGAGGCCCAGCTGGACGCCATCGAGGCGGGTGAAGTGGAGGTATACAGCGATGGTGTCAGCGAATCCGAGCTGCCCGGGCGCATCCGCGGCGCGCTGAACATGAGCTTCCTGCTGGACGGCCTCGATGCTCGCGAGCTGGACGTGACCGTCATCGCCGAGCTGGACGAGGTCGGCTACACCGAGCGTCACCTGTTGCTGGACGACCCCTGGGTCGGCAGCTTCTTCGCGATCATGCTCCTGCCCGATGGCGCCGCGGATCAGCCCGTGCCGGGGGTCGCCGCGCTGCATGGCCACGGCCAGCAGGCCGGTTCCATCTACGAGTCCATGTACGGCGAGTCGTACCCGGGGCACGGCTACGCGGTCATCAGCACCACCTTTCGGGTCATGGGCGGCGATGCCAGCGAGGACGAGATGACCCGGGCCCTGCTGCTGCAGGGCTTCAGCCTGGAGGCGCTGCGCATCTACGAGAGCCTGCTGGCCCTCAAGTACCTGCGCTGGCACCCGGGGGTGGACGCGGAGCGGCTGGGTGTGGTGGGCCACTCGGGCAGCTCCATCGCGTGGAACCTCGCGATCCGTCTCGACCACCCCGCCCAGGCGTTGGTCTCCGATCTCACCGGTAGCTACTACGATATCTGGGATGGCTACGTGCTTGACGACACCCTGCCGGAGCTCTACCCCTACCACCCGGCCATCAACGATCTCCAGGCCGCCTCCACCCCGGTGTTGGAGGTGTCCTACAGCTACGTGGACGAGTTCGACGAGATCGTCGAATTTCTGAACGAGCAGCTCTGAGCGCGGTGCCCTGGGGCGGGGCCGGTATACTCTGGCCCGCTCCCCGTCTCCCTGGCCCTGGCGTGTCGCGACCTTCGCCCCCGCACCTGTCCTCCTCGCCGCTGGTGAACTGGCTCGGCGGGCTGGGGCTGGTGCTGCTCACCGGCCTGGGGGTCTGGGCTCGCCTGCAGGGGCTGGAGCGCTCGCGGGTGGTGATGGACGCCCTGCATCCTTTCCTGCAGGCGGAGAGCATCCTGCGCGGGGCCGTGCTCAGCTGGCGCGGCATCGGCTCGGACTTCCGTTACGGGGCGCTGCAGGCCTGGCTGCTCACGCCCCTGGTGGCAGTGGCCGGGGATCTGCGCGATCTTCTCAGCCTCTACGGCCTGCTCCAGGCCCTCGGCATCGTCTTCCTGGGCCTGGCCGGCAGGCGCCTGGGCGGCTGGCTGGCTGGCTTCGCTGCGGCGGCCCTGTTCGCCTGCTGGCCCACCCTGGTGGAGCAGCTCTCCCACGGCGCCCAGACCTACCTGGCTCCCAGCCTTCTGGCGGCGGCCGTGTGGGTGGCCGCCGGCCTGCTCGCTGAGCGCCCGCGCGTGGCCCGTCGTCCCGGGGCGCTGCGGCCGCTGCTGCTGGGGGCCCTGCTGGCCGCCGCGGTGCACCAGCACCCCTACGCCCTGGCGCCCGCCATCGGAGCCCTGGCGATGCTGCCCTGGTTGCGGCGGGCCCTGGGCTGGCGGGGCGTTCTCCCGGCCTTCGCCGCCGCTGTGGTCGTCGCGGCTCCCATGGTCGTCGACAACGCGTTGCTGCTGTGGGACCGGCACCAGACCCACGCCGAAGGGGGCATGCTGCAGGACCCCCAGATGGCCCAGGAGTCCTGGCTGCACGTGGCGGTGGATGCGGGGGCCCAGCACCTGGGTGCCTGGCCACCCTGGGTGGGGCTGGCCGTCCTGTTGGCTCCCCTGTTGCTGCTGGCCAGCCTGGTGCCGCGGCGCGAGGCGCCGCCCGCGGCGCTGCCTTTCCTGGCCTGGATCGCGACATCCTGGCTGGCCCTGCTGCTGTTGACCTGGGTGTTGGGCTACCTGCAGCCCTACCACCTGGCCGTGCTGCTGCCGCTGCAGGTCCTGGTGGGGGCCTGGGCCCTCGCGGCCCTGCTCGCTCGCGTTCCGCTCCCCCGCGGCGCCCGCTCCTCTGCGCTCCGGTTGGGTCTGGGTGCGGCCCTGATCTGCCTGCTGCTGCTCGGGGTGCTGCGAGCGCTGCGGGTGCAGGTGGCGGGGGCTCTGAGTCGACCCGGGGAGCACCAGGGAGAGCTGGGGGTGCTGGAGCCGGCGGTGGCCGCCCTGCGATCTCACGCCGGGGACGCTCCCCGCAGCCTCGCCCTGCTGGCTGAGGGGGCGGTCACCAGCCCCGGTGAGCCGGTGGCCTACTACCTGGAGCAGTGGCTGGCTGGCGACGCCGACCGGCTCTTCCCCTGGGATCGCCCTCCCGCTCCCGGCGATCCCCTGGCCTACGTGCTGGCGGATCTGTCCGACACCAGCTGGCAGGCGTGGCCCGCGGGCGGCGAGCGCATCTGGAGCGTGGTGACCCCGCGGGGTAGCACCTGTGCCCTGCTGGCCTTTCCGCAGCTGGACGCAGCGGGGGACTGGCTGGCACAGGGCTGCTACCTGTCGGGTCCCCAGAGGCTGGTGCTGCTGCCCCCCACCGAGCCGCTGGGCTTCTTGGCTGGACGCCACCGCGAGCCCCTGCCCCAGCACCTGGGCTGGGCGCGGCTCTGCCCCTGACCCTGCGCGGGCTCAGAACTTCAGGTCGATCCGCACGCCCACCATGTCGGCCTTGGCGGTGTACAGGCCATTGGTGCTGGCCTTGTAGGGGTTCTTGGGGCTGAAGTACTCGTCGCGGTAGGCGGGATCGGTCTCGTCGCGCACGTCCCAGGCGGAGTTGGTGATCTCGCGGTCGAACAGGAAGTACTTGGCGTAGGTGACGCCCAGGGTGAGGGGCTCGGACACCTGGAACCGGCCCGCCAGCATGCCACCCACGCTCTCGTAGTCGATGTTGGTGGCGCTGACGGCGTAGTTGGGCACCGCGTTCTGGTGGTAGCCCAGCTTGCCTCCGAACCAGATGCGGTCGGTGGCCTGGTAGCCCGCGGAGGCCATGAAGTTGGACGCGTTCCACAGGCGGCGGGGGGAGTATTGCTCGTTGCCCACCGTCATGCCGGTGATGCCGTCCTCGGGATCCTCGCCCAGGTCGTCGCCGTCGGTGCTGGTGACCCCGATGCGCAGGTCGCCTTCGTGGTCGCCGCAGCACTCGCCCCACATCTGGTATTCCCAGCCCGCGCCCAGCATGAGCTTGTCGGTGACCTGGGAGTTGCCCCAGAGGTGCACGATGGAGGGCAGCGGCATGTCGAAGGTGATGATGGCATCGGGAGAGCCGCCGCCGAGCCACTGGGGCACCGTGAGGCTGCCCTCGCCTTCGGCGGTGAAGTCGCCGTTGTCGGTGTAGGAGGCGCCCACCTGCAGGTACCTCCACTTGTCCACCAGGACTCCGGCGTTCCAGCCGAAGTGGTGCCCGGTGGCGTGGCCCTCGAGGATGGTGTCGCCCATGTAGGGGCCATCGACGCTCTGGCCCTCGTTGCCCAGGGGATCGGCGGTCTGCAGGGCGTCGATGCTGTCGAAGATGTACTTGAAGCCGCCGCCCACGTGCACGCCGTCCACCACGGTGACGCCCACGGCCGGGATGACGTGCAGGGTGATGATGGCGGTGGACACGCCAGCGTAGCGCTGGTGGCTCTCCCAGGGGGCTTCCAGATCGGGCTCTCCGGCGGTGTAGTCTCCGCCACCGACGAAGGCATCGATGACCCCCAGGCCGAAGGCCATGCGGTTGAGCACCGGCGGGGCCGTGTCGGGCAGCCTGTAGCTGACACCCATGAGGGCCACAGGCACCACGACCCGGGCCTGGGCGATCCCGTAGGCTTCGCCCGTGTTGGGATCGATGCCGTCGTTGCGCGTGGTGGTGGCATCGACGCGCACGAAGGAGGCGTAGCCGTCCACCATGATCTGCAGGCCTTCGCCCGCCGCCAGGGCCGCCGGGTTGTAGTGCACCGCGGCCGGATTGGCGGTCGCAGCGCCGGAATCCGGGCCTCCGGGGTAGCCGCTGGCGGAGATGGAGGCGGCCATGGAGGTGCAGGGCAGCAGCAGGGCAGCGAGGGCGAGCAGAGGGCGCATGGAGGCTCCTTGGAGTGGGCACGGGTCGCGGCCGCGCGCAGCAGCGCAGCGTATTGCGCGAGCCAGCCGGGCCGGGCAATCTCGTGGTTATCACGGTCAGTCCACCGTTCCCATGCTATACGTGCCGCTGGATGACCCGAAACCACAACCCAGAGATGGAGAGACCATGAAACTGCACCTGCTCACCCTTGGCCTGCTGGGCCTGTTCTCCCTGGCCGCCTGCGACGGTCGCGGTACCGACTCCGAGCCTCCCGAGGGCGACACCGACACCGACACCGACACCGACACCGACACCGACACCGACA
>CAZEJJ010000066.1:11722-36875 GCA_964512185.1 uncultured Enterobacterales bacterium | reverse complement strand
GGCCAGGTGGATCAGTTCGCCGCCGCCGGGTGGCCCTACCAAGACCGGCGCCAGCACGCAGGCGAAGTCGGTCTCCTCGAGCTTCTTCATGGCACGCTCGATGCGTCCGCGGTCCTTGGCCAGCCGCTTGTCGAGCCCAGCTTCGAACTTCCTGGCGAGCTGCGGAGACTCGACGGCCAGGAACCGGAGCTGGTGCTTTCGCTCCTTGTCGGTCTCCGGGTCCAGCACGCGGAACGGGGCCAGGAAGGAGGTGCCACGGTAGATGCGCTCCGGATCCGAGCTGCGACGGCCTGGTTCTCGGGCGAGCACAGGCAGCTCACCCCCGGTGGCTGCTGCTTGTTCGGCCGCCTGTCTCTGCAGCTTGTAGTTCCTGGGCAGCAGAGAGATGAAGTGGAAGTCCGCGTCCAGCACTCGGCCCACCGTGTCCTTGTCCACCAGCTTGCAGTCGGCGACCAGGGTCACGTCGTCCTCGGGAGGCAGCAGGCCAGAGAGGCGGTCGAGGTGGAGCTGGTTCGCCTCCTTGTCAGAGGTGTTGCCGTCCAGGACGCTGACACACAGGGGGATCCCCATGGTGCCGTGCAGGGACATCCCGTAGACCAGTTGCTTCAGGTCGGGTCTGTAGTCCTTCGAGAAGCCGTGCATGGGCGCCGGCCCTCCCGCCAGGAGGAAGTTCGCGTACTCGCCGTACAGCTTCAGGGTGGTGGTGTCGTGGTGGACGCTGTACTCGCCGGGAGACTCGTCCCGCTGCAGGTAGGACAACACCACGTCCGTGAGCAGGTTGTCTGGGCCGTACTCGAAGACCCGGTCCAGTGTGCCCGCCAGGCGGGCGTCCGAGAAGAAACCTGCGTCGCAGTCCTCGCCGATGAGCACGGTCGGATCCGTGGCTTCCAACCAGGGACCCATGTGGTACAGGCCCACCCTGCTCGACAGGATGTTGTGCATCATCACCGCCACGCACTCGGCATCGCTGACCTTGTTGCGCCCGTCGCGAGGTAGCGCAGCGTCCACCGCACGAAGGATCCCCAGCCGGCGGGTGTACTCGGCGATGAGCGGGAGGTGGGCGAGTTGGCAGGGCTCGAAGTCCAGGTCGGCGAGATCGGTCACAGCAGGCTCCAGCGGATCGGGGAGGTACGATCCACCTGCATGACCTGCCGGACCGGCTTTGTCTAGTCAAGGTAGTGTCAACTATTTTCGGCTATCTTTCTGCCTTATCTGGCTTTCCGGCCGCGCCTGCTCGGGCTATCACAGCGGGGCTTCCGTGCTCCGGTCATCAGGGCGCTCCCGGAAGCGACCCGCTCCTTCACAGCGCTGTTTCCCCGATCGCTCCGATGTGGCCATCACGCCATTGTCCCCTTTGGTCGGTCATGAAAAAAAGGCTGGTGTCAGGCTGGAGAAGATAGGAACGGCAGCCAGGTGCGCGCGACCTCCACCTGTCTTCCCCAGCTCAGCTGGCCAGCTGCGTGAACAGGATGCCCAGCAGCTGCCGGCAGACCTCGGTGCGGTAGGCCGCGGTGGAGCGGATGTCATCGATGGGCCGCGCCGTGGCGGCGAGGGCGTCGCCGGCCTGGGCCAGCAGGGCGGGATCGGGCCGCTGGCCCTCCAGCAGGGCCTCGGCTCGGGGGGCGCGGATGACGGTGGGGGCCACGGCGCCCAGCGCGATGCGGACAGCGTGCAGCCGCCGGTGCTCGCGGCGCGCCGAGATGGCCGCGGAGGCCTTGGTGATGACGTGGTGGGCGCGGGCACCCACCCGCGCGAAGGCGCTCACGGTGCCGGGCGCCACCGGGCAGCTCGCCGCCACCAGCAGCTCACCGGGCAGCAGGGCCGTGCGGCCGGGACCCAGGAAGAAGTCGCCGATAGGCAGCCGCCGTTCGCCGGCTGCGGACAGCAGGTGCAGCGTGGCCCCGGCCACCACCAGGGGCGGGATGGCGTCGCCCGCGGGGGAGGCGTTGCAGAGGTTGCCGCCCAGGGTGCCGCGGCCGCGGATCTGCACGGAGCCCATGACCGCGGCGGCCTGGTACAACGCAGGGAGGGCGCGGGCCAACAGCTCGCTGTGGGCCAGGGTCTCGAAGTCAACCAGGGCGCCGATGCGGAGCTGGTCCTGCTCCTGCCCCAGTGTTCGAGCCTCGCCGGCCACCAGGCTGAGGTCCACCCAGGCCCGAGGGGGGCTCATGCCGTCCTGCAGGCGGGTGAGGGTGTCGGTGCCACCCGCGATGATCCGCGCGTGATCTCCATGATCCGCCAGCATCGCGGCGGCCTGCTGGAAGCTGCTGGGTCGCAGGATGAGGCTCATGGGGTGACCTCCTGGTCCGAACCTCGAGCCTGGATGGCCTCCAGCACCTTCTCGGGGCGCAGCGGGAGCTGCCGCAGCCGGCAGCCGGTGGCATGGGCCACCGCGTTGGCCACCGCGGGAGCCACCGCCACCAGCACCGGCTCGCCCACCCCCTTGGCGCCAAACGGGCCGCTGGGCTCGGGATCTTCGACGATGATGGGCACGATGAGCGGCATGTCGCAGGGCCCGGGCACCCGGTAGGTGTCCATGTTGCGCGTGAGCGGCACGCCCTGCTGCCAGCGGTGCTCTTCGAGCAGGGCGTAGCCCAAGCCCTGGGCCGCACCCCCTGTGATCTGGCCCTCCACCATGAGCGGGTTGATGGCCTTGCCCACGTCGTGGGCGGCCACCAGGGAGAGCAGCTGCACGCGCCCGGTGCGCAGGTCCACCTCGACATCAGCCACGTGCACGGCGAAGGCGTAGGGCCAGTAGGCGTCGCCCGCGCCGGTCTGCAGGTCGAGCCTGGTGGTGCTGGCCTTGAAGCGCGCCTGCTTGCGCAGACGGAGGCCGGCCTCGACCCCGGCGGCGTGCAGCTCAGCCAGGGTGCAGAGCAGCTCGTTTCCTGCGAAGAGACCGCCGTCGCCCAGCCGCAGCTCCGCCTCGGGCCGCTGCCAGCGCTCGGCGGCGAAGGCCAGCAGGGCCCCGCGCAGCCGATCCGAGGCCTGGCGTACGGCCTCGCCGGAGACGTAGGTCTGCCGCGAGGCGACGGTGGAGCCAGAGTCCGGAGTCTCCTGGGAGTCGCCGGTGAGCACGGCGATGTGGGCCCCGGACACACCCAGCACCTGCCCGGCGATCTGGGTGAACACGGTCTCCAGGCCCTGGCCGTAGTCGATGGCCCCGCAGCGCACCTGGAAGCGGCCGTCGGCCAGCAGCTCCACCACTGAGGAGCCGATGTCGCGGATGGCGTTGCCGTAGCCGATGCCGTAGAAGATGGTGGAGACGCCGTGGCCGTGGGCCAGATGGGGCGCCGGTGGGGCGCGCTGTACGCGCAGCTTCTCGGCGGCCTCGAGGGCGCGGTCCAGGCACTCCTGCAGGCCGCAGCTGCCGGTGACCAGCTGCTGGGTGGCGGTGGTCAGGCCCACGGCCAGGTGGTTGCGGCGCCGCAGCTCCACCGGATCCATGGAGATGGCCGCCGCCAGCTCGTCGATGAAGCTCTCACAGGCGAACACCACCTGGGGAGCGCCGAAGCCGCGGAAGGCCCCGGAGATGCCGTTGTTGGTGTAGGCGCTACGCACCCGCACAGAGACGTGGTCCAGGGCGTAGGGACCGGCGGCGTGCACCAGGGCCTTGCGGGAGATGTTGGGGGCCCAGGAGGCGTAGGCGCCGGTGTCGAAGAGCACGTCGATGTCCAGCCCGATGATGCGGCCGTCGCGATCCACCCCACCCCGGAAGGCCATGGTGCCAGGGTGGCGCTTGGTGCTGGCCACCTGGGTCTCCTCGCGGGTCCAGATGATGCGCACCGGCCGGCCCGTGTGCAGCACACCGAGGGCGGCGTGGATCTGGCCGTAGATGTCCTCGCGCCCTCCGAAGGCGGCGCCGGTGGGCTGCTGGATGACCCGCACCTTCTTGCGGTGGATGCCCAGGGTGCGGCAGACATGGTGGCGGTCGAAGAAGACGTTCTGGGAGGGGGCGCGCACGGTGACGCCGCCGTCATGGTCGGGGGTGGCCAGCACGGCCTCAGGTTCGAGGTACAGGTGCTCCTGGGCGCCGGTGGTGTAGCTGCGCTCCAGCACGACCTCGGCGCCCTGCAGAGCCCTGCCCACAGCGCCCTTGTTGAGCCGCTGATCCACCAGCAGGTTGCCGCCCTCGTGCACCAGGGGGGCGCCGTCGGCCAGGGCCTGCTGGGGGCTGAGCACCGAGGGCAGATCCTCGGTGACCAGCTCCACCAGGGAGGCGGCCTGGCGCGCCACGTCCAGGCTCTCGGCCAGGACCACGGCCACGGCCTCGCCCCAGAAGCGCACCCGATCCCGCGCCAGCACGGGCTGGTCGTCGACGGCGTTGCCGTAGTGCAGCTCGCCGGGCACGTCGCGCCAGGTGAGCACCCGCACGACGCCAGGCAGCCGCTCGGCGTGCTCGGTGCGCAGCTCGACGATGCGCGCGTGCACCGCACGGGCGCGCACGGTGACGCCGTGCAGGCAGTCGTTGGGGAGAGGAATATCGGCGGTGTAGCGGCAGGCGCCGGCGACCTTGTCTTCGGCATCGACGCGCCAGGCGGAGGCGCCCACACGGTAGGGGGGCGAGCGGTCTTCGGGAGCATCGGCCTGGAGCACGGCGCGCGCCGCGGCCACGATCTGGTTGTAGCCGGTGCAGCGGCAGGTGTTGCCCGAGAGACGTTGTCGGATGGCACCCTCGTCGGCCTCCAGCCCCTGCCGGCGCATAGCCTCGGTGGCCACCACCATGCCCGGCGTGCAGAAGCCGCACTGCACCGCACCCTGCTGCACGAAGGCCTGCTGCACCGCGCTCAGCTGCCCGGGGCGCCCCAGGCCTTCGACCGTGACCACGCGCCGGCCCTGCACCTGGAAGGCGGGCACCAGGCAGGCGTTGACGGGCTGGTCGTCCAGCAGGACCGTGCAGGCACCGCATTCACCGCGGCCACAGCCCTCTTTGGCGCCGGTGAGCCCCAGCTGGTCCCGCAGCAGGTCGATGAGCCGGGCGCTGGAAGGCACAGCGAGCTGGTGCTCCTGCTCGTTGACCGTGAGCCTCAGCTGGATGATGTCGCCGGACATGCGCGCTCCTGGACTCCCCGCGACGGGCCACGGCGAGTCCTGCCTCCTAATGGCCCACTGCTCCCACGCACAGGCTGCGAGCGCGGGAGGTGGCGCAGTGTACGGTCTTCAAGACTGCCAGGCCCGCAGCAGCTCCCCGCTACCGATGCCACCGCCCACGCAGCGGGTGGTGACCCCTAGCTGCTTGCCACGGCGCCGCAGCTGCCACACCATGTCCACCACCTGGCGGGCCCCGGTGCAGCCCACCGGGTGGCCCAGGGAGATGCCGCTCCCCCAGGCGTTGACGCGCTCGGGATCCAGGCCCGGCAGGTGACGCAGCGCCGCCGCCACCACGGCGGCGAAGGCCTCGTTGATCTCGAAGAAGTCCACCTGGGACAGCTGCACCCCGCCGCGCTCCAGCAGGGGCTCGATCACCTTGAAGGCGCCCTCCCCCATGTAGGCCCGCTCCACGCCGATGTTGCGGAAGGCCTCGAGGCTGGCGAGGATCTCCAGGCCCAGCTGGCCTGCGCGCTCGGGGGTGGTGAGGATCACCGCTGCGGCGGCGTCGTTGATGGATGAGGAATTCTGGGAGGTGATGACGCCGCCGTCGCGCTTGAAGTAGGGGCGGGCCCTGGAGAAGTACTCCATGGGCAGCTCCCTGGGGCCCTCGTCACGGCTGACCACCAGGGGGTCCTTGCGCCGCCGCGGCACCTCCACCGGCACCAGGTAGTCATCGAAGGCGCCTTCCTCCCAGGCCCGGCAGGCGCTGCGGTGGGAGCGGAAGGCCACGGCATCAAGCTCCTCCCGGGTGAGCTCGTAGCGGTCCACGATGCGCTCGGTCATGAGCCCCATGAGCTCGGGGCCGCCGGGCAGCTCGCGCTCCAGCAGGGCCCCCATCAGCCCGTCCTCGAGCTTGAAGTCGCCGTAGAGCTGGTTCTTCAAGCGCCCCTGGAACAGGTAGCGAGGCACGTTGGACATGCTCTCGGTGCCCCCGGCGATGCCCAGCTCCACCTCGCCCAGCATGATGCGCCGGGCTACATCGTGCAGCGCCGCGGCGCCAGAGGCGCAGTTCTCGTGCAGGGTGGTGGCCGGGGAGGTCTCGGGCACACCCGCCCTCTCGGCCACGATCTTGGCGATGTTGGTGGAGCGGGGATCCTGGGCCACCCAGCCCAGGGTGGTGTACTCCACAGCTGCTGGATCGAGGCTGGCCTGCTGGAGCAGGCCGTTCAGGGCGACGGCGCCCAGGTCGACGGCCTGCAGGGGGGCCAGGGCCCCGCCCACGGCGCCGATGGGGGTGCGCACTGCGCCGGCGATGACCACTCGTCGCGGATGACTGGCTGGCATGGGGACCTCCTTGTTCTCAGCCCGCTATCCCCCCGCGCGCGGTGCGCGCAGCGCGGATCGCACCGGGGCAGCGGTGGATCAGCCGCTCAGGCTCGCAGTGCTGCGCTGCCGGGCGATGGCCCGGCTGACCCGGGTGGCCGCCTCGAGGGCCCGCAGGCCATCGTGCACAGGCACCGGGTAGGGCTGCTCGCCGCGCACGTGGCTCAGCAGGGCCGCCAGCTCACCGTCCAGCCCGTCGCCCGGAGGCAGGGGCACGGGCTGGGCCTCGAGCTCTCCCGCGGCCCAGCGCACCCGCTCTGCCTGCAGCCGGCGCAGGTCGAGGCTGTAGTAGTCGTGGCTGGTGAACAGGCGCGCGGTGCAGCTGCGGCGCTGGGAGATGCGGCTGGCGGTGATGTTGGCCACGCGGCCGGAGGGGGTCTCCAGGCGCACGCTGGCGATGTCGACGCCCTCGCCGCCCTGGGCGCCCGGCAGGCCCAGGCCCACGGCTCGCAGCTCCGAAGGCTCCTCACCGAGCAGCCAGATGGCCAGGTCGAGATCGTGGATCATCAGGTCGTGCACCACGTCCACGTCGCCGCTGCGGCCGGAGGGCGGGGCCATGCGCTCGGCCTGCATGAAGCGCGGCCGCGCGCCCCCCAGAGCGTGGAACACGGGGTTGAAGCGCTCGACGTGCCCGGGCAGACAGTGGGGAAACGCGGCGAGCCGACCCGCGTCCTCGATGCTGGAGGCCAGGGGCTTCTCCACCAGGCAGGGCACGCCCGCCTCGAGCAGGGGCAGGGCCACTTCAAGGTGGGCGCTGGTGGGCACGGCGATGACCGCGAAGTCGGGACGTCCCACCGGGCCCTTCAGCCCTTTTGGGGGATCCACCGCCCGCACCCGCACGCCTTCGCAGGCCGCCAGCTTGCGCAGGTGGTGGGAGCCCATGTGCCCCAACCCCACCACGACACCCTTCAAGGCAGCTCTCATGGTGGACTCCTAGTCGCTCCGGACTCGCCGCGGCTTGCAGACACCGCGGGGGCTCTCGCTGATGAAGCGCAGCAGCTCGGCCAGCAGGGGGGTGCCGGCCCCCAGGGGCTCCAGCTGCCGCAGGGCCTCGGCGCGCAGCAGCTCGCCGTCAAAGAGCAGGCGCCAGGCCTGCTTGAGCAGGCCGATGGTCTCGCGATCCACCGCGGCGCGCTTGAGCCCCACCAGGTTCAGGCCCACCAGCAGGGCGCGGTCACCCTGGGCGATGCAGAAGGGCGGCACGTCGCGGGAGACCATGGCCCCCGCTCCCACCATGGCCAGGCGGCCGACCCGGGCGTGCTGGTGGATGCCCGCCAGGCCGCCGAGGATCGCCCGATCCTGCACGACGCAGTGCCCGGCCACCGCCACCGAGTTGGCCAGCACGCAGCCGCTGCCCAGCACGCAGTCGTGGGCCACGTGGCTCTGGGCCATCAGAAAATTGTCGTCCCCCAGACAGGTCTCGCCGCGGCCGGTGGCCGTGCCCCGGTGCACGGTGCAGCCCTCGCGGAAGACGTTGTTGCGGCCCACCACCAGCCGCGTGGGCTCACCCCGGTACTTGAGGTCCTGAGGTTCTCCGCCCAGCACGGCTCCGGGGAACACCCGGCAGCCCGCACCCAGGCTGGTGTCGCCCTGTACAACGGCATGCGGGCCGATCTCCACCGCTTCGCCCAGGCGCACCCCGGCGCCCACCACCGCGAAGGCGCCGACGCTGACCCCATCGCCCAGCACCGCGCCGGGATCCACAGCCGCGAGGGGATGGATGGCTGCCGCCACGAGACCTCCAGCAGGACCCGCAGGGTAGCGCCGGCCGCTCCCCTGGGCAAGCCGCGGGCCCCGGGCTTGCCGCCAGGGGTCCGGTGGCCATAGAGGCACCCGCAGGGCGGACGCTCCCGGGTCGGCCGAGCACAGGAGCGTCAACATGAAGAAGTTCTCCCTGGTCCGCGGTGACCGCTCCACCGAGCACTCGCTACACGTCGAGGAGGTGGAGGAGCACGACCCGGCGCTGGTGGAGAGCATGCTGCAGATCGATCTGAACACCTACAGCCAGCCCACCCTCACCCGCTTCAGCGTGGGCAGCTTCATGCGCCACGGCCGGGTCTTCCTGCTCAAGGCCGACGGTCACGTCATCGGAACCTGCCAGTTCATGCGCACCTGGGGCAATCCCTCCGAGGTGGCCCTGGCGAACCAGGCGATCCGCTCCGGCTGGCGGGGCTTCGGTCTTGGCACCTGGTTCCTGGATCAGCTGCTGCACATGATCGGCGAGCACGGCTTCCGCTCGGTGGTGCTGCACGTGGACTGCGACGACGACCGCGCCCGGCACCTGTACGAAGACAAGTTCGGCTTCGTGCCCGTCACCGCCTGCGAGCTGGAGTACGGCCCGGGCTACGGTCGGGTGATGATGCGGCTGGTGCTGGAGGAACGCAGGTAGCTCAGCGCTCCCGCCCGGCGCCGCAGCGCAGGCTGCTGTCTGACCAGCAGGCGGCGACGCAGCTGGCCTCGTGGGCGCTCAGGGGCTGCTCCTGATCGGCCCGCTCGGTGCAGATGCGGGCGCGGCCCTGCTCCCCGGAGACCCAGGCCCGGGTGTCGAGGAAGAAGCCCTGGGACAGGCCGCAGAAGTCGTCTTCGACCTCCATCCAGCAGTAGCGCGCGTCGCGCAGGTGCGGCTCTGGGAAGCAGGTGACCACGGCCAGCTCGGTGGCCCGCTGCTCGCAGGACCCGGAGTCGGCCAGGAACAGGGCGCTGGCGCCGGCGGGGAGCAGCGCAGCCTGGGCGGTGCGCGCGGCGACGGCGGCGGCCGCCAGGTTGCGCAGGGCCTGCCGCGCGGCGGCGGCCTCGGTGCGGCCCAGACCTTCGGCGCGCACGGCCTGCTGCAGGCCGCAGCCCTCGCTGGGCCCCTGGTAGCGGGCGGCGCAGCGCGTGGGCACCTTGTCGGCCGCCTGGGCCCCCGGTGCCGGCAGGATCGCCAGCACACCCAGCAGCGTGATGGCGGTTCTTCGCGCGCATGTGGACACTCGGGAACTCCCCAGGGAACGAAGGGGCGTCACCCACCTTGGCGGGTTTTCACCTTGGGTATCGGACCTTAAGCCGTATCCTTGACCCGCCAATGGAGCACGGGGTTCCCAGAGCGGACCGCCCGCTGGCTGCCAGGGCCAGACGTGGTCTCCGCCACAGCCCCGTAATAAGGGGCGGCTCCCGGGCTCGGAGCGCGCCTTGCCCTTGGGGTATCCCCGGGTCACGACGTTCGCGTGGCTCCGATGGAGGAGGCGACGGCATGGGCCACTACAGGGGCAAGAGGGCCTTCATCACCGGTGGCTCCAGCGGCATCGGGCTGGCCACCGCGCGCCTGCTGGTGGAAGCGGGGGCCCATGTCTGGATCGCCGCCCGAGGGCAGCAGCGCCTCGAAGCCGCCGAGACTGAGCTGCGCGCCCTGGCCCAGCCGGGACAGCGCGTGGGCTCCCTGCCACTGGACGTGGGCGACGGGCAGGCGGTGAAGGCCGCCGCCCAGGGGGTGCTGGAAGGCCTGGGGGGCCTGGACCTGCTGGTGAACAACGCCGGGATCGCGCGCCCTGGCTACCTGCACGAGCTCCAGGACGAGCACTTCGAAGCCGCCATGCGGGTGAACTACTTCGGCGTGGTGAACTGCACCCGCGCCTTCCTGCCCCACTTCATGCAGCGGGGCAGCGGCCACATCGCCAATGTCTCCTCCACCGCAGGCTTTTTGGGTGTGTTCGGCTACAGCGCCTACTCCCCGTCCAAGTTCGCCGTGGCGGGCTTCTCCGAGTGCCTGCGCCAGGATCTGCTGCCCTACGGGATCGGCGTCTCCATCCTGTTTCCGGCCGACACGGACACGCCGCAGCTGGAAGAGGAGAACCGCTTCAAGCCCGCCGAGACCAGGGCCATCGGAGGGACCATCAAGCCCGCCCCGGCGCGACAGGTGGCCGAGGCCCTGCTGGCGGGCTGCGCCCGGCGACGGCTCTACATCGTGCCCGGCTTCATGAACAGGCTGAGCTTCTGGCTCAACCGGCTGGCGCCCTGGCTGGTGCACGCCATCATGGACAGCGAGATCAGGAAGGCGCGACGCGGGCGGTCGCCCAGCTCCTGAGGCAGGCGCTCACCTGCTCGGGCCCGGCGTTGTCGGGCAAGAAGTCCAGGGGACCGTAGCGCCGGGCCAGGTTGTCCCAGCGCCTGGGCTCACCGCTGAAGTCCCGGCTGAACACGACGGGTATGGCGAAGCCCTCCGCGCGCAGCGCCGCCAGGATGTAGGTGCCCTGGTTCTCCTCGAGGAACTGCCGGGCCCGCTGTAGATCTCCGTTGAAGCGATCGGCGGTGCCCTGCAGGTCTCCCAGCAGCGCCTGGGCTGGCACGCGGTCGAAGCGCATGTCCAGGAAGACCACGTCGAAGCCGCCAGGTCGCAGGGCGGCGAGGGCCGCGGCGCCGTCGCCGGCGCGCTGCAGCAGGAACTCCTGGGACAAGAAGCGCTGCAGGTTGCGGATGTACTCCTCGCCGTCTTCCACCACCAACACGCGGACGCGCTCGTCCTGCGCACCGCGGCCTGCCTGGCTCTGGCTGTGTGTCATGATCGCTCCTCCGGTGCCAGCTCCGCCCTGGGCAGGCGCACCACCACGGCCTTTGTCCAGCCTCCCCGCTGCTCCCCGGGCAGGGTCTCCACGTTCATCACGCCGTCGTGCCGCGCCAACAGGTCCGCGGCCAGGCCCAGGCCGCGCTCGATGCGCCGCCCGCGCAGAATAGCGTCGGTGAGGGGGCGTGGAGCGTTGTCCCGGAAGCGGATGGCCAGGGTCTCCAGCCCGGTGACGGGATCCATCTCTTCCACCAGCGCGATGCCCACGCGGCGCTCCTCCTGGGGCAGCTCCTCCACCAGGGCGTAGAGCGCGTTGCGCAGCAGGTTGGCGGCGATGTCTTCGAGGTCCTTGCGGAAGATGCGCACGGGCACCACGGAGCCTTCGCCCTCCAGAACCGGCGTGGCAGGGGTGAGCCCTTCCAGCCCGGGCTCGCAGGAGACACGGCGATACACCGCCAGCAGCAGGGCGGGGTCTACCCGCAGCACGCTCATCCGCTGGATCAGAGAGCCGATGTCCCGGAAGCCCTCTTCGTTCAGCAGGCGGGAGAGCTCGCGCAGCTCCCGGGGCAGGCGCGCCGAGCTCCGGTGAGGACGTCGCAGCTGGCGCTCCAGGCGACGCAGGCGCAGCATGGCGCGGTACATGGGCGCGAGGACGGGATCGCGCCGGCGCAGGTTGAGGCGCAGGCCATGGCGCCCGCCCACCCGCTCCAGCTCCGCCAGGTAGCTCTCGAAGCGCTGGATGACCCCCGGCTCCGCCGCGCTCTCGCCCCCCCCGTGCACTTCGCCGTAGAGCCGCTCCGCAGCGTACAGGGCCGCCTGGCCGTCGCCCGCCTCGAGCTTGGCGGCCACCGAGGCCAGCAGGTTGGTGTTGTGCTTGAGCACCTCGTGCCGGATGGCGGAGAGCAGGCGCGCCACCTCCGGATAGGCGGCGGGTTCCCGCTCCAGCAGCTGGCCCAGGGTGCTCCCGGTGCGGCGCCGCACCAGCACGGCCGTGGCCAGGATCAGCAGGATGGCCGCGCCGGAGCCGAGTGAGAGCCGCCACACCCTGAGGCTGCGCCGCACACGCGCGTCGAGTGCCAGCGCGGGCTCGTGCACCAGCCCGCCCGTGGCATCCTGGAAGTAGAGGTCCAGGTGACGCCGGGCTTCGAGCAGCCGGCCGTCTTCCATGGCCATGTCCGCCAGCAGGTACCAGGCTTCGGGGGCGCCTTCGCCCGCGGCCTTCTCGAACAGATGCGCCGCTGCGGTGCGCTGGCCTCCGGAGCGCCTGAGCTCCCCCAGGCTGAGCAGCAAGCGCGGGTGGCCGGGCGCCGCCTGCAGGCAGCGCTCGTAGGCAGCGATGGCGGCATCTTCCTGCCCGGCCTCCAGCTCGAGGGCGGCCAGCAGCATGAGGGCGTCGAGGTAGTCGGGAGCCAGCTCCAGGGCCGACTCCAGCTCGGCGCGGGCCGCCGCCAGATCGCCGCGCTCTCGATAGACCCGGGCCACCCGTGTGGCGTGCCGCGCGGGATCGGGGATCTCGCCGGTGGCTGCAGGGAGGGGCGGCAGCACGTCGCCACCAGGCCGCCGCCGCTCCAGGTCTTGCAGCAGGACGTGGGCCTGCTCGGCGTGGGCGCCTTCGGGGTCGTGGGCGAGGTAGCTGCGCAGAGAGCTGGCAGCGGAGGCGAAGGCGCCGGCTTCGCGCTGCACCGCTGCCAGGCGGAAGTGCAGCTCGCTCCAGGTGGGCCTCAAGGCGAGGGCGGCGTTGAGCTCTGCCGCGGCTTCGCGATGGCGCCGGCCAGCGTAGCGCTCGGCCAGCAGCATGCCCAGCCGGGCGTGGAAGCTGGCCTCGTCGGGCGCCAGCGTGGACGCGGCCACGTAGGCTCTCTCAGCCTCGGCCACCGCCCCAAGGGCCAGGTGCACGTCGCCCAGCGCGGCCCAGGGATCGGGTGCCCTGGGGGCCTGCGCCACCAGCTCGCGCAGGGAGCCGCGCGCGTCCACCAGCTCGCCCTGCTGGAAGGCACGCCGGGCCCGGTCCAGCACCCGCTGCTGCTGGAGGCTCAGGGGGGCGCTGCCGCCCACCACCAGGCTGAGGGCCTGGCGCTCTACACCCAGGCGATCAAGCAGCGCGGTGACCTGTTCGGGCTCCTCGGGCTCGGGCCAGAGCTGCTGGCAGCGCTCCAGCAGGGCGATGGCGGTGTCGAGATCGCCCTGACCCTTGAGGCCCAGGGCCACCGCCACCACCACGTCCTCCAGGGGCTGGCCGTAGGGCTCGATGCCCCTGTCGCCCCCGCCCAGCTCCCACCAGGTCTCCAGGGCCTCGACCGCCTGGGTCGGGTCGAGGCTGGCCAGCAACAGGGCCTGCCGCAGGTAGGTCTCGGAGCTGCCGATGGCCAGGGTCTCCAGCCGCCGGTACAGCGCCAAGGCGGTCTCCGGATCGCGCTCCTGCAGCAGGCGCGCCCGCGCGCTCACCACCTCCGCCTCGTGGGGCATGCGCGCGTAGGCGGCGTCGGCCTCGTCCAGCTCTCCCTGGGCAGCCAGGCTGCGGCCCAGGCCGAGCACGGCGGGCACCATGGTGGGATCGCGCAGCAGCACCACCCGGTAGCGGGCAGCGGCGCGGGCGGGATCACCCCGCCGCTCGGCGGCCAGAGCCTCTTCCATGAAGCTGCGCAGGCCAGGATCCAGCATGGCCAGGTCCAGCTCACCCAGGCCGACGCCGTCGAGGCTGGAGGAGGCTGCGTGGACCGGGGCCCCCGGGCAGGCCAGGGCCAGGGCCAGGACCAGGGATCCTGCCCAACGAGGGAGCTGCCCTGGCAGGCCGGGCCTCACCTGCGCTTCACCTTCATGTCGCGCACCCGCAGGCCCAGCTGGTTGAAGCGCAGCTGCACCTTGCGCGCGGCCCCCGAGTCGCCCATGAGCACCCGCCCCATGGCGGCGAAGTCGCCCTCTTCCATGAAGTACAGCGTGGTGAAGTACTGCCTCTCCACCGACTGGGAGAGGGCGTTGAGACTCTCGTGGGGCTGCACCGCCACCTGGACCTTCCAGCCGCCGCCCTCGTCGGGCAGCTCCACCCGCACGGCCTTGAGCAGGTCGCGCACGAGCTTGGGTCGCACCTGGATCACGTCGGCGCGGCCCCCTGGGCGCACGCCCACCAGCTCGGCCAGGGTGAAGGTGAGCGCGTTCTCCACGGTCATGGCGAATTCGCGCAGGTTGCCTGGCCAGGAGTGCCGGCGCAGCAAGCGCATGGCCTGGTCGGAGAACAGCACGTGCACCACGCCGGGCGTGGCCACGGGCACATCTCCGCCCGCCAGCACATGGATGCGGCAGTCTTCGAGCCCGGCCCTGGCCTGGTACTCCGCCATCAGCTCGCCCGGGTAGGAGCCGCGCAGCGCGTGCTCCAGGCAGAAGGAGAGCAGGCCGTCGATGTCATCCAGCCGCTCGCACAGGGGCGGCAGCCGCACCGTGCAGGCTGGATTGAGGCGCATGAAGAGATCGGCCCGGAAGCGACCCTGCCGCACCATCTCGCCCAGGTCCTCGTTGGTGGCCACCACCAGCTTGACGTCCACCCGGCGTTCCCGGGTGTCGCCCAGGCGCGTGACCACGCCTTCCTGCAGCACCGTGAGCAGCATTCGCTGCGCCTCCTCGGGCAGGTTGCCCACCTCGTCGAGGAACAACGTGCCGTTGTTCGCCGCTTCGAAGGCGCCTTTTCGGTCTGCCACCGAGCCGGTGTAGGCCCCGCGCACCGAGCCGAAGAGCTGGGCGGCCATGAGATCCCGTGGCAGGGTGGCCAGGTCGACGGTGACCAGGTCGCCCCGCCGCCCCGAGCGCGCGTGCACGAAGTGGCGCACCACCAAGGACTTGCCGGTGCCTGTGCCGCCCAGCAGGGTGATGGGCAGGCGGCCCCTGGACAGGGTGATGAGCCGCTGGCGGATACGCCGCAGATCCAGGCTGCGGCCCCAGTAGATGGGCCCGTCGGACTCCGCCCCGCGCCGGGCCCGCATGATGCCCTGGATCTGGGCCCGCAGCGCGTGGGCGTCCACGTAGTCGTCGTCGAGGAAGTAGGTGTATTCCTGGGCGTTGAGGGCCTCTGCTTCTCTCTCCAGAGGCAGATCGTCCCGGCTGGTCATAAGGATGACCGGCAGCTCCGGAGAGCGGTGGCGCAGCCGCGCGAGGATCTCCAGCCCCTGCCTGCGTCGCGCCCGCTCCAGGGCGCGCTCGTCGGCATCGGCGGGGACCGCGAGCAGGTCCTCGCGCGGGATGTCGAAGTGCACATCCAGCAGGACCAGGTCGATGCGGGGCTTGCGCCTGGACAGCTGCAGCTCGGCAGCGGCCCAGGAGCGCGCCGGGCCCAGGTACTCGTGCTCAGCCACCGCGCGCCGGCACAGCTCGATGGTGCGGTCCAGGTCGTCGATCACCAGGATGTTGGCCACGATGCCTCCGGAGGGATCTCAGGAATCAAGGCGCGCCATGCGCCGGACACGTTGGTCGAAGCGCCGAGCAGCGCCGGCCACCTGCAGGGCCCGGTCACGGGCCAGCAGCAGGTCGCGCAGGGGGGCCACCTCGAGCCGCGGCAGCAGCTCCTGTATCCCCGCCAGCGCGGCGTCGATGACGACCAGGTCGGGGTCTGCCGCCAGCCGCACACGCTGCTCTGCCTCCAGAGGCTGCTCCCCCACCAGGGCGGGGCGCAGCCTGGCCCAGATGGAGGGAGCGCTCTCGAAGGAGGCCCCCTGCTGACGCGTGCGAGCCAGATCGGCCTGCAAGGCCTGCCGCAGCTCCTCGACGGCGGGGGGATCCGGCAGCCAGCGGACCTGGAACGCCACGTACTTGCCCAGGTCGTGGCGCAGGCGGCGGGCATGCAGGGCCAGCGCGGTCCAGTCGCGCAGCTGCAGCTGCTCGAGGCGCGGCGGGGGCGCGGTCATGATGCGGAGCTCCACCATTCGGGCCGCGCCGGGAGCGCGGAGGCGCGGGCCAGGACCGGGCGAGCTCGGAGCGGGGAATTCATCTGCTCCACGGGGTTCCTCCAAGCGGGCTGGACCTCGCGCGGCCGGCGCGGTTCGGGGAGCGGCTGGGTTTCTCAAGGCGGCGAGAGGGGTTTACGCAAGGCCCGTGCCAGGATCCCGCGCCACCACAGCGCGTTATCGCCCTCGGGCGCGGCTCGGATCTATGATTCGTAGCAGGGTATCTATGACCGTCAGCCGGTCTTGTCATGTAATGTCGGAGCCGGGTCTCTCACCCCAGCGCGGAAACGCGGTAGAGTTCTGGTCAGCCCTCGGCAAAAGTGGTCCTCTACTCGGCAAGCGTGGTCCTCTACGTGTCGCGCGAACTCAAGTCCCGCTTCCTGCGCCTGCTCGACAGCGTCGATCTGCCGGCATCCGCGCGCACGTCGCTGGAGTTCCTCTACAACGAGGCTCTGCAGCACAGCCCCCTGGCCACCCTGGCCGACCTCACCAACGAGGCCACCATCTCCGTGACCGACACGGAGCCCATCTTCGGCATGGACGAAGACGAGTGGCTCTCTGAGGAGCTCGCAGAGCCAAAGCCGCTGGACCTGCCCGAGCGCTACTGGAGCCTGGGGCTCATCGGCGCAGGCAGCATGGGCGAGGTGTACCGCACCTACGACCGCGCCCTGCGCCGCGTGCTCGCCATGAAGGTCCTGCGCAGCGATCTCGCCCACCCAGAGCTGGCGGTGGTGCGCTTCGTGGAAGAGGCGCAGATCACCGCGCAGCTGGAGCATCCGGGCATCGTGCCGGTGCACGACATCGGCCAGCTTCCCGACGGGCGCTGGTACTTCACCTCCAAGGAAGCCAAGGGCGGCACCCTGAGCGAAGCCATCCGCGAGCTGCACGCCACGCGCCTGGAGAAGGGCACCTTCGGCACCACCGAGTCAGGGCTCACCTTCCGGCGCCTGGTGGACGCCTTCCACAAGGTGTGCATCGCCGTGGCCTACGCCCACGCGCGCGGTGTCATCCACCGCGACCTCAAGCCCGACAACACCCTGGTGGGCTCCTTCGGGGAGGTCCTGGTGCTGGACTGGGGGCTGGCCCGGCCCATCGGGGGCGAGTCGGGGGACGAAAACGGCGACGAGGTGTCACCGGTGGACTCCGACCGCGCCGAGGATCCCACCCTGGCCACCCGCGATGGCGTGGTGGCGGGCACCCCTGCCTTCATGTCCCCGGAGCAGGCCCGCGGCGCCACCGACCTGGGGCCTGCCTGCGATGTCTACGCCCTGGGCGGCGTGCTCTACATGCTGATCTTTGGCCACCACCCCTACGAGGATCTCGCGGTAAAAGAGGTCCTCAAGCGGGTACGCAAGGGCCCCCCCCCCTTCCACCCGGCTCCCTGGGCGCCCCTGCACCTGGTCACCATCTGCCGCAAGGCGCTGTCCAAGGACCCGGCCAAGCGCTACGCCGACGCCGCGGCCCTGGCCTCCGAGATCGAAGCCTGGATCGAGGGTGCGCGCAACCGGGAGCGCTCCCAGGAGATGGTGCAGGCGGTGCGCGGGCGCGTAGGCGGGCTCACCCGAAAGTACATGGAAGCCGTGCGCATGCGCGAGCGCGCCCGCCGCGCCATCACCCGCCTTCCCGCCACCGCCGCCCTCGACGACAAAGAAGCCGCCTGGGCCGAGGAGGAGCAGAGCGAGCGCAGCCTGGACGCGGTTGAAGACGCCTTCCAGGACGTGGTGCAGCAGCTGCGCGCCGCCCTGCTGCAGTGCCCCGATCTGCTCGAAGGCAGGGCGGCGCTGGCCGACCTGTACCGCTCCCGCTACGAGACCAGCTCGGCGCTGGGCGAGCACGGGCGCGCCCGCGCCTTCGAACGCCTGGTGCAGGAGTACGACATCGGGCACCATGCCGCCTTCCTGCAGCGCCGCGGCATGCTCACCCTGCACACCAACCCTCCCGACGCCCTGGTGGAGGTCTACCGCTACGAGGCGCGCTCCCGCAGGCTGGCCTTGGAGCCGGTGGAGGTCATGGGGCCCACCCCGCTGGACGGCGTCGTGCTGCCCGCCACCAGCTACCAGCTGGTGCTGCGCGCTCCCGGGCGCTCCCTGGTGCGCTACCCCGTCCTCGTGGAGCGCGAAGGGCACTGGAACGGCATCCCACCCGGCGGCACGAACACGCGGCCGGTACACCTGCCCCCCGAAGGCCTGGCCCCTCCTTCCATGGCCTACGTGCCCGAAGGCTGGTCCACCTTCGGCGGCGACCCCCACGCTCGCGGCAGCCCCCCTCGCCAGAGGCTCTGGATGGGTGGCTACTTCATCGGCCGCAAGCCGGTGACGCACCGCGAGTACCTCGAGTTCCTCAACGCCCTGCTCCAGGCGGGCGAGCGGGAAGAAGCCCTCGCCCGCGTGCCCTCCATCAAGGTCCCCCGCGTCGCCGAGCCGGTGGCGCTCTACGAGCTCAGCGGCGACTCCCGCTTCATCCCCTGTCAGGACACCCCTCTGGGGCCCATCCGGCCCGCGGTCCCCGTCAGCCTGGTAGGCTGGCACGACGCGGCGGCCTACTGCCTGTGGCTTCGCGGTCGCACCGGCCTGCCCTACCGCCTGCCCAGCGAGCTGGAGCGTGAAAAGGCCACCCGTGGTGTGGATGGACGCGCCTTCCCCTGGGGCGATGAGAGCGACCCGGTGTTCCACTGCTCCCAGCAGAGCCACCTGGACTACCCCTCCCCTCCGCCCTCCTCTGACTTCCCCATCGACACCAGCCCCTACAACGTGCTGGGCCTGGCGGGCGGCGTGGCCGACTGGTGCATGGACCTCTTCCGCCACCGCGGTCCTCGCAGCCGTGGAGCCAACGCGCTCCCTGCTCCCAAGCTCACCCGCGAGCACGGCCTGCCGCCCAAGCGCGCCTCCAGGCGGGTGGTCCGGGGCGGCTCCTTCGACAGCCCGGCGCAGCACGGCCGCGGCGCCGCCCGGAGCGGTCGCACCAGCACCACCCGGCGGGGCGGGGTGGGCTTCCGCCTGGCGTTCACCTACGGCGAGCCTGGAGAATCAGACTGATCGGCTGGCGTCGAAGCCGAAGCGCCCCTCCTGGATCCACGCGCTGGCGCCCCAGGGGTAGCCGAAGTTGCGGGGACCGTGTCCCACGGGCAGCCCGGCCACCACGGGGACCCCCAGCGGCTCCAGCAGCTCGGCCAGGATGGACTCCGGCCGCCAGTCGGGCTCACCCGGCTCGAAGCAGCCCTCGAAGCTGCCCAGCGCCACACCCAGCACACCGTCGAGCCCACCCGATGCCAGCAGCTGGCTGAGCAGGCGATGCAGGCGGTAGGGCCGCTCACCCACGTCTTCGAGCACCAGCACACAGCCGCGCGCCTGCAGGGCGTGGGGTGTGCCTGCCATGCTGGCCAGGGTGCAGAGGTTGCCGCCAGCGAGGGGCGCGCGAGCGGTGCCGGGCAGCAGGCTGCGCACCGGGCAGTCCCAGGCCTCGCCGCGCATCAGCAGCGCCCGCAGCACCTGTCGCGAGTCCTCGTCAGCGAGATCCGCCAGCGACTGCAGCACCGGGCCGTGCAGGGCCCCGGCCACAGCCGCGCGCCGCATGCCGCAGAAGAGGGCGGTGGCGTCGCTGAAGCCCACCACGGGTCGCGACCGCAGCTCGCTCCAGGGGAGATCCTGCAGCAGTCTGGCGGTGCCATAGCCACCCCTGGCGAACCAGACGGCCTGCAGGTCGGGGCTGGTCATGGCCCAGACCAGGTCGTCCAGCCGCTGCTGGTCGCTGCCGGCGAGGAAGCGCTCCCGGCGGCCCAGGTTGGGGCCGCGGACGGGCTCCAGACCCCAGGAGCGGACCATGGCCATGCCTTTGCCCAGCCTCACCGGGTCGAAGTTGCCCGACGGGGAGATGACGCCGACACGCGAACCGGGAGCGAGGGGAGCGACGACCATGGCCAGGATGATAGCCTTGTCTGCTCACCAGATCCCCCCGGCAGGCCTCCCGCTGTGTCCGTTCCCCCGCTATCACTGGATTCTGGGCAGCCGGCAGGTGGCGCCGCAGCGGAGCCCCCCTGGGGCCGCTGGCTGCCTCTAGCAGCGCTCTGCTGCCTGGTCCTGGCCTGCACCCCTCCCGACGGACCCGAGCCTGGGGCCCGCCCCAGCACCGAGGCCAGCCCCAGCGCGGAGCAGCAGGTGGAGGTGGATCCCAACAGCCAGCTCCAGGCCCTGGCCCTGCCCAGCGAGCTGCCCGCTCCGGTGTGGACCCGCACCGCACCGGCGAGCCTGGTGGACGAGCGCGGCGGACCCCTGCAGGTGCTCCGCGGACACCACACCAGGCTGGAGCTGCGCTACGCCTACGCCGACCGCGCCCTGGTGTACTGCGGGCTCTGCCAGCGTCCGGTGGAGGGCTGGATCCAGTCCAGCATCATCATGCCCGAGGGCCACGAGCCCACCCGAGAGGATCTCGCGGACGACCGGCTCAGCCTGGCGCTGTACGCAGCCCAGCTGCGACGGGCCGCGCTGGCGGGCCAACCGTTGCCGGGCTGGGAGGGCCCCAGCCCGCCCACTGAGGCGCTGATCAGCCTACTCGACCTGGGCTTCGCGCGGCAGGACGACCGGGCCATCGCGCCGGCCTCGGGAGCGGCGCTGGCCACAGGCCAGGGCACCCTGCGCCTGGCGTTGGGCGCAGCGCACTGGTCGGTGGCTGGGCTCGACCTTTCGGGTGGCGAGCCTGGAGGGGACGCAGACGACGCTGCGGAGCCCGTCCACCGCGACTGAGCTGGGACGCCTGCTGGGGCCATGGCTCCCCGGTGCGACAGCGATGTCTCGCCGCCAACAAGGGGATTCGGCAGGAACAACGGTCTCCCCGCGTCGGCAGGCTTGGGCACGATTCTTGCGATAAACGGGAGGGCAGCGGCTGTCCGTCACAGTCTCTGGCTTCGAACGCCCGGTTGTCGTGCTACAATGCCCGCGCCTGGAGGTCCTCCGATGCATCGCTACACCTGGTCGCGCTTCCTCGCCTTGTTCTCCGTGCCCTTGGCCCTGCTGGCCTGGGCCCTGGCTATGCCCACCGCCATGGCGGACGAAGCCACCGAGACGAGCACGACCTCGCCCAGCGGCTGGACCACCACCACCAAGTACACGCCGCCCACCACCACCACCAGCGGCACCTCCTCCATGGGCAAGCTCCAGCTGCCCACCGGCACCTTCTACAAGCACGACCCCTCCTCCTGGTCCAAGTCCACCGAGAAGACCTTCTTCCAGAAGGCCGATGGCACCGTCGCCGCCAAGGACAAGCAGGGCAACACGGTCCCCGCCACGGTGATCCTCGGCAAGGCCACGGGAGAGGCCAATGTCTGGAAGGGCGAGGTTGAATCCGAGGCCGGTGACAAGGCCTCGCTCTCTGTGCTCGGCGTCTCCGGTATCGCCATGGCCACCGCCGGCTACAACGACGGCCAGGCTTCTGCCACAGGACAGCTGATCGGCAGGGCCTACCTGCTCCAGGGCAGCGCCGAGACCCGCCAGGTGGGCGTCGGAGACGACGACCTGGGTGTGCACGTCAGCGCCAAGGCCTGGGGCATGGCCGGAGTCGAGGGTGTGCTCGCGGGCACCGCCAAGGTGGGCAAGGAGGGCGTGGCCCTCGAAGCCAAGGCCGAGGTCTTCGCTGGCGCCAAGGCCATGGGCCAGATCCCCCTCACCGTCAGCCTCTGCAAGATGAAGGCCACGGGCAGGCTCAAGGGCGAGGTGAGCGCCGGCGCGGGCGCCAAGGCCTCGGGCACCATCCAGGTGGACTGGACTAAGGGCACCGCCAAGATCTCCGGCGAGCTGGCGGCCACGCTCGGGCTGGGCGCAGGCGCTGGCGCCGATGTCATCATCGACATCTCCGCCCTCATCAGCGACCCCGGCGCCGTCGCTGACTGCCTGATCGACGGCGTCGTCGAGCTGGCCGAGTCGGCCGTCGAGCTGGGCGGCGACCTGGTGGACGCGGCCGGATCCGCCCTCGCCACCGCCGGAGAGGCCATCGTCGATGCCGCCGACACCGTAGGTACCGCCATCGCCGACGGGGTGGATCGAGCCGCGAGCGCGGTGGGCAATGCCGTGTCGAGCACCGGCAGCGCCATCGCCAGCTTCTTCGGCTTCGGCTCCGATCCAGCGCCGCCCACGCCACCCCGAAGCCGGGGCTACAACGCACCGCTGAGCTCCAACACCCGCCCCACCACCATCGTGATCATGGTCCCGACGGGCAACCGCGGCGGCACCACCACCGTGCGAGCCATCAAGGCCCACCGACAGGCCTACCCACACTAGACCACGGCGGGATCGCATATACTCCTCGGGCCGCGTGTTCCCTCACGTGGCCCTGTTTCGTTCCACTGGAGGCATGATGCTTCGCAGGACGCTGCTTGCCCTGTGCCTGCTGGCCCCGGGGCTGGCCCTGGCCCAGGACGCATACCCCGACGCCGCCTTCCGCCAGGCCGAGGAGCTCATCGAGCAAGGCGATCTGAGCGCAGCGCGCAGGGCCCTCGAGAAGGGGCTCAAGCGCGTGCCGGACCACGCCAACGGCTGGGTGAACCACGGCAACCTGCTGCTGCTGGAGCAGGACTTCGCCGGGGCCAGCTCCTCCTTCCAGCAGGCCCTGAGCATCGACGCCCAGCACTACGTTGCGCTGAACGGCATGGGCGCTGCCCTGATGGGTCAGCAGCAGTTCGAGGCCGCCATCGAGTACTTCCTGCGCTCGGTGGAGGCCAAGCCCGAGTACATCACGCCCCTGGTGAACCTGGGCGACATCTCCCTGCTGCGCAACCAGCCCGCGCTGGCCATCAAGTACTACGCCCTGGCCCTCGAGGTGGACCCCATGGCCCGCAAGCCGACGCTGGCGCTGGCGGAGCTGCACGTGGTGGGCGCCCTGTACGAGCACGCCCTCAAGTACCTGGACCCCTTGCTGGCCTCCAACCCCGGCGACGTCGACGCCCTGGAGCTGCAGGGACGCGCGCTGCTGGGCCAAGGGCTGCCCCTGAGGGCGCTGGATCCCCTGCTGCAGGCCCAGGAGCTGGACCCGGCCCGGGTGGACACCCAGAGACTCGTGGGCATGTCCTGCCTGCAGACCGCCCAGTTCGGATGCGCAGAGGACGCCTACCGCGCCGCGCTCACCACGCAGCCAGGGGACGCCGAGCTGCACCTTGAACTCGGCCAGGTCTACCGCACCGCAGGCGAGGAGACCTGGGACCGCGCCCACTGGCACTTCCTGAAGTCCGCCGAGCTGGACCCCACGGTGGCGGCGCCCTTGTTCGAGGCTGCGTCGCTGGAAGAGGACCTGGACCGCACGCTCGACGCCCTGGAGCACTACGACAGGGCGCTGCAGCTGGAGCCCCACCACTGCCCCTCCCTGAGCAACCTGGCCAGGCTCTACAAGCTGGGCGGCAAGCCCGCCGAGGCTGAGGTGCTGCTGGACCGCTGCCTGGCCTCGGATCCGGGCTTCGTGCTGGCGCTGATCAACCGCGGCTGGGTTCGCATCGACGCCGGCATGTGCGACGAAGCCCGCCAGGACCTGGAGCCCCTCACCGACCGCCAAGACGCCTGGGGCGAGCAGGCCCGCGTGCTGCTGGAGCAGTGCCCGTAGGAGCGATCCAAGCGCGCTACTGGCCGTGGACTATGGGCTACGGGCTGCGGACTGGGTCAGGCGCAAAAAGGTAATCATACCAACCAGAGACCTTTGCTAGAGACCTTTGCTGAGACCTTTGCTCGAAACTCGAGCCAAGCGCGCTACTGGCTGTGGGCTGCGGGCTGCGGGCTGCGGGCTGCGGGCTGGGTCAGGCGCAAAAAGGTAATGGGTGCATCCCAGCTCCTGACGCGAGCCAACACCCCCTCGGGGAGGGGAACGGGGTGACTGCGCGCCGGCAGGTCGAGCAGGACAGTTTCTGTCCGCGTTCGAAATTCCCCCTTGACAGCTTTCAGCTCGCGTAGCCGGGGCTGGTCCGGGGACCCTCTGCGCGTGCCCCTGTGGGGCCTGGAGAGGCCGCTGCTGGCCTCGCGCGGGTCTTCTCCACCCCAAAAGGGGTGTGAGGGCCCGAACACGCCTCCAGGAGGCGCACAGGGAGCCGGAAGACGGCGGGTTATGTTCTTTGTAGCACAACAATGGGAGGAACCCATGCAAACAGTGTCCGCTCAACTGGCCGCGGCCCGGGAGCTCGACGAGCGCATCCAACAGACCTGTTCCCACCTGCGTCGCGCCGAGCGCGACCTGGCGCTGCTCCTCGCCGAAATGGCAGACACGGGGCACTACTCTGACCTGGGCTACGCTGGCATCAGCCACTACGCCCAGAGCACGCTGCAGCTCGAGGTCCGCAAGACCCGCGGGCTCGTCCGCATCGGGCGCGCACTGCCCGAGCTGCCGGTCCTCGATGGGGCCCTGGCCTCGGGTGCGCTGTGCTGGACCAAAGCCCGGGAGCTGCTGTCTGTCGTCACACCCGAGACCGAGGCGGAGTGGGTGGAGGTGGCCAGCGGGTGCACCAGCCGCGAGCTGGAGCGCATGGTGGCCGCGCACCGTCCCGGCGAGCTTCCCACCGACGACGCGATCAAGGAGTCCGGGCCGGTGCGGCTCAGCTTCACCATGGAGCCTGTGGAGGCCGAGCAGGTCAGGACCGCGCTCGCCGCCATCCGGGCTGCCGCGGGCGTGTCGCGGGAGGAGATGGAGGACGGCGCGCTGCTGGCACAGATGGCGGCCCGGGTGCTGGAGGAGCTGGACCGCCCCGAGGCCCCCACGGGCGAGCGCTTCCGCATCGTGATCGAGCACTGCCCCCGCTGCGGAGCCAGCTGTACGCCGGATGCCGAGGTCAATGAGACCCACGTGGGTCAGGCCTGCTGCGACGCCGAGCTACTGGAGATGCGCGAGGGGCCCGAGCGGGGTCACCTCTCGCGCACCATCCCCCCCGCCAGGCGTCGGGCCGTGCTCCAGCGCGACCGGCACCGCTGCCGGGTGCCGGGCTGCACCAACCGCCTCTGGCTGGATCTGCACCACCTGACCTACCGCAGAAACGGCGGGGACAACGCCGAAGACAACCTGCTGACCATGTGCAGCACCCACCACCAGCTCCTCCACGACGGGCTGCTCGGCATCGAGCGCTGCGACGGGGAGCTGGTCTACAGGTTCGGGGACGGGAGGGTGGCTGACGGGGATCGACGGGGGAACTCGTTACTTCGGGCCCAGTGCGCCGGTGGCCTACGGGGTAGCGCTGGTGGGGGGGGGGGGGCCCCCGCGGGGCGGGGCCCCCCCCCCCACCCCCCCCGACCCCCCCCCCCGCGGCGCC
>CAZEJJ010000066.1:0-11712 GCA_964512185.1 uncultured Enterobacterales bacterium | reverse complement strand
GTGGGGGGGGGGGGGGGGGGGGCCCGGCCCCCGGGGGGCCCCCCCCCCCCACCACCCGATACGATGACAGCCACCAAGCTTCTGGGCCCGTCGTGAGAACCGCCACCGACGTTACCTCGGCAGCCACCAACCACCACCAAGGAAGGGCGTGGTCGACAACGCACACCGTTGCTGGCGGGGCCATCGCCCGTCGGGGATGAGGGGCCCCCGCGCAGCTACCACCTGGACACAGCCGCTAGAGCTCTGCCCCGCCTCGACATGTCAACAGCGTGGGCCAGTGTCACGCCCAGACCTGCTGGACGGTCCTCACGCAGCCAGGATGCCCTCTACGACGGCTCCCCCACCCTCAGAGCCTGGGATGCACCCAAAGGTAATCATACCAACCAGAGACCTTTGCTTTGCCTTTGCCTTGCTCGCTTGCCGCGCGGATGAACCTGGTGGCATTGAGCTGCGGCGTCGCAGACGCCGGCTGCTCGAATGCCACCGGCATTGGGCGCCCCGTCGGCCCATGCCGGGTTAAGCGCCCCCCCTCAAGCCGTACCGTGCATTCGCGGTCCCCCCCGCGAGCCCTGCCGAGCGGCCCCACGCCCGTCCCGTGCGCACTCGGGGAGGTGATCGCTGTCCGCCAGAAACCAGCTCTTCAAGCGCATCACGGCCTGGGCCGCGACCCTGGCCGTGCTGCTCTGCAGCTACCTGGCGCTGCACGCCGCGGTGCTAGACGACTTGAAGATCAGCCGCAACGACGGCGAGGTGGTCAAGGTGTGGCTGCTGGGCATCGGGATCGTCCTGGCCACGGCGCGCTGGGCATGGCTGCGCTGGCTGCAGCCCTTCGGCGGAGCGCGGGCTGACTGGACCCGCCGCATCCTGGCCCTGCTGCTGGTGATGCTGTGCTTCGCCGCCACCACCAACTACGCGCGCTACGGCTGGTACGTCTTCCGCGATCGCATCGACAACTACGACATCATCCACTACTACCTGGGCCCCAAGTACTTCGAGGAGCTGGGCTACTTCGACCTGTACCCGGCCGCGATCCTGGCCGACCTCGAGGCCGACGAGGCCCGGGCCGAGCGCAAGGGGCTGGACCTTAGCCCTGACAAACCGCGCTACCTGGCGGTGCCGCGCCACCTGCACCCGCCCCTCACCTACCAGGCCCAGACCGCTGAGGGCTATGCAATCCTGCCTTACGAGGAGAGCATCGCACACGGCGAGCGGGTCAAGGAGCGCTTCACACCTGAGCGCTGGGAGCAGTTCCGCCACGACTTCGTCTGGCTGCAGCGGTCCAACACCCGGGCCATGCCCACCAAGTACTGGCAGCAGATGATCAACGATCACGGCTTCAACGGCACCCCAGGCTGGACTGGCTACGCCACACCGCTGGTCAAGCTGGTGCCCGTCGAGAGCGTCAAGCTGCTGGGCTACGTCGATGTGCTGCTGCTGCTGGCCGCGGTGGGCTTCGGCTGGTGGGCCTTCGGAGGCTGGTCTGCGGGCTTCCTCTTCCTGTTCATCCTCACCACCTACAGCACCCGGTGGCCCACCATCAGCTGGGCCATCATGCGCTACGACTACGCGGTGGCGCTGATCATCGCCACGGCCATGGTCAAGAAGGGGCGCCCCCTGCTGGCCGGCGTCTTCTCCGGTCATGCTGCCGCCATGCGCATCTTCCCCGCCACCTGGTTGTTCGGACCAGGCATCCAGGGCGCCTGGCAGCTGGTGCGGCACCGCAGCATCAGCCGTTTCGCGGTGCTGTTCTTCGTGGGTGTGGTGGGCTGGATCGCCCTGCTGCAGGTCAACTTCGCCGCCCAGCACGGCGGGGAGCACATCCTCACCCACTGGCACGGCATGTCGGAGCACATGCAGCCCGAGAACCTCTCCTCGCGGCGCCTGGGGCTGGCCATCGCCCTGGCGTACCGGGGCGAGTACGACGAGCCCTGGAGCTTCAAGCGCATCGACCGCGTGGAGAACCAGGAGCCGGTGCGCAAGGGCGTGGCGCTGGTGATCCTGGTGGCCCTGGGCTGGGCCCTGCGACGGGCCGATCCCACCGAGTCCTTCGCCCTGGGCTTCGTGGCCTTCTTCGCCCTGGCCACGGCCAGCTACTACTACTTCATCGTACGGGCACCCTTGATACTCCTGCACGCCTGCGGCCTGCACAAGACCCGCCACCTGGTGGCGCTGGCCTGGCTGCTGGGCATCGAACTCTTCTGCAACTTCGCCCAGCAGCTGCTGGGCGGGAACCGCATCTTCGTCATCGGCGTGCTCGGCTGGTCCCTCCTGATCTACTGCATCGGCATGATCGCCGTGCTGTGCTGGGAGGACTGGAAGAAGCACCGCGAGCCCGCCACGGAGCCAGCATGATCCCCTCCCCCATCCGTTCTCCCCACATCGGGCTGCCGCTGCTCTGGCTGCTGCCCGTCCTGCTGCTGCTGCTGTCCTGCGACGGCACCGTCTCCCATACCGCCCAGGGCGTGATGGTGCGCGCGCCCACCTTCGAGGCGCGGGTCGACAAGGCCATCTCCCGCGCCAGCCAGGGTCGCCTGGGGGTGGAAGCCCGCAAGGAGCTGGAGACCGCGCGCGGCGTGTTCCTGGTGGACAATCCCGCAAAGGTCTCCGGGCTGCCCGAGGAGCTGGAGATCCGCGAGCTGATGGGCGATCCGGAGATCCGGGCGCTGCTGCTGGGGAACGACGAGACGGCCCTGGCCGACAAGCTGGTGGAGCAGAACGTCACCGGCGTGGTGGTGCACTGGCGGCTGCACTCGGCGGTGGACCGCAACCGCACCGTCGTGGCGCGGCTGTTCCAGCACGACGACCTGTCCCGCTTCGAGCTGCTGCGCGTCACCGACGAGCTGATGCTCTACCGGGTCAACGCCCAGCCCATCGTCTTCCCACCCCAGCTGGCGGCGGCCTGCACCATGTCCCTGCGCGGGCTGATCACCACCGGCAAGGGCATCGACCTGAGCAAGGTGCAGGCCCGCGAGGGCACCTGGGAGCTCATGGCGGTCATCCGCGGCCAAGGCCGCGAGCTGGGCATCGGCCTGGCGCGCCACCGCAGCCTCAACGACGCCCTCATCGAGCTGGCCAAGGACCTGGAGCGCACCCACCGCCGCTACAACGAGTGGTACGGCTTCCCGCCGCTGAAGGAGCACATCGACGATCTCACCATCGAGATCCACCGCATCACCGAGCGGCCCAAGGTGGAGCCCCGCGGCGAGACGGATATCGAGGATCTCTGGGAGCTGGGCATCGATGGCGCCATCATCCGCGACTACGAGGAGAAGAAGGTGGCCGTCTTCCCCGGCGCTGTGTCCTACTCGCGAGCCCTGCGACAGGTGGACCAGTTCCTGCGGCACGCGGCCGACTTCCACAACATGCCTGAGAAGCGCCCCTGGCGGAACCCCGACGTGGTGCTCGAGATGGTGCGCAGCCACCACTACCGCGAGGTGCCGGGCATGGGCCTGCTGTACATGTACCGGGGAGTTCCCCCGGTCCCCATGGAGCAGGTCACCCTCGAGAACACCCGCAAGTCGGTGCTGTCCGCCGCGGACTGGTGGCTCACCAACATGAAGCCCGACGGCTCGGTGGTCTACAAGTGGTGGCCCGCCGAGAACCGCGAGTCCAACGAGTACAACATCGTGCGCCACACCCTGGCCACCTGGAACCTTGCGCTGGCCTGGCGGCTCGACCCCAGGCCTGAGTACATCGAGGGCGCCATCAAGTCCCAGGAGTTCACCCTCAAGTACCTGCAGGAAGAAGGCGAGATGGCCTTCTTCAGCTTCAACGACAACCAGAAGCTGGGCACGGTGGTGGTGGCCTTGCTGGGCATGATCGAGGTGGCGCGCATCACCGAGGACCACAGCAACGACGCCTTGATGAGGGAGCTGGCCAACTTCACGCTGTACATGCAGGAAGACAACGGCAAGTTCCGGCCCTACTACGTGGACCCGGACCACCCCTACTACAACCAGGTCAACGACATCGTGCCCGGCGAAGCCGCCCTGGCCCTGGTGGAGCTGTCCAAGTACTTCGACGATCCCGGCTACATCAAGCCGCTCGAGAAGTACTGGGAGTACTACAAGCCCTGGTACTACGAGCGCGCCAACCAGAAGCGCCCCGACGCCCCCTGGCCGGCCAATGTCTACGACAACAACACCCGCCTCGAGCTGGTGCAGTTCGGCCCCTGGACCGTCATGGCCGCCAACGCGTACTACGAGGTGACCGGCGACAAGGACGTGGCCGCCTTCGGCCTGGAGATCGCGCGCTTCATGATCGATTCCTACCAGTGGAACGAGGAGCGGGCACCCTTCCCCGACTACATCGGCGGCTACTACAAGCTGCCCTACGAGCTGCCCGCCATGCAGGCCTTCTGCTACGCTGAGGGCACCGCGGCCGCCTACCAGCTGGCGCTTCAGTACGACCCGGAGCAGGCGCCCTACTTCGAGAAGGCCTCCCGCGAGACCGTGCGCTTCGGCATGCAGATGCAGTTCGACGATCTGAACACCTATGCGTTCACGCGGCCCGACATGGCACACGGCGGCATCCGCTACGCCATGAACGAGACCAAGGTGCGCATCGACTACACGCACCACGCGCTGTCGGCCATGTACATCTACTACGTGGGTGCCATGAAGGACCCCAACCTTCCCGAGCAGGTCAAGGCCTCCACGCCCACCCTGGGTGAGCAGCTCCAGGCAGCCAAGGCAGCCGCCGAGGCCCGGCGGGCCGAGCAGGAAGCTGCCGCTGTCGAGGCCAGCGAAGGCGCGGCTGGCGAGGCCGTGCCCGGCCGCAAGCTGGTGCACGATCCCGCGCGGCTGAAGATCGCCGCGCCGGCGGGAGAGTAGCTCGCCAGGGAGGCCCTCTGCGGGCTCTGTGGCGCCGGCAGCTCTGCGGATGGGAGGGGAGGCTCACCACAGGAGGGGAAAGGAGGGGAAAGGTGTCTGGTTGGTTTCATTACGTTTTTGCATCTGACCCATCCCCCAGGCCGCATTCCACATCCCTCAGGCCGCGACCCTTCGGTGCCCTCTACGGACTCTGTGGTGCCGCCAGCTCTGCCGCCGTGGGCGCTTCGCTACTCCCTCAAGCAGGGCGCGTCGGCACCTAGGTTCTGGCGAACCTGGTCTTCCCAGAGCTCGCGGGAGATCTTCATGGAGCAGAAGCGGGGCCCGCACATGGAGCAGTAGTGGGTGGGCTCGTCCTCGGAAGGCGGGGCGTGCTCGTGCCGGTACTCGCGGGCGCGGTCGCCGTCCAGCGCCAGCTCGA
Organism: uncultured Enterobacterales bacterium; assembly: GCA_964512185.1. Taxonomy (GTDB): domain Bacteria; phylum Myxococcota_A; class UBA796; order UBA796; family JAFGLY01; genus CAZEJJ01. Next base: position 6,462 of record CAZEJJ010000066.1, on the reverse strand, counting down.
ACTGGGCCTGCCAGTCGAAGGCGAAGCGGGCCCGCGACATGGCGTCGTCGCGCTGCCTGGCGCCCGGGATGCCGCGGGCCACGTCGGCGGCGTGGGCGGCGATGCGGTGGGCCACGATGCCGGTGCGCACGTCTTCGGCGTCGGGCAGGCCCAGGTGCTCCTTGGGGGTGACGTAGCAGAGCATGGACACGCCGTACATGGCCGCCATGGCGCCGCCGATGGCGGAAGCGATGTGGTCGTAGCCGGCTGCGATGTCGGTGACGATGGGCCCAAGCACGTAGAAGGGCGCCTCGTCGCACAGGGCCTGCTGCCTCTCGACGTTCTCCTGGATGCGATGCAGGGGCACGTGCCCGGGGCCCTCCACCATGACCTGCACGTCGGCTGCCCAGGCGCGCCGGGTGAGCTCGCCCAGCACTTCCAGCTCGGCGTACTGGGCCACGTCGCAGGCGTCGGCCAGGCAGCCAGGCCGCAGGGAGTCACCCAGCGACAGGGTGACGTCGTAGCGCTGGCAGATCTCCAGCAACCGGTCGTAGTGGGCGTAGATGGGGTTCTCGGCCTGGTGGTGCAGCATCCAGCGGGCCATCAGTGAACCGCCGCGGCTGACGATGCCGGTGAGGCGCTGCCGGGCCATGGGGATCATGCGGCGCAGAATTCCGCAGTGCACGGTCATGTAGTCCACGCCCTGCTGGGCCTGGGCCTCGATGACCGCCATCAGCGCCTCGGGGGTGAGGTCCACCACGTCGTCCACCTGCTGCACGGCCTCGTAGATGGGCACGGTGCCGATGGCCACGGGGGAGGCGTCGATGATGGCCTGACGGATGCGCGGGATGTCACCACCGGTGGAGAGATCCATGACCGTGTCGGCGCCGTAGCGCAGGGCGGCCTCGAGCTTGCGCAGCTCGCCCACGATGTCGCTGGTGACAGAGGAATTGCCGATGTTGGCGTTGACCTTGCAGCGGGTGCGGATTCCGATGGCCATGGGCCGCAGGTTCTGATGCCGGATGTTGGCGGGGATCACCATGCGACCGCGGGCCACCTCGGAGCGGACCTCCTCGGGATCCAGGTGCTCTTGATCGGCGACGCGGCACATCTCGGGCGTGATCTCGCCCTGCCGGGCCAGGTGCATCTGGGTGACATTGCCGCTGCGTTCCAGGGCGTAGCTGCGCGTGCTCATGGGCGTGCTCCCTGGGGAGGTGCTCCCCGGTGGATCAGGGCACATACCCTGGCCGGGCCCGCTGGCAAGACCGTGAGGATCACTGGCTCGGCAGGCTGTCGGTTCTGCGGCGGCGCGATCTCGACGCCATCAGGCGCAGAGCCCCACCCAGCAGCACGCCCACCGCGGCCCCCACCAGCACGTCGCTGGGGTAGTGCACACCGATGACCACCCGCGACAGGGCCACCAGCGCCGCCAGACCCCAGGCCCAGGGCCGGTGGATGACCGCCGCCAAGGCGAAGATGTTGGCGGCGTGGCAGGAGGGCATGGAGGAGCCGCTGCCGCAGCCGAAGGGTGCCAACACGTCCTCCAGCCCGGCACAGGGGCGCGGGCGCGCCAGCCAGGGCTTGAGCAGGCGGGCGCAGAGCAGATCCGCGCTGATGACCGCCACGGCGGCGATGGGGATCTGCCACCAGCGCCGCCGCCAGGCGAGATCCGCCAACACGGCCAGCACTACGATCAGCGCCGCCCAGGGCTGCGCCACCAGCCAGCACAGCTGCCGCAGCCCCGGCCAGCTCACCAACGGGTTCAGCAGCTCCAGCAGGGCCTGGTCCATGAGTGTGGGGTCAGCGCCCCTTCACCTCGTGCACGCGCTGCTCCACCTTGCCCCCCTGTGGATCGAAGATGGTGGCCACGTCGCGGCTGTTGTTCCACAGCGGCATGTCGCTGCCCAGGTGGATGGCCAGCTGCTCGTTGGGGTCCACCTGGTGCTCACCCTGCCCGGAGTGCACCTTGACCGTGTGCCCCGCAGGGATGGTGAGATCGGGGAAGGTGTAGGTCTGCCGGCGGGCGTTGGTGATGGTGTAGCCGGCCACGCTCAGCGGCTGGTCGGTGATGTTGCAGACCCGCAGGTACTCGCTGTTGGGATCGGCCCGGTCGTTTCCCCTCCCGTTGGCGTGGAAGCTGGTGATGTGCAGCTCGTGCTGGTAGCGCACGCTGCTCCAGATGCCCACGCCGGCTTCGCGAGCGCGGGCCTGGGCATCGAAGAGCAGCTCGAGGCCGTCTTCCACCGGTGGGATGAGCATGATGTGGGCCAGCCCGGCCTCCAGCAGCTTCTCCTCGAGGGAGACGCCGTTGACAACGATGTCGGCCACCAGGCGGCCGTAGATGTCGCGCACGGGGTCGCCGTAGTTGAGGGCCACGTTCTTGCCCGACACGAAGCTGGCGGCCAACTCGCGGGCCTCTTCGGCGAAGTCCTCGAGGGGCCGGAGCTCGGGGGTGTTCACCCAGCGCAGCCTCACGGGATCGCCGGTGGCGATGGTGACGGTGTCGCCGTCGTAGACGCGGATGACCACGGCTTCGTCGGGCGGGGCGGGGGCTCCCTGGGCGAGCAGCCGGGGAGCGAAGAGCAGGGGTGCGAGGAGCAGCCAGCGCATGCTTGCCTCCCGTTATCTGGCGGCGAGAGCGCTTTACCCCGGTGAGGCCCCGCGCGCATCGAGAAGCGCCCGCAGGTAGTGCTCACCGGCCCGGTAGGAGGAGCGCACCAGGGGGCCCGAGGCCACGTAGAGGAAGCCCATGGACTCGGCTTCCAGCTTCCACTGCTCGAAGCGCTCGGGCGTGGGATAGGCCAGCACGGGCAGGCAGCGCCGGTTGGGGGCCAGGTACTGACCGAGGGTGAGCGCATCTACACCGGCGGAGCGCAGGTGGCGCAGGCAAGCGCGCACCTCGTCGGCGCTCTCCCCCAGGCCCAGCATCAGCGAGGACTTGGTGAGGATCCCCGGCGCGAGGGCCTTGGCCTGGCGCAGCGTATCGAGGGAGATCGCGTAGCTGGCGCGCCGATCACGGGCGCTGCGCTGCAGCCGCTCCACCACCTCGAGGTTGTGGGCGAAGACCTCGGGGCCTGCCTGGAGGACGGTACGGATCGAGGCCTCGTGGGCCCCGAAGTCTGGCACCAGGACTTCGACGAGCAGGTCGGGCAGCCGGGCCTCGAGGGCGCCGACACAGGCGGCGAAGTGGGCCGCGCCTCCGTCGGCCAGATCGTCACGATCCACGCTGGTGAGCACTGCGTAGCGCAGGCCCCAGTCCGCCGCGGCCTGGACAACCCGCGATGGCTCCCCGGCGTCGAGCTGCCCGCCGGGGTCGCCGCTGGCCACCGCGCAGAAGCGGCAGCTGCGGGTGCAGATCTCGCCCATGATCAGGAAGGTGGCGGTGCCACAGGCCCAACACTCGGCCAGGTTCGGGCAGCGGGCCTCTTCGCAGACGGTGTGCAGACCCAGACCGCGCAGGCTGCCCTTGACGCGCCCGTAGCCTGACCCACCCGGTGGCCGGACCTTGAGCCACGGGGGCTTACGGAGGGGCTTGGGCGCGCTCATGGGGGCTCCAGACGAGGGTTGGGTATTCCGCGGCGGCCCCCGGAGCATGCTGGGCCGGAGGAACTGACAGCACAGCCGGTGAAGCCGGCCACAAGGCGGGACAGCCGGCGGAGCCCTGCGTTGACTCCCCGGGGCGCGGTGCCTAGCTCCAGATTTCTCCAGTGGAGGATCCCATGCCCCAGCTCCAGGTCGGCGATGTCGCCCCCGACTTCACCCTGCCCGCCGACAACGGCGAGGACTTCACGCTGTCGGCTCTTCGGGGCCGCCGCGTCGTGCTGTACTTCTACCCCAAGGACAACACCTCGGGCTGTACGGTCCAGGCCTGTGAATACCGCGACTCCGAGGCGGCCCTGGCGGACAAGAACGCCGTGGTCATCGGGATCTCGCGCGACTCCTCCAAGCGGCACCAGGGCTTCCGCGGCAAGCACGAGCTCAGCTTTCCGCTGCTCACCGACGCCGACCACGCCGTGCACGAGGTCTACGGCGCCTGGGGCGAGAAGCGCATGTACGGCAAGACCGTGCTGGGTGTCCTGCGCACCACCGTGCTCATCGACGAGCAGGGCGCCATCCTGGACATCGAGCGCAAGGTCAAGGCCCGCGGAGATGCGCAGCGGGTGCTCAGCCTGTTGGGATAGCTCCCGCGCCTGGAGGGCCGGCCTGGTGCTCTCTTCCAGGATCGAGGCCCAGACCGCGGGCACCCAGGTGCTGGTGTCCGCCGCTGTGGCCGAGCGTGCGGCTCACATCGCGCAGCTGGGCCCCGTGCGCAGCGTGCAGCTCAAGGGCCTGCCCGAGCCCATGGGGATCCGCGAGCTGCTGGGTGTTACGGCAGGATGCCCTGGAACCACCAGCGAAAGGTGATCACCTGCTGGTCATCGTCCTGGTGCCAGTCTTCGGCTTCAAGGCGCACACTGTTGACCACCGCGCCCTCCAGGGTGGCCATGTCGAAGTAGCTCTCCCGCAGTGTGAGGGCCTGGTGGAAGTCGTCGTCGAGGCCCGTGACGTAGGTGCAGAAGTCCTGGTCTTCGCCATCGGTCAGGCGCTCCTGCACTCCGAACCAGCCATCGAGATCCCGCGTCCACACGGTGACGGTGGGCTCAGCCTCGCTGACCAACAGCCCAGGCTCGAAGATCAGCCAGAGCGACATGGCCAGGTGCGTGTCATAGGCCAGCTGGACCGATAGTTGAGTGGAGCTGGTATCCAGGTAGTTGGCGTCGGTCTGCAGCATGCCGAGAGAATCCTGCTCACAGGCGTCGGGCACACCGTCCTCGTCAGAGTCTCGCGCGTCGTCCGCGCCCTCGCAAGCGTCCCAGGCGTCGCAGATACCGTCTCCGTCGCTGTCCACACAGGGTTCCAGGCCCGTCTCGAGGATTGGATCGCTGGTGCAGCCCAGACCGAGCAACACGGAGAGCCGCCAGTTCATCTCCACCTCTCATCATCCTGGCTCACACCCGGGGCGGGCTCAGCTCCCAAGTGCCCCCGATGGCGCAAAACGATCAGCAGACTGCAGATGATCTCAGCGCACCCACACCTGGATGTAGTTCTCGGCGGCGCCCACGCTGCCGCTGTTCTCCCCGATGGCGCCGCCGAACCCGGCGCCGAAGAAGCTGTAGTAGGACGAGTCGCGCTCCTCGGTGGGGTAGAGCTTGTTGTTGCCGAAGCCGTAGTGGCCCACGTCGTCCAGCGGGCAGCCGATGTCGTTGGCGGCGCTCCAGCACGGGCCGTCCGAGTCGTCGTGGCTGCTGCAGCTGGCGCCGTCGTTGTCCATGGCGTTGAAGAACACCTGGGTGCTGCAGAGATCGCCGCTGACCGTGAGCGTGCCGGCGGTCATGGTCCAGCCGTCGGTGCCGTCGTAGCATCGCGAGTCGGCCAGGCCGCCCAGGAAGTCACCGAAGGAGCCGGAGCCATCGCCCACCGCGTCGTACTCGGCCCAGATGCCCGAGGGGCCGTGGGTGAACAGCAGGTCTTCGAAGTCCACCTCGTGGTGGGCGGCGGACTTGAAGTCCTCGTTGGGATGATCGATGTCGCCGAAGGTGCCGCTGTCGCTGTCCCACTGGGCGCGGCTGTCCCAGGTCCAGGTGGTCTGGCCGTCGTCGCTGCCGGTGGCGGCCAGGGTCCAGCCACCGCCGTCGGTGCTCATGTCGCAGAGCGCCTCGTAGGCGCTGGAGCCGGTGGGATCGATCCAGTAGGCGCCGTCAGCGGCGCTGGCGCTGTCGGCCAGGATGGCGGCGCAGCTATCCACGGCGCAGTCCTCGCTCAGGCCCGCGAGGCCTTCGTCCTCGTCGCCGTCGCAGTCGTTGTCCTCGCCGTCGCAGACCTCGGTGGCGTCGATGTTGATGGCCGCGTCGTCGTCGTCGCAGTCGCTGGCCAGGTCGCCCGCCACCCAGCCGCTGGGGGCGCTGCAGGCCATGGTGCTGGTGCGGGAGTAGCCGTAGCCGTCTCCGTCGGAGTCCTGGTACCAGGTGGAGCCGGTGCTCTGGTCCAGGCTGTCGTCGTCGTCGTCCACGAGCCCGTCGCAGTCGTTGTCCAGCTCGTCGCAGACCTCGACGCCCTCGGGGTTCACCGCAGCGTCGCTGTCGTCGCAGTCGGAGGTGTCATCCAGGTAGCCATCGGGCTGCTCGCAGGCCTGGGCGCTGCTGTCAGGGTCGCCGTAGCCGTCGCCATCGCTGTCCGCGTACCAGGTGTCGCCGGTGGAGCCATCGAGGCTCGAGTCCTCGTCGTCCACGTCGCCGTCGCAGTCGTTGTCGATGTCGTCGCAGACCTCGGTGGCGTCGATGTGGATCTCCGCGTCCTCGTCGTCGCAGTCGCTGGCCTGCTCGCCTTCCACCCAGCCGCTGGGAGCGGTGCAGGCCATGGTGCTGGTGCGCGAGTAGCCGTAGCCGTCGCCGTCGGAGTCCTGGTACCAGGTGGAGCCGGTGCTCTGGTCCAGGCTGTCGTCGT
>CAZEJJ010000065.1:0-36988 GCA_964512185.1 uncultured Enterobacterales bacterium | reverse complement strand
ATTTAACCAATTTTTCAAAACAGGATGTATTCTTTATTGATGAAATTCATCGGCTTTCAAGTGTAGTTGAAGAATACCTCTATTCGGCTATGGAAGATTTTACCATTGACATCATGTTGGATAAAGGACCAAGCGCTCGATCTGTTCAACTAAATTTGAATCCATTTACACTGGTTGGGGCAACCACCCGTCTTGGAAATCTCACATCACCTATGCGGGATAGGTTTGGCGTAATCCTGCGTTTAGATTTTTATGAAGATGAAGAATTATTGGAGATTATTACTCGGTCTGCGAAAATATTGGAAATAGAAATACATGCAGATGGTGCGTCTGAAATTGCCCGGCGCAGTCGCGGAACACCACGTATTGCAAATCGTATATTACGTCGGGCTCGAGATTTTGCACCCAACCCCCCCCAACCGCGGGCGGCCCCGGGGGCCCCCCCGCTTTGCGCTAGAACGGCAGCTCGTCAGCCGGCCCCATCTCACCTTCATATTTCAGCGAGTTGAACTGGCTCAGCTCCCGCTCCACGGCGCGCTCCACGTTGGTTGGCTCCGGAGAGAGCTGGGGCTCTGCCAGGAAGGCGCGAACAGCGCCCACCATGTCCCCCACCTCAAACAGACTCACGGGCCGGGCGAGATCGAACATCATCTGAGTCAAGCTCCGACCCAGGTGGCGGGCGTCCTGGAACCGGTCGGCCGGATCCCGGGCCAGGGCGCAGAGGATTATCTTCTCCAGGTTCTCCGGGATGTCCGGGTTCAACTCCCGCGGGGGGCGAACGGCCGCGGCGCGCGCCAGGCGCAGGCCCTCCATGTCGTCCCGCCCCTGAAACAACCGCTCGCCTGTGACCATCTCCCACAGGATGATGCCCAGAGCGTAGATGTCGGACCGGGCGTCTCCCCCCTGGCCCATGGCGATCTCAGGAGACAGGTAGCCGAACTTGCCCCGCACCACATCCGGATCCGAGCGTTGCAGATGCATGGCCGCCGTGGAGAGGCCGAAGTCCACCACCTTCACCTCCCCCTGCAGGGAGAGCAGCACGTTGGAAGGGTTGATGTCGTGGTGCACGATGTTCAGCGGTCGGGCCCGGGCGTCGGACAGGTTGTGGGCGTAGCTCAGGGCGCGGCAGATCTCCACGGCGATGAGCAGAGTGAACTCCAGGGGCGGCATGGCCCCGCGGTCCACGTAGGCCGCCGTGGCCTGCCGCAGGTCCACCCCGTCCACGTACTCCATGACGATGAAGTGGTCGTCCCCGGCCCGGCCCACGTCAAGGCAGAGCACGATGTTGCTGTGGTTCAACATCAGCCCCAGGCGAGCCTCGTCCATAAACATGCGTAAAAACAGCTTGTTGCGCCCCAGGCGGGGCAGGACGCGCTTGATGGCCACCTTCTTGACGAAGCCCGGCTTTGTCCACATGCGGGCCGAGAAGACCTCGGCCATGCCGCCTTCACCGATGCGGCGGAGGCCCCGGTATTTGGGTGTTCCGGAGATCACGTTGTCCTACAGCTCGTTGTCATCGTCCATTAATGTGGCCCACAGGCCCGCATGTCCGCAAGCCTCTGCTGAATGGAAGTTAGGTTGAACCGGTCATACCCGTTAGAATTGAGGCGTGACTCCACTCTTCAAGGAGGCCTGAAATGCGCTGCTCCATCGCGCTGACTGCACTGATAATTTCTATCATTCTGCCCGCCGCGGGCCGCGCGGATCCCGTGGCCAAGAACATCGAGCTGCTCCAGAGCGGGGACCCCCTCAAGAAGCGGGCCGCGGCCACCGCGTTGGGCAAGACCGGCTCACCCGAGGCCCTGACGCCTTTGATCAAGGCCCTGGTGGACGACGATCACTTCGTACGCTCCATGGCGGCGCGGGCCCTGGGGTCCCTGGGGGACCGCCGGGCTGTGCCGGCCCTGATATCCCTGCTCCAGGACACCCAGGACAAGGTGCGCTCCGCGGCGCTGCTCGCCCTGGCCAAGCTCAAAGATCCGCGATCCGTCCCCGCCCTGGTCAAGGAGCTGAAGCTGGGCCAGGAGGCTGCGGCCGTGGCCCTGGGGCAGATGAAGGCCCGCAAGGCGCTCAAGCCCCTGGCTTACGTAATGCTCTGGAAGGCCGCATCCAAGGAGGTCCGCTGCAAGTCTGCCTGGGCCCTGGGGCAGCTGGGCCACAAGCAGGCAATCAAGCCCCTCGTAAAGGCCCTGGCCATCGAGGACCGCGCCATGCGCGCGGCCGCCGCGGACGCCCTGGTTGAGCTGGACAAGGTGGCGGTGAAGCAGCTCATCGCGCTCGCCAAGACCCAGAAGCACGCCAACCATGAGGGGATCATCGTCATCCTGGGCGAGATTGGCGACGCGCGCGCGGTGCCGGCCCTGATGGTGGCCGCCGGGCACAAGGACCCCAAGGTGCGCGCGGCCGCCCTTACCGCCGCCGCGGCCATCGATGGAGCGGGGGCCGAGGTGGAGCTGGTCCGCGGCCTGGGGGACAAGGATGTGGTGGTGCGCCGCGCCGCCGTGGCGGGCCTGGCCAGGGAGTGCACCACCGCGGCCATCGGGCCGCTCAGCAAGGTGGTCAAGAAGGACAAGGACACCGCCGTGCGCCGGCTCGCGGTCACCGCCCTGGGCAAGCTCGCCGACCGGAGGGGGCTCCCCGCCCTGGTCCACGCCCTGCAGAAAGACCCTGACGCCGACGCCCGCTTCGCCGCGGTCACCGCCATGTACAGGGTCCGCCACCGAGGCATGATCCCGGCCCTCAAGGCCGCCCAACTGGACAAGGATCAGCGGGTCAAGGAAGCCGCCGCCAAGCTGTTGGTGGAGATGCTGAAGTAGATACGTAGACGTCTAGAACGAGCTCTTCCGCACGCTCACGTTCATCAACAACCCCGCCGCCAGCAGCATCGTCACGGTGGAGCTGCCGCCATAACTCACCAGCGGCAACGTCACCCCCACCACCGGCATCAGGCCGGTGACCATGCCGATGTTGATCACCGTGTGCCAGAAATAGAGCGACGCCACCCCGACGCAGAGCACCGCCCCGAACCGGTCTCGCGCCTCGCTGGCCAGCTTCACCGCCCACAAGATGATGAACAGGTAGAGCCCCAGCAAGGCCACGCTGCCCAGGAAGCCCCACTCCTCGGCCCACACGGCGAAGGGGAAGTCGGTGCGGCACTCGGGGAGGAAGTGGAACTGGTTCTGGGTGCTCTTCAGGTACCCCTTGCCAGCGAAGCCGCCCGAGCCGATGGCGGTGATGGACTGCATGGAGTGCCAGCCCGATCCGCCAGGGTCCGAGCCAGGACTCAGGAAGGTATAGATCCGCTGCTTCTGGTAGTCCTTGAGCAGATAGGTCCAGGTGAGCGGCAAGGAGAGCAGGGCAACCATGAAGAGCGTGATGATGGAGCGCAGCTTCAGCTTGGTAAGCAGCATCACCGAGAGGAAGAGCAGGAACACCAGCATAGCCGTGCCGAGGTCCGGCTGGCGCAGGATCAGCACCACCGGCAGCCCCACCACCAGGAACGGGATCGCCATATGCTTGAGGCTGCGCCCCTCCACCACCGGGTCGTCGTGCAGGAACTTGGCCAGGGCAAGGATCATCAGCACCTTCATCAGCTCTGACGGCTGCCCCCCAATGCCAGGGGCGAGGTGCAACCAGCGTTGGGCGCCGTTCACCTCCCTGCCAAATACGAGCACAGCGGCCAGCAGCACCAGCCCGAAGATGTAGAGCAGGTACGCCATGCGGTTGAGGTGGCGGTAGTCCACCGCGGCCACCAGCAGGAAGCCGGCCATGCCGAAGGCCACCCAGTAGATCTGCAGGCGCGCCAGGTCCTGGCCCGTGGCCGAGGTGGCGGAGTGGAGGTTAACGATCCCCACCGCGGCCAGCAGGATAACGGCGATGAAGAGAGGCCAGTCAAAGTGCTGGCGCAGCTTGGCCAGGGCCCTCAAGGTGTGGCCACCCTGGGAGGCGGGCTCTTGCGGGCGGGCGTGGCCGAGGTGAGCGCCCCCGGCTCCACGTAGCGGAAGTAGCCCTTGATGATCTCCATGGCCACCGGCGCGGCGACCTTGGCCGCCCGCCCGCCATGCTCGATGATCACCGCCACCGCGATGAGCGGCTGCTCCACCGGGGCGTAGGCCGCGAACCAGGAGTGATCCCCCAACCAGATGGTCTCCCCCTTCTTGATCCTCCGGCTCACCTGGGCCGTGCCCGTCTTGCCCGCCACCTTGATCTCCTCCAGGCGGACGCCGTAGCCAGTGCCATCCTCGTGGGAGACCACCCCCTCGAGGCCGCGGCGGATCAGGGCCAGGGTCTCGGGCTTGACCTTCACCCTGCGCCGGGCGCGCGGCGTGAACTGCTCCACCAGCTCGCCCGTGCTCGTCTCGATGCGCTCCACCACCTGGGGCAAGTAGAGGGTGCCCCCGTTGGCGATGGCCGCGTAGAGGGAGACGATCTGCAACGGGGTGGTCTTGACGTTGCCCTGGCCGATGCCGGCGTTGAGGGTGAAGCCCACCCGGAACGGCTGCTTGCGCCGCTTGTACCAGGCCTTGGTGGGGATGAAGCCGCCCACCTCGCCGTTGAGCCCCAGGCCGGTGGGCGCGCCGAGGCCATACATACGGGCGTAGCGGGCGATGGTGTCCATGCCCACTCGCTCGGCCATGGTGTAGTAGTAGACGTTGCACGAGCCGACGATGGACTCGTACAGATCCACCTTGAGGTGGGAGTGGCTGCAGCGGAAGTTGCGCTTGCCAAGGCGGTGGTAGCCCTTGCAGTAAAGCTTCTCGTCGGGCGTGACCTTGCCCTCCTCCAGAGCGGCGGTGGCGGTGACCACCTTGTAGGTGCTGCCGGGGAAGTAGTGCTCGCGGTTGACGCGGTCCAGCAGCGGGCGCAGGGGATCAGTAAACAGGCGGCGGGCGTCCCTGGGGTTGAGCCTGCTGGTGAGCAGGTTCGGGTCGTAGGCGGGCTTGGACGCCGAGGCCAGGATACGGCCAGTGTCCACCTCCAGCACCACCGCCGCCGCGGAGCTGTAGCGGCGCAATGCGCGCTCCACCAGGCGCTGCACCTCGATGTCCACGGTGAGCACCAGGTTGTGCCCCGGGCTCGGCTCCACGCGGCGCTCCTTGCCGAGCAGCTCCTCCACCTCCGGGCCCCGCTTACGCCGCCCCCGGGCATCCACCACGATGCGCTCATTGCCCGGCACGCCGCGTAGCTGGTCCTCGAACATGCGCTCCACACCGGAGCGGCCGGTCATGTCCCCGGGCCGGTACTCGGCGAAGCGCGCCTTCTTGAGCTCCTCGGCGGTGACCTCGTTCATGTAGCCCATCATGTGGGCGGCCAGGTTGCCGTGACCGTAGGACCGCTGGGCCCGGGCCTGGATGGACACCCCGTCCAGGCGGTGGGTCTCCAGCTTGGCCAGCTGGTCCCGGCTGATGTCCCGCTTGGCCAGGATCTGCTGGAAGGCCCGGTTCCTGTTCTCCTTGGCCCACAGCGCCTTGGAGGCCAGGCTCTCCCCCTGCTGCGGCGGCAAGGCCAACTCAAGGATGAGCCGCTCGACGCTCTCCTCGCTGGCGAAGCGGGGCGTGACGTAGACGTTGTAGGTGGGCCGGTTGACGGCCATGGGGCGCCGCTTGCGGTCCAGCACCAGCCCCCGCACCGAGGCGATGCGCAGCTGCTGGACGAAGTTATCCTCCGACTGCTCCTGGTACTCCTCCCCGTCCATCACCTGGAGCTGCCACAGCCTCCCGATGATGATGGAGAAGGTGAGCAGGACAACGACCACCAGGTAGCGGTACCGTTGCCTGAATTCGGGGATTTCGCCGTTCATATTAGCTATCAGCTGTCAGCTAACTCAGCATTGTCCCACGGTCCCTACGCTCTCGCATCAGTCGATTGTCGATCAGCCGGAGAACCCGAATCACCAGCGGCGCCATGGCTGCCACGATGACAGCCTGTATCAGGGCCACGGTGAGGTTCCCCAGGCCGGGGCGGCTGCCGGTGAGCCAGATCAGGCCGAGTCCGAGGATTGAGCCCCCCAGGGAGGCGGTGAAGGTGACCAGCATGGAGCTCATGGTGCCGGCGAGGTAGACCTGCCGCGCGGCCCGGCGGCAGGTGAGGTAGACCACCACCAGGGTGAAGCAGTGCACCCCCTTGAGCCCACCACCCAGCAGGTCCACGGCGTAGCCCAAGATCAGCGCGGCGGCGCCGCCGGCGAAGAAGCCCCGGGCCGAGGCCTGGCTCCGCAGGCTGGAGAGGCGCCCCAGGCCGGCGCCACGATCGGACATGGCCAGGTAGATCACGATGATCAGGGGGATGTCGAGCACCACCATGTCCAGGCCGAGCATGCCCTGCAGCGGCCCGAGCAAGGTCAGGGCGAAGAAGCCGAGCAGGGTGAAGACGAGGGCGCGCCTCACGGCAAGAACCCCCGCGCCGGCTCCTTGGCCCCCTCCGACTTGGGCGCCGGCGGGGGCGGCGGCGAGAGGATGACCAGCATCTCCTTGAGGGCCGTGTAGTCCACGGTGGGGGTCACCTCCACCTCCTGGTACAGCCCGTAGGTGCGCCGCGTGACCCGGGAGATGCGCCCCACGGCCAGGTCCTTGGGGAAGACCCCGGCCACGCCGGAGGTCACCACCAGGTCCCCCACCTTCACCTCCTCCTTGCGCAGCAGGTAGTCGATGCGGCAGGCATAGCGGTTGGTCCCCTCCAGGCCGCGCAGCAGGCCCCGCCCGCCGGTGCGCTGGATGATCACGTCGATGGCGCTCTTGGGATCAACGGCCAGCACGATGTCCGAGTAGCCGCCGTAGGCGCGGCCCACGCGGCCCACCACCCCCTCGGCCGTAACCACGGGCAGGCCCTGGCGCAGGGTGGGCTTGCCCCGATCCACCTGCACCCGCAGCAGGCGCACAAAGGGGGAGGCGTCCCGGCCCACCACGCGCACCCCCACGGTCTCAACCCCGCGCGACTTGCGGAAGCCGAGCAGCTTCTCGTACAGCTCCAGCCGCCCGAGGCCGCGTTTGGCGGTTGCCAGATCGAGCTTCAGCTTGCGGTTCTCCGTGGCGAGCTTCTCGTTGCGCTCCTCCACGTCCACCAGATAGACGTAGCGCCGCCACCCCCCGTGGATCCCGGAGATGGTGCTGGTGATGAAGCCCTGCACCGGGGCCGAGACCTTCATGATGGCCCGGTCGATGGGGTTCAGATCAGCCGGATCCTTCATGTTGGACTGCAACACCACGAGGGGGATACCCAGCAGCGCAGCCGCCAGGATGATGTCCCTGAATTTCCGGGGGAGGACCATGCTCCGGTCAGTTTATCGTAACTTCCCGGAGCAGCTTCAGCTCGTCCAGGGCCTTGCCCGTGCCGAGCACCACGCAGGACTCGGGATCGTCGGAGAGCATCACCGGCAGGCCGGTCTCCTCGCGTAGCAGCACATCCAGGTTCTGCAGCTGGGCCCCGCCGCCAGTGAGCACGATGCCCTTGTCCACGATGTCGGCGCTGAGCTCGGGCGGGGTGCGCTCCAGCACCACCCGCACCGCCTCAACGATGGCGGCGATGGGCTCGGCCAGGCTGTCGCGGATCTCGTCGCTGTTGGTGACGATGGTCTTGGGCACGCCGGCAACCAGGTCCCGGCCCTTGACCTCCATGGTGAGGGTCTCGTCGGGCGGGTACGCGTTGCCGAGGGTCTTCTTGATGATCTCGGCCGTGCGCTCGCCGATGAGCAGGTTGTACTTGCGCTTCATGTGCTGGACGATGGCGTCGTCCATCTTGTCGCCGGCCACGCGCACCGACTTGGCGTACACGATGCCGGCCAGGGAGATCACCGCCACCTCGGTGGTGCCGCCGCCGATGTCCACGATCATGTTTCCGCTGGGCTCGGTGATGGGCAGCCCAGCGCCGATGGCCGCGGCCATGGGCTCCTCGATGAGGTACACCTCCCGGGCGGAGGCGGCCAGGGCCGAGTCGCGCACGGCCCGCTTCTCCACCTCGGTGATGCCCGAGGGCACGCAGATGATGATGCGGGGGCGCACCAGGGTGGTGCGGTTGTGGGCCCGGGTGATGAAGTAGCGCAGCATCGCCTCTGTAACCTCGAAGTCGGCGATGACGCCGTCCTTCATGGGGCGGATGGCGACGATGTTGCCCGGGGTGCGCCCGAGCATCTCCTTGGCCTCGGTCCCAACGGCGAGCACGCGGCTGGAGCCGCCGCCGTTTTTCTGCACCGCCACAACTGACGGTTCATGACTCACGATGCCGCGGCCCTTCACGTATGTGAGGGTCGTGGCCGTGCCGAGGTCGATGGCCATGTCGTTGGAGAACAGGCCGTAGACCCAATCAAAGAGCATCTGCGTCCTCTAAAAGAAGTCGGGCTCCAACCAACGGCTGAACCCGACAGCCCCCTGATATAGCACGCACTTGCGGCTGTTACTAGCCCCGGGGTAACTCGGTCACGGTCACGGTCACGGGCCCCGGACCCCTGACCACGGGCTCCATACTCCAGGTTGAACCGCCCCCACTGTTCTGGTAGATTGCTCCGTCTTTTGACCTGTCCCCGTCCTTCGGAGGGAGTAAAAAATGCTGCTTGATGCGATGCGCAAGCACTCGCGCTCTTTCATTATCTATATCTTCTTCGGCATCATCATCGCTGTGTTCGTGGTGAACTTCGGGCCCCAGTCTGGTGGGTGCGGCTCTGCCGCCGCCGTCGCCGGGACCATCGAAGGCAAGCGCCTGAGCCCGAGCCAGTTCAACTACGCGCTGAGCGCGTCGGGGGTGCTGCAGCGGTTCGCCAGCCTGCCCGAGACCTTCATGGCGCGGGTGCGTGGCCGGATCATGGACCAGATCATCGCGCGGGAGCTCATGGCTGATGACGCCCTGGCCATGGGATTCCGCATCCCGGACGAGGAGATCAACGACATGATCGTCAAGGGTCGGTTTGTGATCCTTGGCCAGTCTGCGCCGCTGATCCTGGATGACGATGGGAAGTTTGACTACTCCCGCTTCAGCCGCTGGGTGCGCTACCGCTGGACCCTGACGGTGAAGAAGTTCAAGGAGCAGCAGCGCCGGGAGCTGTTGGCCAACAAGATCCGCCGGGTCACCCGCTCCTCGGTGAAGGCATCCGAGGAGGAGGTGAAGCAGAAGTACGTGCACGAGAACACCAAGGTGGAGCTCTCGTACGTGGCCTTCTCCCCGCAGGAGTTCCGGGACAAGGTGTCCCCCACCAAGGCCGACCTGGATGCCTTCATCAAGGAAAAGAAGAAGGATATCGAGGAGTACTACAAGACCAACAAGACCGCCTACCAGAAGCTGCCAGCCCAGGCGCGGCTGCAGGTCCTCACCGTGAAGTTCGCGGACGTTGACGGCGCTTCATCCCCGAGTCTCCCGGAGGGAGGCGAGGACGCCGGCAGTGCCAAGGCCGAGGCGGTGGCCAAGGCCGAGGCCCTGCACGAGCGCATCGCCGGGGGCGAGGACTTCGCCGCGGTGGCCAGGGAGGCTTCGGATGACGACTCCGCGGCCAAGGGCGGCATGCTCGGGTGGCGCAACGAGGACGCCCCGGGCATCGGCGAAAAGGCCAAGGCCCTGGTGCCCGTGGCCAAGGATGGGGCCCTGAGCGAGGTGGTACAGGACAAGGACAAGCTGGTGATCTTCAAGGTGCTGGGCCGCCGCAAGGGGGACCTGACCCTGGAGCAGGCCCAGGCAGAGATCGCCGAGCAGATGTACCGGACCGACCGGGCCATCAAGCTGGCGCGGACCGAGGCGGACGGCTTCCTCAAGCGGGCCAAGGCCGGCGAGAAGCTCAGCGACATGTTCACCGTTGAGGGCGCCGACGCTGACGAAGAGAAGAAGGAGGAGCCCAAGGCCGAGGGCGAGGACGCCAAGGCCGAGGGCGAGGCGACCGCGGAGGCCGAGGCTGAGAAGCCTGCCCGGAGCCCCCTGGAGCTCAAGACCACCACCGCGTTCGCGCGCTCGGCCCAGCACCTGGTGCCTGGCATCGGCGTCTCCCGTGACCTGGCCAGCGCCGCCTTCGAGCTCAAGGTGGGCAAGGTGGCGGATAGGACCTTCAACGTTGGCGAGATGATCTACCTGGTGTCGGTAAAGAAACGCACCGAGGCGGACCTGGGCGAGTTCACCAAGACCAAGGACGATCTGCTGCAGACCTTCCTGGACACCAAGGCCGGGGATACCCTGCGCGCCTACATGCTCAAGCGGTGTAAGACGGCGTACGAGAAGGGCAAGATCAATGTTAACCCGGCGGTCATGGTCACCCCGGGCTACCAGCCCAACGAGAAGGACGGCCCCCTGCCCGTCTACAAGCCCTGCGCCAGCTTCGAGCCGCAGTCGGCCATGTAGTAGCCGCCATCGCGGCCCGACCTCTTCAAGTAACCAACGTCCCTGTAATCCAGATCATCATCACCAGCGGCAGGACCCTGGCAAGGCGCCAGGCCAACTGCATGCCCAGGCGGCCCGCTTGCCCTGCAGGGCGGCTGATGCTCATGGGCGCGGCCACCACCACCCGGTAATTATGGCCGCGATAGCCGGAGGACGGCTCGAAGCCCCCCTCCACCCGGCAGGTACCGAGGATTAACAGCTCGTCCCCCTCCTTGATCAGGCCCTCGTTGTACCGGATCAGCTTCCCGTCCGCCTGCTCCCGCTTGACCCACACATCCCGCTTGATCCTGAACTCCGCCCCTTCCGGCTCCACGAGCACCGAGTGCTGGCCATCGGTGAGCTCGAAGGGCGCCGCGTCCTCGGCCTCCTCGGCGCGTAGCCACTGTCCCCCCAGCCTTCCCACCGCGTGGCTGGCCCCCCACTCGTCCGCCGCGTAGGTCAGGTAGATCCCGTGCTCGCCGGTCTCGGGGGAGATCACCGGATCGATGGGCGCCACCCGCCCTCGCAGGGCGACAGGGCCCGGCTCCAGGGAATCGAACCCGAGCCCACGCGGGCTCAGGGCGCTGGTAAGCGCGCGAACGGCCGCGGGCAGGTCCAGCAACGCCGCCACCGCAACATGGATCGAGAGGAGCAAGAGGGCCAGGAGGATGGCCGCGACGACAAGGAGGCCCGGTGTCAGGCTTGTTGATGAGAAGTTTTCCATGTCCCTTTTAGCTTACCAGGGGACACGGAAGATGCTGCCCCGCGGCCTAGAGGCTGCCGATGTGCTTGTCGAGGACCCGGCCGATGCCAGGGGCGGCGGCCTCCACATGCACCTTCCCCTTGGGGCGCAGGGAGTTGTACGCCTTGACCAGGGTCTTGTTGCTGGCGCGCTGGGCGCGAGCGTCGGTGATGCTGAGCAGGCTCTCAGCCACGTTGGAGGACTGGCCGCCCATGAAGGCAGACAGGGTGCCAACCTCGCCGGCCTCCTGGTACTGCTCGTAGAAGGGCTGGAGCTTGCCCACGAAGTCGTTCAGCAGGCTGTCCACTGACTCCTGCAGGATGGTGGGCTTGAGGGCCAGGACCAGCTTGAAGGCGCCCTTGACCGCGATGCCGGTGAAGCCCTTCTTCGCCTTCACCTCGTCGTGGATGAGCTGGACACAATCGTTGATCACGGGGGTACGCCTGGACGGGTCGCCAATAAGATCGTTGAGCTGCTTCACCTTGATTTCTCCTTGGTACGTTTAATTGCCCGCTGGCTACAGGTTCTTCATGCGCTGACGCACAAGGTCGGCGTCGGGTGCCGTCGGGTCCAGGGAAAGATAGCGGCTAAAAGCGGCCTGAGCCATGTCTTTGTTGCCCAGCTTCTCGTAGGCCAGGCCCAGGTCCCGCCAGGCAGGAGCGTACTTCTGATCCGCGCTAACCGCCTGGTTGAATTGGGCCTTGGCCCGCTCGTAGCGGCTGGCCGCCAGGTGCTCCAATCCCCTGTCGTGGGCCTGCTCGGCGTTTTTACGTGGGCTCGCCGGCTGGGCGCGGGGCTTTTTCTCAATTTTGGCCACGGGCGCGGGCTTGGCTGGCCTGGGCGTCTTGACCACGGGCGCCATCTCCACGTTGGTGCCAGGGCCCTTGTACCCCGTGGGGGGGAGAGGCGGCTTGGAACGCATGGGCGGATCCGGACTCACCGGGGGCTCGCTGGTTCCATCCAGCTTCACCTCTCCCAGGAGCACCAGGGTGATAATATAAACCACAAAGAGCAGGCACCCCGCGCCAAACCCTACGAAAAAGAGCCGAAAAAAACCCTCACTCCGTTCCTCGACATGGTCCATATCGTGGGCTGGGATGTTACACAAGGCGGTGGAATCTGGCCAATTTTCACCCCATTTGCCTGTCCTTGAGCCGGGTCCGGGGGCGCTTCAAGGTGTGGTTACATGGCACCGGAGTGTGAGGAATCATCGCCGGGAGTGCTAAACTTCCTTCACTTGGAGGTTACTCTTGAAAATCTTGAGCCCGCGGAACCTGTTGATACTGTTGGCCTTGGGGGCCGGCTCCTGCATCGATCCCACCAGCGAACAATCGGGCGGTGACAGCGGCCCGGACCTGCTCTCCTTTGATGACGCCGGCAACACATGCACCGATCCCTCAGGTGACATGGATAACGACGGCCTGACCAACGCGCAGGAGGGCTGCCTCAGCGGGCGTGACAGCGACCAGGACAAGGTCCCCGACTGGCAGGATCTGGACTCCGACGGCGACAAGATCGCGGATAACGTGGAGGCCGGTACCAAGGACAGCGCGGGCAAGTGCAAGGAGAGCGGCAAGAAGTGGCCGTGCGACTCCGACGGCGACATGCTGCCCGACTACCTGGACAAGGACTCCGACGGCGACGGCCTCGAGGACGGCGACGAGGACGAGAACGGGGACGGCCTGCTCGGGTGCTGCCTGACCCAGTGCAACAAGCCCGGCTCCACCCAGGCCAAGAAGTGCACCCTGAGCAAGGACGGGTGCGGCAGCGGCCAGAAATGCACCTCGGGCGCGTGCATCCCCTCGGCCAGCTTCCTCTGCTCCGAGGGGGAGACCAGCCCCCGCAAGAAGGACACCTTCGGCGACGGCCAGCTGGACGACAAGCGCGGGACCTTCATCTGCCGCGACGCCACCGAGTCCAAGCCGGGCCGCAAGGCTGTGCAGCTTCGCTCGGACAAGACCGGCGACTGGAACCTGGCCCTGGACACCAGCCTCAAGTACGGCCTGCTCACCGTCACCGGGGTGGCCAGCGGCACAGCGGCGGCGGTGATCAACAAGGACAAGAGCGGCCAGGAGGTTGGGGGCTTCGTGATCAGCCGGACCGCCACCAAGGATGTGCAGTCCGAGCTGGCCGACCTGGTCGCCGCCATCACCGCCAGCCCCCCCGGCGGCGGCACCATTACCGTCCAGGCCTCGGGTGTGCAGGGCAAGAGCCATGACCTTTACAACATGGTGGAGGGCACCCTGCTCTCCCTGAGCGGGGGTTCCACAACCGACGCCTCCTCCGTGCGCAACGCGTTGATGGCTGCAATCCTGGGGGTGAGCTCAGCCCAGCTGAGCAACCTGCCCGCGCCCTTTACCAGCAGCGCCAGCGCGTTCACCATCCGCTTCTCCACGGTGCGCCGCTTCGCCTTCAAGAAGGACTCCGCCGGCAAGCTGGTGCTCGACAGCAAGGGCTACCCCACCGACAGCGGGGACACCACCAAGTACCGCCTGGTGGTCATGGGCGCGGTGACGGCCACCGACGCTTACAAGAACCCCAAGGTGGGCGCCGGCATCACCCTGGACGACCTCTCAAACGGCACCGGCCTGGCCCTGGCCTCGGACAAGGTGGGCAACGAGTGCGACGCGGCCTCGGTGGACAAGATCCCCATGGCGGACATTGTCTGGGTCAGCGACGAGTCGGGCTCAATGAACAACAACCGTGACGACGCGGTGAAGCACGCCAGCGACTTCTTCAAGCGCGCGTTGGCCATGGGCCTGGACTTCCGCATGGGCATCACCAACGTGGTGCCCAAGGGGGCCACCGGGTATGGCAAGTTCTGCTCCCAGATCAGCACCAACAAGAGCGACAGCGGCGGCACGGACCGCTTCCTGCTGCCCACGGAGCAGGCCACCTTTGTCTCGTGCATCCGCAACCCGCCCGGCTACACCGGCGGCCACTCCCCCGGGGAGTACGGGCTGATCAACGCCAGGGCCGCCCTCACCGGCCACCTGCCCCGGGCCCAGAACGACGCGAGCAAGTTCCGCAAGGACGCCAGCATCATCTACATCGTGCTCACGGATCAGATCGCCGCAGCCGTGGAGGCGCCCTTCAAGAGCAACTACGGCTCCACAAATCTATGCCAGCTCCCCAGCACGATGCAGTCCACGGTGGACACCCTGCTGCAGCCCTTCGTGAACCTGTTCAACGGCAGCCTGGATCCGGAGGCGGTGGTGTCCAAGTTCTTCGTCATCGGTGGCGTGTGCAAGAACAGCTGCAAGGCCATGATCGCCCACGGCTACAACGAGCTGGTCAAGAAGTTCGGCGGGCAGATCGGCGACGTCTGCCAGAAGAACCTCTCGTCCACCATGCAGGTCTTCCTGGACAGCATCGTGGCCGGTTCCTCGCCCATGAAGCTGGAGTATGTGCCGATCAGCTCCTCGCTGGCCGTGACCATGGACGGCAAAGAGCTCACGCGCAGCCGCACCGCCGGCTTCGACTACCGCACCAACAACAACTCCCTGGTCTTCATCAGCACCAACTACAAGAAGGGCAGCAAGGTGTTCGCCTCGTACAAGCGCTGGGAGCGCCAGCTGACCATCAAGTAGGGATCCTGCCCCCGCTGGCGGCCGGGCCGCCGTCATTTGTGTCCCGGGATCCCCCTTAGAGGCCACTCACATGCTGTGATATCGTTATCATCCTGATGTCCATACCTTTCGGGAGATCCAAGATGTTGAGCAGGAAAATAACCATTACGAGCACTTTGCTGGCCCTCGCCCTGGCCGCCGCCGGCTGCGGGCGCACCACGCCTCTGGGCGCCGGAGGAGACTCGGGCGCCACCGCATGGGACACCAACCCGCCCATCCCGGACGGCCTGATACTGCCGGATAACCTGCCTCCCCCACTGCCGGACCAGGGCGTGCCGCCGCCGCCGCCCGATCAGGGCCCGCCGGTCCATGACCTGATCCCGCCCATCCCCGACGCCTGGATCCAGCATGACCTGCCTGTGCCTCCGACGGACGGCCCCAAGCCGCCGCCTGATCTGCCCGGCCCCACGCCCGACGTCTGGCCCTGGCCCCCGGACACTCAGCCCCCGCTGCCGGACATGCCCATCCCGCCCGACCAGGGCGTCTGCACCCCCAGCTGCTCCCAGCTGTGCTCGGTGGTCATCAGCTGCGGCCACTACACCGGCACCTACAGCAAGTGCGTCACCGAGTGCCTCAGCTGGACGGCCACCCAGACCCAGTGCCTGACCAAGCTTGTCTGCGCGGGGATCTCCTCCTGCGTGCCGTACGGCAGCTGCATGATCAAGCCGCCCCAGCCGGACCTGGTGAACAAGAGCTTCACCGCCTCGGTGAGCAAGAGCACCGTCACCTACAAGGTCACCACCTGCAACACGGGCAAGGGCGCCGCCGGGGCGTTCGCCGTGGACCTGTTCTACGACCAGAAGGCCGCCCCCAAGGCCGGCCAGACCGGCAACCAGTCCAAACAGCACACCAGCCTCGCCGTCGGCGCCTGCGTCAGCGACACCTTCACCCGGACCAACACGCCCAACGGCACCTACGCATCCTACGTGCTGGCTGATTCTGGCGGCGCGGTTTCCGAGTCCAGCGAGACCAACAACGCTGCCGGCCCGGTGTCGGTGACTGTCAAGGTCGGGCCGCCCCCTGTGAAGGCGCCGGACCTGGTGGTCAAGAAGCTCACCGCCTCCACCTACACCATCCTCGGCAACACCGTGGTGCGGTACATCGCCACCGTGTGCAACAGCGGCACCAAGGACGCCGCGGCCAGCCGGGTGGACGTTTACTACAACCGCAAGACCGCGCCCACGGCCGGGACCAAGGGGAACAACTCCACCTCGGTGCCCGCGCTCAAGGTGGGCGCCTGCACCAACCGGAACATCATGCGCACAAGCGTGGGCAAGGGGACCTACACCTCCTGGGCCTACGCGGACACCGCCAACACGATCAAGGAGTCCGACGAGAACAACAACTCCTACGGGCCGGTGACCATCTCCACCTCCGGCACCAAGACGGGCGACCTGACCATCAAGTCGTTCACCTACCAGGCGTACGCCTACAACACGGTGCTCTACCGCATCTACGTCTGCAACGTGGGCACCGGCGCCACGGCCTCCACTTCGGTGGGCCTGTACATGAACCTCAAGAGCGCGCCCACCAGCTCAACCAAGCCCACCGCCTCATCAAGCGTGGGGCTGCTCCAGCCCGGGCAGTGCTCCACCAGGTACATCACCAGGGTCAACACGAGCACCGGCACCTACAGCTCATGGGCCTTCGTGGACCCGAACAACTACATCACGGAGACCAGCGAGACCAACAACATCAAGGGCCCGCTCAAGGTGAGCGTGGGCGGCACGGCCAACAAGCCGGACCTCTACTTCAAGAGCTTCAGCGCCAAGATGAACGGCACCAAGCTGGACTACAAGTACCAGGTGTGCAACCAGGGCAAGTCCGCGGCCACCCCCTTCCGCGTGGACCTGTACTACAACCTCTCGTCAGCGCCCAAGGCCAAGCAGTCGGGCGGTCAGGCGAGCATCGTGCCGGTGCTCAACGCCGGCTCATGCCGCACCATCACCCGGTCGCGCAACAACCCGCCCACGGGCACCAGCAACGCCTATGTCTACGCCGACTCGTGGCAATGGGTGAGCGAGAGCAAGGAGAACAACAACGTCTCCGGCCCGGTGACCACCACCCTCTCCACCCAGGGTTGCACCCAGATCTGCATGTTCGCCACCTACTGCGGGCTGTTCACATGGACCCAGTGGATGCAGTGCAACAACTGGTGCAAGGGCCTGGACGCCACCAAAAAGAAGTGCGTCCAGACCGCCAGGCAGAAGCAGAGCTGCTCTGACATGAAGAAGTGCAGCCTGCCCAAGCCGCCGCCCCCGCCCCCGTCGCCCATCTCTTGCTACCAGGTGTGCAACTACCTGGTGAACACCTGCAAGTACCTGCCGAGCAACCAGCTGATCACCTGCACCGCCCTGTGCATGCAGCGGTCCAGCAGCCAGGTGAACTGCGCCAGGAAGGCCGTGCAGGCAAAGCAGTGCATCCAGACTGCGATGTGCCTGTTCCAGTAGGGAACAAGCCCCCCCTGCCCCTGCCCCTGCCCTTGCCCCTGCCCTCCTGGCCCTGCTTCATCCTCGCCCTTTCCCTGGGCTGCGCCGCCTCCCCTCCACCCGTCGCCACGCCGCCCCGGCCCAAACCGGTTACCCTCACCATCCTCTCCACCAACGACCTGCACGGACAGCTCGACCCGCTGGTGTTGCACGCGCCCGGCGCTCCTCCCCGCAAGTTCAGGGTGGGCGGCGCGCGCGCCCTGGCCGCCACCGTGGCCGAGCTGGAGGCCAAGGCTGGCGGGCCGGTGCTGGTGCTGGACGCGGGCGACTTCGGGCAGGGGACCCTGCTCTCCAACCACTTCCAGGGGCTGCCGGTGCGTGCCCTGCACAAGCTCATGGGGGTGGACGCCGCGGTGATCGGCAACCACGAGTTCGACTTCGGCCCGGCAAAAGGCGGAGACCCAAAGGACCTGCGCGGCGCGCTCAAGGCCTGGACAGGCGGGGCGCCCTTCCCGGTGCTCACTGCCAACGTCACCCTGGCCAGCGGGGACCGGCCTGACTGGCCCAACGTGTTCCCCTCTGTGTTGCTCAACGCGGGCGGGATCAAGGTGGGTCTCATCGGGGTCACCACGCCCACCACCCCAAGGGTCACGATGGCCGAGATGGTGTCCGACCTGCGCTTCGGGCCGCTGCATGAGCCCGTGCGCAGGGAGGCGGCCGCCCTGCGCAAGAAGGGGGCGCACGCAGTGGTGGTGTTGGCCCACGGCGTGGGCAAGTGCGGTGGCCGCGAGCCGAAGAGCTGCAAGGGGGAGGTCTTCACCGACCTGCTCGACAAGCTCCCGGCCGGCACGGTTGACGCCCTGGTCATGGGGCACAGCCACAAGTGCATCTGGCACCGCTACCGGGGCGCGTTGGTGAGCGAGGCGTGCTCCCGGGGCATCGCAGTTGGGCGCCTGCGCCTGGTGGTGGACACGGCCGCGGGCAAGGTAATGCCCGGGGCAAGCGAGGCCCTTCCCCCCTACCCCGTCTGCCACGACGTGTTCTCCGACACGGGCAGCTGCGACGCCACCAGGACCTCGGCAACCAGCACGGTGCAGGAGAACCCCGTGCTCTCGCGCCACGGCGAGCTGGTCAAGAAGGCGGGCGCCCTGGTGGATGGGTACCGGGCGCAGCTGGGCCAGACCGAGGCCCGGGTGGTGGGCCGACTGGAGTGGGCCCTGGTGCACAGCCTGGCCGGAGCGTCAGGGCCCGGGTTGCTCACCGCCAGGGCCATGCTCAACGCCGTGCCGGGGGCGGACTTCGCCCTGCTCAACCCGCGCGCGGTGCGGGCCGACCTGCCGGCCGGAGAGGTGACCTACGGCCAGCTCTTCGCGGCCCTCCCCTTCGAGAACCGGCTGGCCAGGGTGCAGGTAACCGGGGACGAGCTCCGGGCCTTGCTCGACGCGGGCATGAGCTACCGCGGCGACATCTTCCAGGTGGCTGGCCTGCGCATGACCGCCCGCTGCGGCCCCCCGCCCCGGGTCATCGGCCTGCAGGACAGCGCGGGCCACCCCCTCCAGCCCAGGAAGCTCTACACCCTGGCCCTGTCCGACTATCTGCTGTCAGGCGGCGACGGCCTGGCCCCGGTGTTGGACAAGCTCCCGGCCAACCGCAAGAAGGTGCTGCCCGAGGGAACCGTGCGCGGCGCGGTGGAGCAGCTGCTCGGCGCCGGGGTGGGCGAGCCCTTGCCGGCCACGGCCATCATCCTGGAGGACGGCCCCTGCCGGGCCGGCAAGGCCCCGGTGCGCTACCTGTGTAGGTAGGGCTCAGCCCGGGCTAGGCCAGGAGGTGCTCGAATAGCACCTTCACCCCGATCCCCAGCAGCACGAGGCCCCCCACGATCTCCATCTTCTTGCCGAACCGCTGGCCCAGGCTCGCTCCCAGCCAGAGCCCCACCAGGGAGAGGGCCGAGGTGACCACCCCGATCACCGCGCTGGGCGTCCAGATGCTGATGCTCAGGAAGGCCAGGCTCAGCCCAACGGCGAAGGCGTCGATGCTCACCGCCACCGAGAGCATCACCATGGTCATGCCCCTAGAAGGATCGGTGGGGAACGGCTCCGCGTCCGGGTCCAGGCCGGAGCGGATCATGCGCCCGCCGATGAAGGCGAGGAGGCCGAAGGCGACCCAGTGGTCCCAGGCCACGATCAGGTCCGAGATGGTGCTGCCCGCGGCCCAGCCGAGCACCGGAAACAGGAACTGGAACAGGCCGAAGTGAAAGGAGAGCCTGAAGATGGGGCGGGCCGACCTGGCCAGTTGGGCGGCGCCAACGCCCAGGGAGACAGCGAAGGCGTCCAGGGCAAGGCCCACGGCGAGCAGGAGGATTTCGAGCACAGACACGGCGGCATGCTAGACCCACCGCTTCCCGTAGACAACCTCTGCCGGTAAATGTAGAGGCGCCTAACAAATATATATCGGTCTACCATTTTGCGGTTGACCTACCAGGCTCGGATTGCTATTCCTACAAAAGCGGCGGTATTTAGAACCGCCAGCAGAAATCCAGAACCTGGCCAGGGCTACACCCTGACCAAAAACAGCACTATTTCGGACTGTTGGATGCTGGTGTGCCCAGACGTCCAGAATGGTGGAGGTGCGTCTCCAATGTCAAGAATTACTAGAAATTACAGCTTTCCAGGTTTCTGCGCCGGGAGGATCTCCAGGGCATTTCTGATCGCCGCCTTGATGCTCATCCCCCTGACCGCCAGCGCGGATCGCCGCATCTTCGGCAAGACCTACCCCTACATGACCCTGCCAAAGGGCGGCTTCGAGATCGAACACTACCTGGACGCGGACCTACGCCGGGTGGACGACCCTGACACCTGGCTCATCGAGAACGGGTACCGCCCCGCCTGGACCATGCAGTTGGAGTTCGAGTACGGCATCACCGACCGCCTGGACTTTGGTTTCTACACGGTCATGCGCCAGAAGGCGTACGGCGACTTCGAGTTCCGCGGGGTCAAGCTGCGGTCACGCTACCGGCTCTTTGACGAGGGGGTGCTGCCGGTGGATATCGCCCTGTACGGGGAAGTGGTCTACTACGGCGACGAGGTGAAGCTGGAGGAGATCATCATCCTGGCCCGCAAGTTCGGCTCCGTGGAAACCGCCGTCAACTTCAAGTTCGAGCAGGAGTTCAAGTTTGAGGGCTCCGAGACCGAGTTCGAGTTTGAGTTCGTGCCCTCCGTGGGGGTGGGCTACCACTTCAACGAGCATGTGTCCCTTGGCCTGGAGTGGTACGGCAAGCTGGAGGTGGAGCACGGCGAGGCCGAGGAGTTCGTCAACTTCCTGGGCCCGGCCATCAGCGTGGCGGGGAACCACTTCTTCTGGACCGTGCTGTTCGCAGCCCAGCTCAACGAGCTCGAGGACGGGGCCGCGTTCCAGGCGCGCTCACTGTTCGGGGTTCAGTTCTGAAGTGCCCAGAGCGCTTCTGTTGCTGGCCCTGCTGCTGCCGGCCTGTACGCTGAAGCAACTCCCCCCGTCCGAGCGGCTCCGCAGGTCCAAGTGCGGCGCCTGCCACATCGCGCCGGCGCCGGCCAGCATCCCCCGGAACAAGCTCGAGGCGGTGCTTGAAGAACACAAGGGCCGGGTTCCACTCACCGCAGATGAACGCGCGACCCTGATCACTCGGCTAGTGAAACCGGAGTGACCCAGTGCGACTGAGACGGGCACGGCACCTGCGAGCAGACCGGTACAAGCGGATACGCAGGAGGGCCAGGATGGCCATCGCCAGCGCCCAGGGAGGTGGGCCGGCGTCAGCCGCCGGGGCCAGGAGCGCGCACCCTTCATCGGGCGACGGCTCGCCGCCATCGCCGGGGGCGGGCGCCACCTTCACCGTCACCGCCACGCTGGACGCCCCCCGGTTCTCCTCGGCGTCGTAGGCCACCACGGCGACGGCGTGTTTCCCGGGGCTCAGGCCCTCCATCTTGAAGCGCCAGGGCGGGGCCTTGAGCTGGGCTTGCCGGTAGCTGTTGAGCCAGAACGCCGCCCGCACCACGCCCACGTTGTCCGTGATCTTCGCCTCCAGCATGAAGCTGGGCCCCAGCGCCGCCCCCGCCGCGGGGGAGGTGATCTTGACCACCGGGGCCACGCTGTCGATGGGCTCCCCGTTGTACACGTCGCCCTTGGCGTGGGTCCTGATCCAGTTGAGTTTCTTGTCCACGCGCAGGTCCCAGCCGTAGCCAGAGCCTCCGCACGGCAGGGTGGTCAGTACATGGGTACCGGCCAGGCGCTCCTGGCCCGAGCGCAGCACGAAGGAGGGGCCCCCGGAGTCCCCCATGCACACCCCGGCGCCGTTGGCGTTTGAGAACATGAAGGTGCCCCCGTACACCTTGATGATCTTGTTCTCCCCCACATGCTTGATGCCCGGGATGCTCCCGGTACCCGTGAGGCCGTAGCCCACCATAATGAGCTTCTCCCCGATCCTGGGCGCGGAGGTGAGCAGACGGGAGGGAACGACGCGGCGTACCTTCTTCTTGAGCCGGACCACCGCCAGATCAACCTCCCCGCTCTTGGACTTGGCGTACTGGGGGTGAGAGGTGACCTTCTCCGCCGCGTAAGCTTGCGACGCCACCAGGAACTTCAGATCCTTGATCTCGTCCGCCTCGTCGAAGCAGTGGGCCGCCGAGAGAACGGTCTGCCGGCCGATGAGGGTGCCCGAGCAGCCCAGCCTGCCAACGCTGGGGTGGCCCTTGTCCTGCTTGCCATGGGCGATGGTTACCACGGCGGAGGCGACCTCTGGCAGGAGAGCCTCATCACCGCAGGCGGCGGCCAGCAGGGTGGCACAGATGAATCCTACAGCGTTGCTACGGGGCCCCATGAGAGGCCAATCTTACCCTACAAAACGATCCCATTGACCGTGCCCCCATCGTGACTACGTTGTAGACTCGTTTTCGGCGGCCTGGCCGCCTTTTTCAGCTTCAAGGACTGAAAATGCCCCCAATCGAGACGTCATCCACCGTCCGGCTTCCCCTCATACCCCTGAGAAATATTGTCTTTTTCCCAGGCGTTGTGATGCCCATTGATGTTGGGCGGGAGCGCTCCATGGCCGCCCTGCGGCTGGTGGAAGACAAGAAAGTGGAGCGCATCGCGTTCTGCACCCAGACCATCGCCGAGATGGACGATCCCGGCCTCACCGACATCTTCCCCATGGGGATTCAGGCCGAGACCCTGCGCGTCATGCGGGTCTCCGCCTCCCGCGCCACCCTCGTGGCCCGTGGGGTCAGCCGCATCCGGCTCCTCTCCATGGAGGAGGAGGACGACGGTGTGCTGTGGGGCACCTTCGAGAAGGTGGCCGAAACCGGGCTCAAGGATGTTGAGGCCCATGGCCTCGCCATGGCAGTGAAGGACTCTGCCAAGCAGCTGATCTCCATCTCCCCGGATATCCCGGACGAGGCCGCCGCCCTGCTCGACCAGGTGAGGCAGCCGGGCCATGTGGCCGACGTGGCCGCCTCCAACATGGAGGAGAGCCTGGCCGAGAAGATGGAAGTCCTCAATATCATCAATGTTCCCGAGCGTCTGCGCGAGGTGCTGCTGCGCCTGCACCGTGCGCTGGAGTCACACAAGGTCAAGGAGCACATCGACTCCCAGGTGCGCTCAGAGATGGGCAAGCACCAGCGCGAGGCCATGCTGCGCCAGCGCATGCGCGCGATCCAGGACGAGCTGGGCGACGGAGACGAGGAAGACGAGGCCGCCGAGTTTGAGGAGCGCATCGCCGAGGCGAACCTCCCGGCCGAGGCCGAGGAGGTGGCGCACAAGCAGCTGGCGCGCCTGCGGCAGATCCCCTCTCAGTCTCCCGAGTACACGGTGACCCGCACCTACCTCGAGTGGCTGGTGGAGCTGCCCTGGAACGAGACCACCGAGGACCACCTCGATCTGGAACGGGCGCGCCAGATCCTGGACGAGGACCACTACGGCCTGGAGAAGGTCAAAAAGCGCATCATCGAGTACCTGGCCGTGCGCAAGCTGAAGCCGGACAAGAAGGGCCCGATCCTGTGCCTGGTGGGCCCCCCCGGCGTGGGCAAGACCTCAACCGGTCGCTCCGTGGCCCGCGCCCTGGGCCGCAAGTTCGTGCGCGCATCTCTGGGTGGTGTACGGGACGAGGCCGAGATCCGCGGCCACCGGCGCACCTACGTGGGCGCCCTGCCCGGCCGCATCCTGCAGAGCATGCGCCGCGCCGGCACCCGCAACCCCGTCTTCGTGCTGGACGAGATCGACAAGCTGGGCAGCGACTTCCGCGGCGACCCCTCGTCGGCCCTGCTGGAGGTGTTGGACCCGGAGCAGAACCACCAGTTCTCCGACCACTTCCTCGAGGTTCCGTTCGACCTGAGCCAGGTGCTCTTCTTTGCCACGGCCAACGAGATCGAGCCCATCCCGCCGGCCCTCAAGGACAGGCTCGAAATCCTGGAGCTGCCTGGCTACACCCGCAACGAGAAGCTGCACATCGCCAAGCGGCACCTGATCCCCAAGCAGGTGGATGAGCACGGCCTGGAGGATGAGCAGTTCCCGGTGAAGGACGACGCGGTGCTGGGCATCATCGACAGCTACACCCGCGAGGCCGGCGTGCGAAATCTGGAGCGGGAGCTCGCCTCCACCATCCGCTGGGTGGCGGTGAAGGTGGCCAAGGAGGACCCGCTCCCTGAGACCATCGAGCACAAGGACCTGCACGACATCCTCGGCCCGGTGACCTACTTCCCGGAGATGGCCGAGCGCACCGAGATCCCGGGCGTGGCGACGGGCCTGGCCTGGACCCCCACGGGCGGCCAGATCCTGTTCATCGAGGCCACGCGCATGAAGGGCACCGGCAAGCTGATCCTCTCCGGGCACCTGGGCGACGTGATGAAGGAGTCGGCCCAGGCGGCCCTCACCTTTGCCCGCTCCAAGACCAAGGAGCTGGGCCTGGAGCGGGACTTCTTCGCCAAGTCAGATCTTCACATCCATGTGCCGGCCGGGGCCATCCGCAAGGACGGCCCCTCCGCGGGCGTGACCATGGTCACCTCGCTTGTGTCCCTGCTGTCGGATCGCTGCATCCGCGACGATGTGGCCATGACCGGGGAGATCTCCCTGCGCGGCCTTGTGATGCCAGTGGGCGGTGTGAAAGAGAAGGTGTTGGCGGCGCATCGCGCGGGGCTGAAGCGCGTGCTGATCCCGGAGCGCAACACCAAGGACCTGGTGGATATCCCGCAGGAGATCCGGGACGACCTGGAGATCATCCCGGTGACCAACATCGAGCAGGCCCTGGAGCACGCCCTGGTGCCGGCCAAGCCCAAAAAAGAGAAGCCCGCCCCCAAGGCGCCGCCTGCGCCTGACTCGGTGCATAACCCTTCAAATTAATAGAAGTCTGGTGGGTACTCTGGGGGGCGGGGGGTTAACCCCCGCCCGGGGGGGAGGGGTGTTACTTGATTTTCCCTTCCTTGAACCACACATGCTTGCGCACCTTCGGATCGTACTTCTTCATCCGGATCTTGTCCGGCGTGGTGCGCTTGTTCTTGGTGGTGGTGTAGAAGTAGCCGGTGCCGGCCTCTGAAATCAGCCTGATCTTCTCTCGAACTGCCATTTTAATTCTCCTGCAGAATCCTTAAGGGCAACCACTTATGCCCGATCTTGACTACGTTCGCAAGCCTTACTCGGCGCTGGGCGGCTCCGGCATGTCCATACCGAGCCCGCCGTCCGCCTCCATGCTCACAGCCGGGACCTCGTCCTCAACCGGGACCTCTTCCACCTCAATGCTCAGCCGCTTGTAGGCGGCCAGGCCGGTGCCCGCCGGGATGAGGCGGCCCATGATGATGTTCTCCTTGAGGCCGAGCAGGTGGTCGGTCTTGCCGCACACCGCCGCCTCGGTGAGAACCTTGGCCGTCTCCTGGAAGGAGGACGCCGAGAGGAAGCTGTCAGTGGAGAGAGAGGCCTTGGTGATGCCGAGCAGCAGGGGCTCACCAACAGCAGGCGATCCACCGTCTGCCATGACCCGCTCGTTCTCCTCCTGGAACACGTACTTCTCAACCTGCTCCTCGAGGATGAAGCGGGTGTCGCCCACGTCGGTGATGCGGACGCGCCGCAGCATCTGGCGCACGATCACCTCGATGTGCTTGTCGTTGATGCGCACGCCCTGCAGCCGGTAGACCTCCTGGATCTCGTCCACCAGGTACTTGGCCAGCTCCTTCTCGCCCAACACCTTGAGGATGTCGTGCGGGTTGGCCGCGCCGTCCATGAGCGGCTCGCCGGCCAGCACCTGATCGCCCTCGCGGACGGAGAGGTGCTTGCCCTTTGCCACCAGGTAATCAACGGAGTCGCCGATGTCCGGCGTGATCACCACCTTCTGCTTGCCCTTGGTGTCCTTGCCGAAACCGACAGTGCCGTCGATCTCGCTGATCAGCGCGTGCTCCTTGGGCTTGCGCGCCTCGAACAGCTCGGCAACGCGCGGCAGGCCGCCGGTGATGTCCTTGGTCTTGGTGGTCTCGCGCGGGATCTTGGCGATAACCTCACCAGCCTGAACGATGTCGCCCTCGGCCACGAAGATGTTGGAGCCAACGGGCAGGAAGTAACGCCCGTACGCCTTGGAGCCCGGCAGGTTCAGAGTCTCACCCTCATCATCCTTGATGCTGATGCGCGGGCGGACGTCGCCGTCCTTGCTCTCGATGATGACCTTACGGGAGAGGCCGGTGACCTCATCCAGCGCCTCCTGCATGGTGACGCCCTCGATGACGTCGCCGAAGGCGATGGTGCCGCCAACCTCGGTAACGATGGGCATGGAGAACGGGTCCCATTCGGCCAGGACCGTGTTCGCCTCTACCCGGTCGCCGTCCTTGACCAGCAGGTGGGCGCCGTACACGAGCTGGTAACGCTCGCGCTCGCGGCCGGAGTCGTCCTGGATGATGATCTCGCCGTGGCGCTTCATCACGACCTGCACGTCCCGCTCACCAGAGCGGTACGGCACCGCGGAGACGTTCTCGAACTTGACGGTGCCCTCGGTGCGGCACTCCAGAGTCGACTCCTCGTGGCGCACCTGGCCGATACCACCGATGTGGAAGGTACGCATCGTAAGCTGCGTGCCCGGCTCGCCGATGGACTGGGCCGCGATGATGCCGGCCGCCTCGCCGATGTTCACGACATGCCCGCGGGCCAGGTCACGGCCGTAGCACTTGACGCACACACCGCGCCGGGTTTGGCAGGTGAGCACCGACCGGATCTCTACCTTGTCGATGCCGGCGTCCTCGATGGCCTTGACGCGTTCCTCGTTGATCTCGTCGTTGGCCGGCACGATGACCTCGCCGGTGAGCGGGTCCGCGATGTCGTTGAGCCCCACGCGGCCGAGGATACGGTCGCCCAGACGCTCGATGATCTCGCCGCCCTCAACCAGGGAGCTCATGATGATGCCGTCGAAGGTGCCGCAGTCGTACTCGCGGATAACCGAGTCCTGCGCCACGTCCACCAGGCGCCGGGTCAGGTAACCGGAGTTGGCGGTCTTGAGCGCCGTATCCGCCAGGCCCTTGCGCGCGCCGTGGGTGGAGATGAAGTACTGCAACACCGAGAGGCCCTCACGGAAGTTCGTGGTGATCGGCGTCTCGATGATCTCGCCCGAGGGCTTGGCCATCAGGCCACGCATACCGGCCAGCTGCCGCATCTGCTGGGCAGAGCCTCGCGCGCCGGAGTCGGCCATGATGTAGATCGAGTTGAAGGAGGGCATCATGCGCTTGTTGCCCGTCAGGGGATCAGCGACCTCGGCCTGACCGATCTCGGTCATCATCTCGTTGGCTACCGCCTCAGAGGCCTGGGCCCAGATATCGACCACCTTGTTATAGCGCTCACCGTCGGTGATCAGACCCTCGGTGTACTGGTCCTCGATCTCGCGCACTTCCTTGCTCGCCTTGTCGAGCATCTTGTTCTTGCGCGGCGGTATCTCCATGTCGTTGATGCAGATGGAGATGCCGGCCTTGGTGGAGTAGGTGTACCCCATGGTGCGCAGGCGGTCGGCCAGCAGCACCGTCGCCTTGTCGGAGCAAAGCCGGTAGCAGGCGTCGATGAGCTCGGCCAGCTGCTTCTTGCCCATCACCCGGTTCACGAGCTGGAACTCCAGCTCATTGGGCACGATCTCGTAGAGCAGCACGCGGCCCACGGTGGTCTTGACCATGTGGCCGTCCATACGCACTTGCACCGCGGCCTGCAGGTCGACCTCGCCGTGGTCGTACGCCATGCGCACCTCCTCGGCGGAGGAGAAGACACCGGCCAGAGGCTCGCCGCCCTCCTCGGGGGCGCGCCAGGCACCCTTCACGTAGGCGCGCTCGCGGGTCATGTGGTACAGGCCGAGCACGATGTCCTGGCTCGGCAGAATGATCGGCTTGCCGTGGGCCGGGCTGAGGATGTTGTTGGTGGACATCATCAGCACCCGCGCCTCCATCTGGGCCTCGAGGCTCAGGGGCACGTGCACGGCCATCTGGTCGCCGTCGAAGTCGGCGTTGAAGGCGGTGCAAACCAGCGGGTGCAGCTGGATCGCCTTGCCCTCGATGAGCACCGGCTCGAAGGCCTGGATGCCCAGGCGGTGCAGGGTGGGCGCGCGGTTGAGCATGATCGGGTGTTCCTTGATCACCTCCTCCAGGATGTCCCACACCTCGGGGCGCTCCTTCTCCACCATCTTCTTGGCGCTCTTGATGGTGGTGACCAGGCCACGCTCCTCCAGCTTGTTGTAGATGAACGGCTTGAACAGCTCGAGGGCCATCTTCTTGGGCAGGCCGCACTGGTGCAGGCGCAGCTCCGGGCCGACCACGATGACCGAGCGGCCGGAGTAGTCCACGCGCTTGCCGAGCAGGTTCTGGCGGAACCGGCCCTGCTTGCCCTTGAGCATGTCAGACAGGGACTTGAGCGGGCGCTTGTTCGGCCCGGTGATGGTGCGGCCGCGCCGGCCGTTGTCGAACAGCGCGTCCACCGCCTCCTGGAGCATGCGCTTCTCATTTCTGATAATGATTTCGGGCGCGTTGAGCTCTTTGAGGCGCTTGAGCCGGTTGTTGCGGTTGATCACCCGGCGGTACAGATCGTTCAGGTCGCTGGTGGCGAAGCGGCCGCCGTCCAGGGGCACCAGGGGGCGCAGGTCGGGCGGGATGACCGGGATAACCTCCAGCAGCATCCACTCCGGCTTGTTGCCGCTGTCGCGGAACGCCTCGACGACCTTGAGCCGCTTGGCCAGCTTCTTGCGCTTGGCCTCGGAGGTGGCGGCGCGCATGTCGGCGCGCAGGTCCACCGCCAGGGTTTCGATGTCGATGTGCTGGAGGATGATGCGGATCGCCTCGGCGCCCATGCCGGCGTCGAAGTACCCCTCGTCACCGAGCTCGTCCAGCATCTGCTGGTACTGCTCCTCGGTGAGGCGCTCGCCCATCTGGAGCATGGTCGTGCCCGGATCCGTGACGATGTACGACTCGCAGTACAGCACCTTCTCAAGTTCCTTGAGGGTGATGTCCAGCAGGTTGCCGATGCGCGACGGCAGGCTCTTGAGGAACCAGATGTGCGCCACCGGCGTGGCCAGGTTGATGTGGCCCAGGCGCTCACGGCGAACCTTGGACTGGATCACCTCCACGCCGCACTTCTCGCACACCACGCCGCGGTGCTTCATGCGCTTGTACTTGCCGCAGTTGCACTCGTAGTCCTTCACCGGCCCGAAGATCTTGGCGCAGAAGAGCCCGTCCCGCTCCGGCTTGAAGGTGCGGTAGTTGATGGTCTCGGGCTTCTTCACCTCGCCGTGTGACCACTCCTGGATCTTGTCCGGGCTGGCCAGGGAGATGCGGATAGCTGAAAAGCTCAGCGGGTCCTTCGGCTTCTCAAAGAAATTGAAGATGTCCTTCACTGGACTTTCTCCTTAGTTGAATCGTTGGCCCTACAACCTTCTTTCCGTTCCCCGGCCTACAGCCCCGGCAGTCCCAGCCCGTGGCTAATCGATGAGAGCGGCGGCACCACCGACGGCTCCGCCGTGGGCTCGCGAATCGCGCCGCCCTCCTCGATCAACTCGACGTTCAGACAGAGACTCTGGAGCTCCTTGAGCAGCACGTTGAACGATTCGGGCAGGCCCGCCTCGAGAATGTGCTCGCCCTTGACGATGCTCTCGTACATGCGCGTGCGGCCCACCACATCGTCGGACTTGACCGTGAGGAACTCCTGCAGACCGTAAGCGGCGCCGTACGCCTCCATGGCCCACACCTCCATCTCACCCAGCCGCTGACCGCCGAACTGCGCCTTGCCACCCAACGGCTGCTGGGTGACCAGGGAGTAGGGGCCGATGGACCGGGCGTGGATCTTGTCGTCCACCAGGTGGTGCAGCTTGAGCACGTACATGATGCCCACGGTGACGTCGTTGGAGAACGGGTCGCCCGTGCGGCCGTCGAAGAGCACGGCCTGGCCGCTGTCCGGCAGGCCCGCCATCTTGAGCGCCGCCTTGATGTCAGGCTCATGCGCGCCGTCGAACACCGGGCTCGCCATGTGCACGCCGTTACGCAGGGTGCCAGCGAAGCGGCCCACATCTTCGTCGGCCAGGTTTTCGATGAACTGGTGCGCCTGCTCGGTGGTGTAGATCTTCTTCAGCTTGTCGCGGAGAACATCCCCGCTCCACTCCGCCTGGAGGTAGCGATCGATCTGGATGCCCAGCTCCCGCGCGGCCCACCCCAGGTGGGTCTCCAGGATCTGCCCCACGTTCATTCGGGAGGGCACGCCCAGGGGGTTGAGCACGATGTCAACCGGGGTGCCGTCCTCCAGGTAGGGCATGTCCTCCTCGGGGAGGATGCGGCTGATGACACCCTTGTTGCCATGGCGCCCGGCCATCTTGTCGCCCACCGAGAGCTTGCGCTTGATGGCCACGTACACCTTGACCATCTTGATCACGCCCGGAGGAAGCTCGTCCCCCTTGGTCAGCTTGCCGACCTTCTCGGTGTAGAGGGTTTCGATGTTGTGGACGTCGTCCTTGAGCCGGCTGTCCAGCTGCTCCAGCCGGTCCTCGACCTCGCCGTTGCCGGTGGTGACCTGGATCTCCACCCAGTAACGCCGCGGCACGCTGAACAGCTCCTCGCGGCCCAGCTTGGTCCCCTTCTGCAGCAGGACCTTGCCCCGGTCGTCCACCAGCCGCGCGCCGGTGGTCTTGTTGAGCAGCAGCTTGATCATCTGCTCGTAGTAGGCGTCGGAGACGATCTTGATCTCGTCGCGCTGGTCAGCGAACAGCTTCTCCTTCTCCTGGTCCAGGATGTCCCGGGAGCGCTCGTCCTGCTCGGTGCCCTTGCGGGCGAACACGCGCGCGTTGATCACGATGCCCTGCACACCTGGCGGAACCCTCAGTGAGGAGTCCCGCACGTCGCCGGCCTTCTCGCCGAAGATGGCGCGAAGCAGCTTCTCCTCCGGGGAGAGCTGGGTTTCGCCCTTGGGCGTGATCTTGCCCACCAGGATGTCGCCAGGCTTCACCTCGGCGCCGATGCGCACGATGCCGGACTCGTCCAGGTCGGCCAGGGCGTCCTCGCCAACGTTGGGGATGTCCCGCGTGATCTCTTCCTTGCCCAGCTTGGTGTCACGGGCGATGCACTCGAACTCCTCGATGTGCACCGATGTGTAGACGTCCTGCTTGGTCATGCGCTCGGAGACGAGGATGGAATCCTCGAAGTTGTACCCGCCCCACGGCATGAAGGCGACCAGGCAGTTCTGCCCAAGCGCCAGCTCGCCGGTCTCGGTGGCGGGCCCATCGGCGATGACGTCACCGGCGCGCACACGCTCGCCCGGCTTGACGATGGGCTTCTGGTTGATGCTCGTGTTCTGGTTGGAGCGCTGGAACTTGACCAGGTTGTAGATGTCAGGCTTGGCCTGCAGCGGATCGAAGGTCTTGGTTTCCAGGGGGCGCACGACGATGCGCGCCGCGTCCACCGAGTCAACCATGCCGTCGCGCCGGGCGACCACGGTGACACCGGAGTCCTGGGCGACCTTGGCCTCCATGCCCGTGCCCACCAGGGGCGACGCGGTCTTGACCAGCGGCACCGCCTGGCGCTGCATGTTGGAGCCCATGAGGGCGCGGTTGGCGTCGTCGTTCTCCAGGAACGGGATCAGCGACGCCGCCACCGAAACCAGCTGGTTCGGGGAGACGTCCATCAACGTGATCTCCTCCGAGGGCATCAGCCCCGGGTCGCCGTTGACGCGGGCGTTGACATGGTCGTTGATGAACTTGCCGGCGTCGTCGATCGGCGCGTTGGCCTGGGCGATCTTCTGCCCCTCCTCCTCCAGGGCGGAGAAGAAGCCGACCTCGTCGTACACATGCCCGTCACCCGCCTTGCGGTACGGCGTCTCGATGAAGCCGAAGTCGTTGACCCGCGCGTAGGTGGAGAGCGACGCGATGAGGCCGATGTTCGGCCCTTCAGGCGTCTCGATGGGGCAGATGCGCCCGTAGTGCGTGGTGTGAACGTCGCGCACCTCGAACCCGGCGCGCTCACGGGTCAGACCGCCTGGTCCCAGGGCGGAGAGGCGGCGCTTGTGCGTCACCTCGCTCAGGGGGTTGGTCTGATCCATGAACTGCGAAAGCTGGCTGGAGCCGAAGTACTCCTTGACCACCGCGCTCACCGGCTTGGCGTTGATCAGGTCGTGGGGCATGAGGGTCTCGATCTCCTGAGACATGCTCATGCGCTCCTTGATGGCCCGCTCCATGCGCACCAGCCCGATGCGGTACTGGTTCTCCATGAGCTCGCCGACGGCGCGCACCCGGCGGTTGCCCAGGTGGTCGATGTCGTCGATGCTGCCCCGGCCGTTCTTGAGCTCGATGAGGTAACGCACCGTCTCGAGGATGTCGGTTGGGGTGAGCACGCAGTTGTCGAGGGGCTCGTCCAGCTTGAACTTGTAGTTCAGCTTCAGGCGCCCGACCTTGGACAGGTCGTACCGTTCGGCGTTGAAGAAGAGGTTCTGGAACAGGTTCCGCGCGGTGTCCACCGTGGGCGGATCGCCCGGGCGCAGCCGGCGGTAGATCTCCATGATCGCCTCGTCTGGCGTCTGGAGCTTGTCGTCGATGAGGGTGTCGCGCAGGTAGGAGCCGACGTTCAGGTTGTCGATGAAGAGAACCTTGAAGTTGTCGATGCCGTGCTCACGCAGGGAGGTGAGCACCTCCTCGGAGACTTCCTCGTTGCACTGAACCAGGACCTCGCCGGTCTCCGGGTCGATGACGTCGCGCGCCGCGACCTTGCCGATGAGCTCCTCCAGGGTGGAGGGGAGCCGCTCGAGGCCGGAGTCGCGCAGCTTGCGGATCGCCACGCGGGTGAACTTGCGGTTCTTGCGCACGATGATCTCGCGGGTCTCCGGGTGCCGCAGCTCCCGCGTGGCCCGCTGGCCGGGAAGGATGTCGTACTCGATGCTCTTGGAGTACTTCTTCCCCGGCTCGAGGTAGATCACCTCGTCCTCGTAGTAGTAGTTGAGCAGCTCCTCGGTGGAGAAGCCCAGGGCCCGCAGCAGCACCGTGGCGTACAGCTTGCGCCGCCGGTCGATGCGCACATGCATCCGGTCCTTGGGATCGAACTCGAAGTCGAGCCATGACCCGCGGTACGGGATGATGCGTGCCGAGTAGAGCAGCTTGCCCGTGGCGTGGGTCTTTCCCTTGTCGTGATCGAAGAAGACGCCCGGGGAGCGGTGCAGCTGGCTCACCACCACGCGCTCGGTACCGTTAATGATAAAGGTACCGTTCTCCGTCATCAGCGGGATCTCGCCGAAGTAGACTTCCTGCTCCTTGACGTCGCGGATCGACTGCGCGCCGGTCTCCTCGTTCACGTCCCACAGGACGAGACGGATGGTGACCTTGATCGGCGCGGCGAAGGTCATGCCGCGCGCCCGGCACTCGTCCACGTCGTACTTGGGACGCTCCAGGTTGTAGCTGACGAACTCCAACGAGGAAGTCTCGGAGAAGTCCTTGATCGGGAAGACGCTGTTGAAGACGCCCTGCAGGCCCACGTCGTCCCGACGATCCGGCGCGATCTCCGACTGCAACAGCTTGTCGTATGACCGCTTCTGGATGTCGATCAGGTTCGGGATGTCGATAATCTTGTTGATCCGGCCGAAGTGCTTTCGGACTCGGAAGTTGGTCTGGATTACCTGGCCCATCGACTCTCCTGGGGTGCTTTTCTGGGTTTTTCTACTCAACCGCTAAACGCACGAATGCCAGGGCCCGGGGGAACGGCCCCCCGAACCCTGGCAATTGAAAAAATAGTCCGCCAGATCACGCGGCAGCGGGCTTGATCTCCACCGTACCGCCGGCGTCCTCCAGCTTCTTCTTGACCTCCTCGGCCTCCTCCTTGGACACCGCCTCCTTGATGGCCTTGGGGGCGCTCTCAACCACTTCCTTGGCCTCCTTCAGGCCGAGGCTGGTGAGCTCACGCAGCGCCTTGATGACCTGGATCTTCTTGGGGCCGTGGTCCATGAGAACAGCGTCGAACTCGGTGGGCTCAGCGGCGGCCTCGGGGGCGGGGCCAGCGGCGGGGCCAGCGACGGCAACCGGAGCAGCCTTCACGCCCCACTTGTCCTCGAGCTCGGTGGTCAGGGCAGCGATGTCCATGACCGTCAGGTTGCTGAGGTAATCGATAACCTGGTCCTTGGTGATGTCGGACATTGTATTTCTCCTCTTTCTTGCGGCTCCGGGCTTTCGCCCTTTTGCCTCCCACGCTCAGGGTTTGTGCCTCGCGTGGTCTGGTATTCATGCGCCCAGTCAACCTGGACGAATTAACGTTTCAAATTCTTACTCCCCACCCAGCGCGTCCTTCTTCGCGTTGAGCAGGTACATGAAGTTCTGCGGGGCCGCGTTGAGCAGTGCCACAAAGTTCTGGGCCGGAGCCATCAGGGTCATCAGGAACTCAGCCTGGAGCTCCTCCTTACCCTTCATGTGGGCCAGGCTCTTCACCCCGCCCTCGTCCAGCACCTCACCCTCCAGGAAGCCGCCCTTCACCACCATGTGCTTCGACTTGCTCGCAAACTTGTCGATCACCTTGGCCGGCGCGACAGGATCGCTGTTGGACCAGGCGATGGCGGAGGGGCCCTTGAACATGTCGGTCATCCCTTCCATGTCCGTGCCCTCTATGGCCAGCTTGAGCAGGGTGTTCTTGATAACGCGGTACTCACACTCCGCCTTCTTGATCTCCGAGCGGAGCTTGTTGGCCTCATCCACGGTGAGCCCGCGGAAGTCGGTCACGATCAGGGCGGCCACCTTGCCCAGAGTATCCTGGAGCTCAGCGACGGTATCTACCTTATCTTGCCTGTTCATGGCGTCCTCCTACTTGCCCACTGAGCTGACCACGTCGGCCGGATCGAACCGGACGGAGGGGCCCATGGTTGTGGAGATGGCCACGCTCTTGACGTAGGTCCCCTTGGCCGACGAGGGCTTCAGCTTGAGCAGAAGCTCCATCAGCGCCAGGAGGTTGTCCTTAATCTTGTCCGCGCCAAAGCTCACACGGCCTATGGGCGCGTGCACGATTCCAGCCTTCTCCACGCGAAACTCAATGCGGCCGGCCTTGAGCTCGTTGACTGTCTTGGCCACGTCGAAGGTCACGGTTCCGACCTTCGGGTTCGGCATCAGACCACGGGGGCCGAGCACACGGCCCAGCCGGCCGACCTGCCCCATCATGTCAGGGGTGGCCAACACAGCGTCGAAGTCCAGGAAGCCTTCCTGAATCTTCTCGGCCAGATCCTCGGCGCCAACGATGTCGGCACCGGCCTCTTCAGCTTCCTTGGCCTTGTCGCCCTTGGCGAAGACCGCGACGCGCACCGACTTGCCGGTGCCGTGGGGCATGACAACCGCCCCGCGGACCATCTGGTCGGCGTACTTCGGGTTCACACCCAGGCGAACAGCCACGTCCACTGACTCATCAAACTTGGCCAGGCCAAGCTCGGGGATCAGCTTGCAGCCGTCCTCTAGCGTGTAGCGCTCGGTGGCTTCGATCTTTGCCGAGAGCTCGCGAAATTTCTTTCCTCTTTTTGGCATATGCGCCCCCTCTATCCCTTGACCTCGATGCCCATGCTGCGCGCCGTCCCTTCGACGGTGTGCATCGCGGACTCGATGTCATCGGTGTTGAGGTCGGGCATCTTGATCTCGGCGATCTCCCGCACCTGCTCCCGGGTGACCTTGCCAACCTTCTCTCGATTCGGCTCTCCCGAGCCCTTCTCCACCTTGGCAGCCTTCTTCAGCAAGACCGCCGCGGGGGGCGTCTTGGTGATGAAGGTGAAGGAGCGATCAGCGAAGATGGTGATAACCACCGGGATGATCGTCCCCTTCTGGCTCTGCGTACGGGCGTTGAACGCCTTGCAGAACTCCATGATGTTGACGCCATGCTGGCCCAGAGCGGGACCAACTGGCGGGCTGGGGTTCGCCATTCCTCCAGGTACCTGGAGTTTGACTAACCCGGTTACCTTCTTCATGTGTCCTCCTTTGCGGTCCAGGCGGCCCCGGTCAAAGCCGGAGCCTCCCGCATGTGGCAGCTGCCCTCATGGCCGCCGCCGTCAGGTACTTGGGATTGTCTGCTTAAGCCTTCTCCACCTGGGCGAAGTCGAGCTCAACGGGCGTGGCTCGCCCGAAGATGCTGACCAGCACGCGCAGCTTCTGCTTCTCCGCCTTGACCTCCTCCACGATGCCCGTGAAGTTGGAGAAGGGCCCGTCGATGACCCGCACGTTCTCGCCCTCTTCGAACAGCACCTTCGGCTTGGGCTTCTCCGCGCCCTCGGTCATTTGGGCGTTGATCTGGTTGATCTCCGAATCCTTGACCGGCACGGGCTTGTTGCCGCCCAGGAAGCCGGTGATGTTGGAGGTGTTCTTGACCAGGTGGTAGGTGTGGTCGGTCAGGTCCATCTCAATGAACATGTAGCCGGGGTACAGCTTGCGGGTGGTGGTGCGTTTCTGCCCGCGCACCATCTCCAGCACCGACTCCGTTGGAATCAAGATCTCCCCGAACGAGTCCATCAGGCCCGCGTTCTTGATGCGGTCCTCCAGAGACAGCTTTGCCTTGTTCTCATGGCCCGAGTAGGTATGGACCGCGTACCACTTAATCGCCATTGGGATTACTCCCCTCGATGACGTGGGGGAAAAGGCCCTATGGAGGGCCCCGTACCCGCTACGCGTAGATGAGGCCCGTTGCCCAGGACCAGATTAGGTCGAAAACTCCAAGGAAGATGGAGGCAATGATCACCGTGACGATGACGACCACGGTGGCAGCCTGGGTCTCCTTGCGGGTTGGCCAGGTCACCTTCTTCAGCTCCATGGTGACCTCGGTGGCCTTGGTGAATAAATCCTCGTTGCGCCACGCAATGAACGCCGCAGCGCCACCCACCAGGATGCCGATACCGCTCACGAGCAGATCATTGGGCTTGTCGAAATAGCTCCAGATCCACTCGGCTGTCTTGACCGCCATGAACGCCGCCAGGATTCCTCCCACGGCGAACATCAGGTGCACCCAGCGATTGCTACCCATTTTAGTTACCTATCTTCCTCTACTGCTATTGCCACTTTCCAGCAGGGCAGGAGGGATTCGAACCCCCATCATGCGGATTTGGAGTCCGCCGCTCTGCCAATTAGAGCTACTGCCCTTTAGCGCCACCGGCGGGCAATGGCCCGCCGATGACTTAATCCAAAGCCGGTTGACAGCTGCCGGCTGCTTAATTTTTTTCTTCCAGTTACTCCGCGATCTCGACGACGATGCCGGCGCCGACGGTGCGGCCACCCTCGCGGATGGCGAAGTTGAGGCCCTTCTCAGCCGCGATGGGGGTGATCAACTTCACGGTAATGGTGATGTTGTCACCAGGCATGACCATCTCGACGCCCTCGGGCAGCTCGACGATGCCGGTCACGTCCGTTGTGCGGA
>CAZEJJ010000064.1:0-37132 GCA_964512185.1 uncultured Enterobacterales bacterium | reverse complement strand
AAGTATCTGGCCGCCCAGCAGGGTGGGCAGGTACTTCTGGGCACGGGCACTAGTCCGCAGACCCCACAGAAGGGTCAGCCAGGCCCCACTTGCGCATGAAGCGCTCGACGCGACCGGCGGTGTCGATGATCTTCTGCTTGCCCGTGAAGAACGGGTGGCACTCGGAGCAGATCTCGATCTTCATGGTCGGCTGGAGTGTGCGGGTCTGAAAGCTATTCCCGCAGACGCAGGTGACGGTGCAATCGACGTACTTGGGATGGATGCCCTGCTGCATAGCGATACCTCTGGCCAGTCCGGGAGCGACCCGGAGGCTAACTTCCGGCGCCTATTCGCCCGTTTGGGCGCGGCTGTCAAGGAGCTCGGCGTTGGTGGCATGCTGACCGAGCAGGCGGAGCATGGCCTGGGTGGCCTGCACCGGGTCGTCGCCCAGCTGGCTGCGAAGGCGCTCGCGGGCCTGCTGCGCGGCCTGATCGAGCAGCAGGTGGGTGCCCGAGGTGGCGCTTTGCAGAAGGTCTATACCAGGGACATGGCCCGGTACCGCCAGCGGATGGTCGAGGAATATCTCGGTGCTGGCGGTGCCCCGGAAAGCGTAGGCGATGGCTCGATCGAGGCGCGCTCCCTGGCTGGAGGCCAGCGAGGCCAGGACGGTGAGGGAGCCGCCTTCGCGCAGCCGGCGCGCGTCGGCCAGCAGGCGGCGCGGGCGGGTGAGCACGCCGCCCTCGAGGCCGGTGGTGCCCAGGCGGGCGGTGCCGCCGGCCAGCTCGTCGTAGGCGCGGCACAGGCGCGTGAGGGAGTGCACCAGCACCACCACGTGGTGGCCGGACTCGGACAGGCGTCGCGCTCGCTCGTTGACGATCTCGGCGGCCTGGGCGTGGCGGTTGGCGGATTCGTCGAAGGTGGTGGCCACCACCTCGCAGCTGAGCTCGGCGGCCAGGGCGGTGGCGTCCTCGGGGCGCGCGTGCACGGCCAGCAGGATGACGTGGCACTCGGGGTGGTTGACCTGCAGCGCCTTGGCGATGCGCCGGAAGAGCAGCAGGCAGCCGGCCCGGGCCGATGAGTGCACCAGCGCCCGCTGCCCGCGGCCGATGGGGATGAGAAGATCGAGGATGCGGGAGGTGGGCTCGGAGGGATCATGCTCGAGCTTGAAGACCTGGCGAGGCTGCTCGGCGGTGAGGTTGTCGAACAGCAGCGGTCGATCTTGGAGCTCTGGGTCGTAGCCGTTGACCTGTTCGAGCTTGATCAGCGCGATGTAGCGCTCGGACTCCTTGGGAGCGCGCACGCGGCCGTCGACCAGGTCGCCGGTGCGCAGGTGGAAGCGGCGGATCTGGGATGGAGAGACGTAGATGTCGTCGGCGCCGGGAAGGTAGCCGGACTCGGGCGTGCGCAGGAAGCCGAAGCCGTCGGGGAGGATCTCGAGCACGCCGGAACCACGGGTCTGGGCTCCGCGGCTGAGGCGCCGGCAGAGCAGCTCGAAGACGAGATCCTGGCGTCGGAGGCTGGTGGCTTTTTCGATCCCGGCCTGGTGGGCCAG
The DNA here is from genome assembly GCA_964512185.1 of uncultured Enterobacterales bacterium. Lineage (GTDB taxonomy): Bacteria > Myxococcota_A > UBA796 > UBA796 > JAFGLY01 > CAZEJJ01. Next base: position 35,601 of record CAZEJJ010000064.1, on the reverse strand, counting down.
CTTGACGAGATCAGCCGTCGAATGGGCTCTAAGAGCGAGGAGATCGGTATCCATGGGGGGGATGAGCCGAGGGGATGGAGGGGAGGGGAGAGACTGGGGGGGAGACCTGGAGGAGCTTGATTATCGAGATGCGCCCGGGGCTTGTCAACCCCTGCGCCGGCAAGCCGGACAGAAACTGACCGCATAGGCGATCTTTCTTCGGATGGCCTCTCGAGCCCGGGTCCGTATCGCGAGCTGGCTCGCCCGACCGGTCCATGGAGTCGAGGCTCGGGGCGAGTCAAGAGTCATGCGCCCGGTTCTGCAACAGCAACAAGGGTCATGGGCCGAGTTCTGAGACGATCCAGCCGTTCCGCGGCAGACGCCCACGGAGCAAATACGGTTTTCGAGGGTGAGCACCCCGGCCCGCGACGGATCTGTCTCAGAATTGGGGGCATGACCCCGAAGGCTGTCTCAGAATTGGGGGCATGACCTCAGCGAGCACGCAACCCTCTCCGCCTCCAAGGGGATGGTGGCAGACTACCGCGGCAGGGGATCAGCCCGGGTCGGTGTCGCGAGCTGGTTCGCCCGATGGTCCCATTGAGCCGGGCTGGGGCCAGGCCTCCAGCAGGCTCTCCCGCAGCTCGATCAGGCCCTTGTGGGTGGCGAAGCGAGCGAGCGCTACCTCGAGCACCGCGCGGGCGAGCGCGGTCTCACCCTGGTCGAGGCGCCGCCGGATCTGCGCCGCCAGCAGCTCGGGATCGGCGGCCAGGCTGCGGGCCAGGGCGTCGGGGGCTTGCCTTGCGGTCCTGTGGGCCATGGCCACCGCGCGCCGCGATGCCCGCGCCCGGGCGGCCAGGTGGGAGAGCTCCCGCCGGACCTTGCCGGGCAGGCGTCGGGGAGCGTCGGCCACCAGGGACTCGGCCACGTCGGCCAGGAGGGGGTCGCCCAGGCCCACGCACAGGGCGAGGGCCTGCCCCGCAGCGGTCAGCCGCGCCTGGTGGTCCCTGGGGCGCGCCTCGAGCTGGTTGAGCAGCTGTGAGAGCGTCTCGCGCGTGGTTTCCATGGGCGGGCTCGGGTGACCCACCGACGGTGCTGGGGTGGGCACAGAGGGTTAGGTGCCGAGGCACCTGCCCGCCGGTGAGAGAGACCGCGACGGGCTGCGGACAAGGTTCACCTATGGATTCTACACGGTCCGACGCCGTTGCGCATGTGCGGGCGCAGGTGGAGGCCTGTTCGCCATCCCAGGCTGCAGAGAGGGTGAGCTGGCTGGTCCCAGAGCTCCGACGTCACGCCCGCCTGTACCATGAGCGGGACGCTGCGCAGATCAGCGACCGTGAGTACGACCTGCTGTTCCACGAGCTCACCCTGCTGGAGCAGCGCTTCCCGGATCTGGTGCGTAAAGACAGCCCCACCCGCCGCGTGGGGGGCGCACCGGTGGAGGGTCTGGAGCCCTTCCCGCACCAGCGTCCCATGCTCTCTCTGGGCAACGCCTTCGACCAGCAGGAGCTGTGGGACTTCGAGCAGAAGCGCGATGACCGGGGCAAGCTCCGCGGCGGCGTGCGCTACCTCCTGGAGCGCGCCGGCCTGGACTGGGAGCAGCTCGATCCCTTGCACTACGTGGTGGAGCCCAAGCTCGACGGCCTGGCCATCGAGCTGGTCTACGTTGATGGAAGCCTCCAGGGCGCTGGTACGCGGGGCGACGGCAGCGTGGGCGAGGACGTGAGCCACACGGTGCGCACCATCCGCAACCTGCCCCTGCAGCTGCGTGGCCAGGTACCCCCTCTGGTCAGCGTGCGCGGCGAGGTGCTCTACTCGCTGGCGGGCTTCGAGGGCATGAACCGCCGCCGCGTGGAGCGGGGAGACAAGCCCTTCGAGAACCCGCGAAACGCAGCCGCCGGCGCCATCCGGCAGCTGGATCCGGGTGTCACAGCAGGCCGGCCCCTGCGCTTCTACGCCCACTCCCTCGGGGCGCTGTCCCGGGGCGACCGGCCGGCCTCGGAGAGCCTGGCTCTGCAGCGCTTCGGGGAGTGGGGCTTCGAGGTCACCGGGCTGGAGCGCGCCTGTGCCGGCATCGAGCAGGTCATCGCCGCCATCGACGAGCTGGGCCGCAAGCGCGACAGCCTGCCCTTCGAGATCGACGGGGCCGTGGTCAAGCTCGACCTGGTGGATCTGCAGGAGCGGCTCGATTCCACCGCCCACCACCCGCGCTGGGCCGTCGCGTTCAAGTACCCCGCCCCGCGCGTTGTCACGGTGCTCGAAGACGTGTTCTTCTCCCTGGGTCGCAGCGGTGTGATCACCCCGGTGGCTTGCCTGCGCCCGGTGCGGGTGGGCGGAGTCACCGTGTCGCGCGCCACGCTGCACAACGTCTCCTTCATCGAGGATCTGGGTCTCCAGCTGGGGGCGCCGGTGGAGATCTACCGGGCGGGCGATGTCATCCCCAAGGTGGAGCGCGCGCTGCCCGCTCAGCCCCAGGCCGAGCTGCGCCCGGTGGCGTACCCCGCCTCCTGCCCGGTCTGCGACGCGCCGGTGCGCTGGGAAGAGAGTTCGGACCAGAAGAGCGAGCGCACCATCAAGGTCATGTTTTGCAGCAACAACCTGGCCTGCCCGGCGCAGCTTCGCCGTGCCATCGAGCATTTCGCCTCCCGCACCGCCATGGACATCGAGGGCCTGGGCAGCAAGGCCGTGGAGCAACTGGTCGGCTTGGGTATGGTGGGTTCGATCCCCGATCTCTACCGCCTGGAGGCATCTGGACTGGCAGCGCTCGAGGGCTTCGCAGATCTCTCTGCCTCGAACCTGGTGGAGCAGGTCGAAGCCTCCAGGGACCGGGGGCTGGAGCGGCTGCTCGTCGCCCTGGGCATCCCTGGCATCGGGGTCGTGGCGAGCCGGCAGCTGGCGCTGGCCTTCGACGACATCACCGCTCTCGGGCGTGCGGACGAGTTGGAGCTGAGCACAGCGCTCTCCACCGCGGAGAAGCCGATGGGGTGGGAGAAAGGGAGGCGGCTGCACGAACACCTCCATCGCGAGAGCGTGGTGACGGGCCTGCGAGTGACCCTCGAAGCTGGTGGTGACCTCCGCGCTGCTCTCCTCGCGAGCCGCTGCCGCGTGCTGTCGAGGCAGAAGAAGGGGAGCTGGGTCCTCAAGGTGGAGGGACGAAAGTTGTTGAACGGGGTCCTGGCCGTGTTCCCGTCGCTGGATGGGCTGCTGGCAGCGTCCGCGGAGGACCTCGCCGGGGTGATCCCCCTGGTGACGACGGAGACCGCTCGAGCCCTCAGGGCGTGGCTCGGCGGGGAGAGGAACGCAGCACTCATCTGTGAGCTGCGAGGGCTGGGTGTCTCCATGACCTCCCGGCGGAGCGTGCGTCAGCGAGCGGTGGCTACCATCTTCGGCAAGACCTTCGTCATCACCGGCACCCTGCCCAGCCTCAAGCGCTCCGAGGCCAAGAAGCTCCTGCTCCAGGCGGGCGCCAAGGTCTCCGGCAGCGTGTCCGGTCGCACGCACTTTCTCGTGGCCGGAGCCGAGGCGGGCTCCAAGCTCACCAAGGCGCAGGCTCTAGGCGTGCAGGTTATCGACGAGGGCGCGCTGCTGCGCCTGCTGCGAGGAGAGGCGCTATGAGGCCGGAGGCCCCGCTGCTGACCGCGCTGCTGGCAGGATCCAGCGGCTGCCTCTCCAACCGCGACGCCATGGACGCCAGCTCGGCGGCCTGGGGTGAGCACGTGGCCTCCGAGGCACGCCCGGCGGTGCGCGCCACGGTGGGCATGGCCTCCACGGCGGCCTGGGTGTGCGGCTACAGCCTGCAGGACTGGCAGACCATGGCTGGCGATGTGCCCGCCCTGCCCGAGCAGCTGGCGGAGTTCTTCCAGACCGACGAGCTGGGCACCATGCTGGCCTACCCCACCCGTGGCCAGTACGAGGTCGCCTGGGGTGGCGGCCGCTTCTTTGACGAAGACGTGGCGCTGCGGGTGGCCGTGGGCACCCCCATGACGGCCATCACAGTCCTGGTGGAGCGAGCTTCCCTCGACGACGAAGAGGACACCGAGACCGACACCGGGCTCGACAGCTCCCTGACAGACTCCACCCTGGCCATGGCGCCCTTCGTCACCCAGAACTGCGGCAACGATCGCCGCCTGGTCACCGGGAACGTCAGCTTCCCGTTGAGCGGCGACCTCTCCTGGGCCCTCGACATCCTCACCAGCGAGGACCAGCTGGGCCTGAGCTACGAGCTGGAGCAGCTGCTGCCCGCGGCTGGTTCGGTGAACTGGAGCGGGATCAGCGAGCTGGGGCGCAGCGTGCTGGAGACCGGCGACGCCGAGGATCTCAAGGACGACCACTGGCCGGCCACCGCCGGCGGGAACCGCTGGTCCTCCAAGGTGCTGGTGGACCTGCGCGCCCCTGAGGAGTCAGAAGAGTAGGCCCAGCCAGCCGCTGATTCCCAGCCCGGAGTCCGCGCGCAGCTCGGCGCCCGCCAGCATGCGCGACTGGGCCTTGCCCCAGGGGAGGCCCAGCACGTCGGAGCGGGCCTCGATGCCGGCCACGGCCCCCACCGGCAGCCAGGGGCGGGTGGTGATGTGCAGCTGGAAGGGCCACATGGTGGCGTTGTGCCTGAACCAGGGGTGGTAGCTGGGGCCGGCGTAGGCGCAGAAGCCGTGGTCGCCCGGGGCCCAGGCCAGCAGCCCGGAGACCCGCAGACGCTGCCAGTCAGCGCGGTTTTCGTCGGTGACACCGGAGCTGTCGAGGGTCCAGGAGCGGCCCAGCTGCAGCTGGCCGACGGCGGCCAGGTGGAGGTCGCCACCCAGACGCAGCGCCAGGTCGAGGCCCGCGGTGCCGACGAAGCCCTTGCCGTCGTAGCCGGCTTCCTTGATGCGCTCGCTGATCCAGCCGCCCTGCAGGTGCAGGCCGACGCCGCGGATGATGGCCAGCTCCACGCGGCCGCCCGCCTCGGTGGGCCGGCGGATGCCTTGGCAGGCGGAGCCATCGCAGTCCACCTCGCTGACGATGAACTCCTCGTAGTCGATGCTGGGGCCCAGGGAGACCCTCCCGGCCTGGGGCTGGCTCACCGGGGCCCCGACCATGGCCGCGCCGGCGGGCGTGGCGCTGATCAGCAGGGCGAGGACGGGGCCGGTGATGGGCATGCAGCTCCAGGCCGAGGCCCGATGCAGGTATCACGCGCCGCTGTCGATCCCAAGACGCACTGCGCGGCAACTCCGGGAGGAGCTGCCGCGCAGAAACGAAGGAGACGGGGGACGCTAGCGGTCGGTGCCGGTGCTGCCGATCTTGCCCGTGTCCAGGATGGACTTGACGTCTTCGGCCAGGGCCTTGACACCCTCTTCGAAGGTGGGGATGAAGATGTACGCTGCGGCCACGATGGCGATGACGATGACAGAGATGAGCAGCATGTACTCGACGGTGCTCTGGCCAGTCTCCTCGCGGACGAAACGGGTGAGGGTGTTCATGGGGGTCTCCTTCTTCGGGTTTGTGGCGGGGACGCCGTCTGGGATGGACGCCCGTGTAGTCAGCAAGGGGCGTGCCAAGGTCTGTGGGTTTTCCAGATCCGCTTTGAACGCCGATATCTCTGCAGCTCCAGCGATCTGGTGTGGAGATCGGGGACCAACCCGTCGCAGCCTCCGTGCCCCCTTCGTGTCCCACGGTCAGCGGCCTGGGACACTCCTGTCGCGGTGCAGCATGATCCCGGTGGGGTCTGGAAGGGCGGGTGACGCGTTAGCCTGACCCGAGGAGGACCGTGGACCATGAGCTGTTCCCTGGGCCTTTCGAAGACGGAGCTGCCGGCCCTGCTGGCGCTCGCCTCGTGGTTGCTCCCCAGCAGCGCTGATGCTGGGGAGCCCATCACCCTCGACCTGGTGGCCAAGGGCCAGGAGGGCAGCTCCCACCCCCAGCTGCTGCTCACCGGGCACGCCATGATCGACAGGCTCCTGGTGCAGCTGACCTGCGGCGCCACCAGCGCTCGTCATGACGGCTCGCTGGGGACGGGGGAGCGGGCCGCGTTGGATCTGCCGGTGCCCGTGGGCCGGCATCGCTGCGAGGGCAGCCTGGTGGCCAGCATGGCCGACGGCAGCGAAGGCGAGCTGCCGCTGGACTTCCAGGTGGAGCAGCTGCGCCCCATGGTGGTCGAGGCGCCTCGCCAGCACCTCGACCTGGAGGCTCGTCAGCTCCAGGTGCGCGCCGACCGCGCCCTGAGCCAGGTGGAGGTTGAGGTCTACTGTGAGACGGGCTCCATGTTGGGCCACGGCTCGGTGCCCGCGGGAGCGGCTGCCCCGGGCTCGCTTGTGGCCGTCGACTGGAGCGCAGGCCAGGGCGAGGTGATGCGCATCCACGTGAAGGTCGAAGACGTGGACGGCTTCTGGGCGGGTGTGGACCTGTTCCCCTGGTCCTACAACATTCCCCACGAGGACGTGGTGTTCGAGACCGCCCGGTGGAAGATCCTGCCCGTCGAGGAGCCCAAGCTGGATGACGTGCTGGAGCGGGCCCGCCAGGTCATGCAGCGCTTCTCCGCCACCGAGATCGTCATGAACCTCTACGTAGGGGGCTACACCGACACCGTGGGTGACGCGGGATCGAACCAGGCGCTGTCGCAGCACCGGGCCCAGGCCATCGCCAGCTGGTTTCAGGCGCAGGGCTTCGAGCGCGCCATCTTCTACCAGGGCTTCGGCGAGTCGGCGCTGGCGGTGTCCACCCCCGACGAGACAGATGAGCAGGCGAACCGACGCGCCAACTACGTCATCGCCGCAGAGGCACCCCCTCCGTCCTCGGAATTCCCCCGCTCGGCCTGGAAGCCGCTGGGGCCCTAGAAGCTCTGGTCGCCCACCACGAGCTTGTCGCCCTGGATCTGGTAGGGCTGGCCGGCCAGCTTCTTGCCTGGCTTCCAGCTGCGCTTGCCTTCGGTGACGGTGCCCGCGGGCAGGACGAAGCCCGGCAGGGTTCCGCGCCGCCAGCGCTGGTAGTGGGGGGAGCAGAAGCCCTTGGAGCGGTACCGGCCTTCGCAGCCGGGCACCCTGCAGCCGAGGGGATCGGGATCGGGCTCGGCCTCGGCCGGGGCGGGCTCGGGCTGGGGTGCAGCGGCAGGGGCTGGCCCGGCGGGCTCGGCGCGCGTCTGGTCGAGCTGGGCCTGGGTGGCGGCCAGGGCATCTTTGAGCTCGGCCACCTGGCCCTGGGAGCTGTCGAGCTCCTGCTGGAGCTGGTCGGCCCGGTCCTGCAGATCGCGCAGCTTGCGCCGCACCGTGTCGACTTCAGCGGCCGAGGCCAGGTCGTGGTCGCGGATGAGGTCGTTGACGAGGTTGCGAACAGGGCCTTCGAGCACGCGCCCGGCAGGGCGAGACACGATGGAGGAGATGAGGTCGAGGATGGCCACGTTGACTCCCGTGTCGGGTGAGACAGCTCGGAGGAGAGGAAGGGTGAAGGGCTATAACACGAGCCGCGACACAGCCCAGGCGAGCACGAGGGGCGCCAGGACCGTGAGCACCCAGGCGGTGCGGGGGGTGGGCTCGAGGCGCGACAGCTGGAGGCGCTCGAAGAGCACCGCCGAGTCGATCTCGTGGACCAGGTGCGCCGGCGTGTCGGGCTGCCAGCGGTTGTCGCGCAGCAGGCTGAGGGCTGTGTCGTTGTGGCTGCCGAAGGTGCCCAGGGAGAGCCCACAGGCGAACATGGCGACGAAGATGTCGCCGACGCGGCCGGCACCGAGGATCACCCCGGCCAGGGCGCCGCCGAGCACGAGCACGGCCGCGATGAACAGCGCGACGCCGAACCAGCGCAGCTGCGCGTGACGGGCTGCGGCGCGGATGGCCGCGGGCTCGCCTGTGGGAGGGCTAGGCATGTTCCGGATCCCCAGGTGCCTGGCCGGCCCGCGCCATCACGCCGTGAAGGACGATGTCGATGCCAGCGGTGGAGAGCAGCGCGGCGTCGGGAGGGACACCCGCGGCGGCCTGGCCGGCGAGGCCGTCGATGAGGCCCTTGAGCAGGTAGGCCACGGAGCGGGCGTGCAGGGGCCGGAAGAGGCCTTCGGCCACGCCCTGATCGATGATCTGGGCCAGCTCCGACACGTAGCTGTCGTGGATGGCGTGCACCCGCTCGCGGATGACCTGGTCGCGGATGGCCATCTCGGTCATGAGCAGGAAGAAGCGAGGCGGATCTTCGACGCCTGCGTAGTAGTCGAGGTACTGTCGCGCCAAGAGCATGAGCTTGTGGCTCGCGGCCACCGGCGTGCTCTGCGCGCGCTGCAGGAAGGACTGGGTGCGCGCGTACTCCTGCTCGGCGAGGGTGTCGAAGATGGCTCGCTTGGAGCTGAAGTAGAAGTAGACGGCGCCCTTGGAGAGACCGGCGCGCTTGGCGATGTCCTCCACGCGCGCGGCCAGGTAGCCCTTCTCTACGAAGAGGGTGCGTGCAGCGTCCAGGATCTGGGACTTGCGCTCCGCCTCGGACATGTGCCGGGTCATGGGCATCCCTTAGCCGGTGATCGGGCGTCCGACGAGATGTGTCACGCGCAATCCCGGGATCAGATCGCCGCGATTCGTCATCAGAGCTCGGGTCCCTGGGGCTGGGGCGGATCGGCGCGGCTGTCCTGTGAGGGCGTCTCCTCTTCTGGATCTTCGCCCTGGCCATCGTCTGCGAGCGGCGGCTCAGCTGAGGATCCAGCCGCGGGCTCCGGCTCGTCGGAGGGCGGCGGATCCGGCTCCTCGGGCGGTGGCACGGCCGGGGGCAGGGTGGCGGTGGGCTCCTTGGACTCCAGCTGCTCCAGGGCTGGTGGAGCTCCGGGCGGCGGCTTGATGGCGTGGGGTGTGGCCTCCCTGGCGGCCCGCTCCTGCTCCACGATCTCACGCAGGGACTCCAGCAGCGAGTCGATGGATTCTTCTGGATCCCTGGGGACCATGCGGTAGGAGAGGGCGGCGCGCAGGGAGTAGATGGTGGCGGGGTTCGTGTCCCAGGTGTCGTCGCCCCGGTCCAGCTCGCCCGCGATCTCCAGGCCGAAGGGGATGCCGAGCCGACCCAGGAACACACCGGCCATGGCGGAGAGGTTGAGGTTGTGCTGGTGGGTACCGAAGGCGTCGTAGTGCAGCAGCGCGCGGGCCTGGCTGTAGACAACGTCGTCGAAGGTGACGCCCGCCAGCCAGCCGGCCTCCGCGGTGACCTTGCCCGTGTTCACCAGGTGCTCGTCGTAGCCCTTCCAGCCCTCCCACCAGGTGAGGTTGACCCCCGCGCCCAGCGTGGGACCGAACAGCACACTGCGATGGCTGCGACCCCACAGGCCGGGCAGGTTGGCCACCACGTGGTTGGACCAGTCCCACTCCAGCCAGTGCTGCGAGCTGTGATCGGATCCGAAGCGCCAGGAGCGGAACGGCACGAGCACCGCTGCCCAGCCGGAGCGCTCGCTCTCTTCGAAGCCCACGGCTTCCATGGAGGCCGGCAGCGTGCCCATCACCGGTCCCCGGTAGCGACTCTCGAACCACCACTCCTTGACGCGGTGATCCCTGGCGTGCTGGACGCTGCCCATGGTGATCCAGCCGGACAGCTCCTCGGAATACAGCGACACACCCAGGCCGGCCTCGGCGGCGTCCAGCTCGGAGGTGCCGTACAGGCCGTCCACCTTGACCAGGTGGAAGCCAGCGGCCGAGGCGGCATGGGGAGCGGAGAGAGCGACCACCAGCAGGCTCGCGCGCAGCCCGGGGAGGAGAGCAGGCGCCCTGGTGCGGGTGGGGATCGGGTTCACTTCATCTGGTTGGCGACGCGCTTGAGCTCGCGGAGGGAAGGGATCTCCAGCAGCTTGCCCTTCATGGCGAAGGTGGAGAGCTTCTGCACCTGCCGGAAGACCTCACCGTACTCGTATACCTTGCCCCAGAACTCGTCGTACTTGCGCTGGTTGAACAGCCGAACGAAGCGATCCTGGGCCAGGAACTGTACGAATTCCTTGGGAAGGTTGTTGAAGATGGTGAGGAAGAAGAGGAAGTTGACGTAGGAGCCGTTGGGGGTGTGGAAGCCCTTGCGGTAGATCTGGTTGTACTCGTCGGTGACGAAGCCGTCCTCGATGGTCTTGTGGTAGAACTCGGTGCCGGGGTAGGGCACCAGCGACGACGGCAGCAGGTTGTAGGGCGTGGGCAGGGTCCACAGCAGCCTCAGGTTCTTGAGCACATCCTCGGTGGTCTCCCAGGGGTTGTCGAGGATCACGTGGTAGTCGGGGATCTGAGTGCTGTGGGCGTACTTGGTGATGATGTTGACGGCCTTGAGCAGCTGCTCGTTGGTCATGCCGCGCTTGTACATCTTCATGACGTCGGCGGAGCCGGTCTGGATGCCCAGCTCGGTGAAGCACAGGCCCGCGTCCACCAGGGAGCTGTACTTCTCCTCGTTGATGGTGGTGGGGGAGCACTGCGCCCGGAAGGGCATGGCGATCTCGGCCTTCCACAGCTCGGAGAACTTCTTGATCTCAGCGGTGGAGGTGGAGAAGAACACGTCGTCCTGGAAGTGGACCATGCCCATCTCGGGCCAGCGGCGCACCACCTGCTTGATCTCCCCGATGAAGTGCTCCACGGAGCGGCGCCGCAGGTAGCGCTGGCCCTTGTACAGATCGTGGGCGAAGGCCACGCCGCAGTAGCTGCACTTGTGGGGGCAGCCGCGGGTGATCATGGCCTTGTAGGCCAGCCGCATGGTCCCGGCCCGATCGATGTATCGCGGCCCCACCTGGCGCCAGCGGGCCCAGTCCAGCCGCACCAGGCGCTCCTTCTTGTCGTCGTAGGACCAGTCGTCGGCCAGCTCGAAGTCGGGGTAGGGGATGGTGTCGAGATCCTGGATCAGCGGGCGGATGGGGTTGCCCACCACGCGGCCATCGGGCTTGCGGAACCAGAAGTTGCGGATGTCCCAGGGGTCCTTGCCGGCCTCGAGGCGATCCACCAGCTCCAGGAAGGCCTCTTCGCCTTCACCCACGCAGACCATGTCCACGAACTGCAGCGCCTGCTGCGGCATGGTGGTGGAGTGGAAGCCGCCCCAGGCGATGGGCATGCCCGGGAAGCGCTTCTGGATGGCGCGGGTGGCCTGCACCGCCATGTCGAACATGGTGGACAGGAAGGAGATGCCCACCATGTCACAGCCCTTGACCAGGTCGAGCATGTCTTCGACCATGCTCTGGGGGGCCTGGATGATGGCGGCGGAGTTCTTCTTGAAGCGCGTGGCGTAGGTGTCGGCCGGTATGAAGATGATGCGCGTGTCGTGCCCATGGGCCTTGAGGTAGGACGACAGGGCCCGCAGGCAGGGCGCGTAGTGGTCCATGGGCGTGGGGTTGATCAGCGCGACCTTCATCCGAGGACCTCGGGGAGGGGAAGACGCCCCGACCTTAGCCGGGGTGGAGGGGGTCCGCCATGCCGATCACGCGCGCTTGGGCGCTCAGCCACGGGCTCTGCGTCAGCCCCCTCGCAGCCCGGCCACTGCGGCTACCGCCGCCACGGTGGTGGCCACGACCCTGCGGGCGAAGTCCGGGTCGAGGTTGTCCACCACGTCGTCGCCGTCTCGGCAGTGGTAGGCGTCGTAGCGGAACTCGGAGGTGTCGGTGAGCATCATGGCCGGGAAGCCGAAGGTCCAGAACGCCGCGTGGTCGGAGCGCTGCAGATCGGACATGTACAGCGCGGTGGTCTGGCTGGTGCTGAGCTCCAGGTCGATGATGGGCAGGCCCACGCGCTGACCATGCTCCAGCATGGAGGTGATGGCCTCGTGTGACAGCTCGTCACCCACCACGGCCAGGAAGTCGCCGCGGAACCCGTTGGCCTCGGCGGTCTCGTAGGCGTCCGGGAAGAGCAGATCGAGTCCGTCGGGGAATTCCTGGCTGCCGGGTGTGTCGTCGGCGTAGCCGATCATCTCGTAGTTGAAGACCGTGACGATGGTGTCCTCGCGCTCAGCGGCCTCCATGGCCCAGGTGCGTGCCCCGATGAGCCCGCTCTCTTCTTCGTCCCAGCAGGCGAAGACCAGGCTGCGGTCGAAGCGGGCCTGGGAGAGCACCCGGGCCGACTCCAGCAGGCCGGCCACACCGCTGGCGTTGTCGTCGGCCCCCTGGCAGCCCTCGATGTGGTCGTAGTGGGCGCTCAGCAGCACCTGCTCCTGGGGGGCGCTGCGGCCCTGCAGCCGGCCGATGACGTTGACGCCGCTGGCGTAGACGTGCAGCTCCACGTCCAGGCCCAGCTCGGCGAAGCGCTGGGCGCACAGATCCTGTACGGCCTGCCAGTGTCCGCTGCCCGGTGAGCGTTCCTGGGCGATGAACGCGATGTCGTCCTGCCAGCCCTCGGCCTGCACGCAGTCGGACAGGGCCTCGGGGCTCGCTGCGCAGCCGGTGGCGGGCACGGAGGCGTCGGGATCGTCCACCTCGCCGCAGCTCGTGAGGGCCCACGCCAGCAGCAGCAGGCGCGGGATCATCGCGCCGCCGGCTCGTGTTCGCGGCCCACGCCGATGCCCGCGGTGGGCAGCAGGTCCCAGGACGTCCAGTCCGGGCGGCGCCAGGTGGAGCCGGACACCGCGCTGGCGCCCACCGCCAGCCGCAGGCGCCTCCAGCGCCACGAGCTGTCCACCAGCAGTCCCCGGGGCATGAGCAGATCGGTCTGGATGCCGCCGCCGTAGTACAGGCCGGCAGCGGGCAGGAGAGGCCGCTCGTAGCACAGGGTCTGGGAGTCGAGGGAGATGCCCGCGCTCAGGCCCTGCACCGGCAGCTCGAAGACCACCTGGATCTGCTCGACCCAGCGGATGGCCGAGGTCTGCAGGTTGACATCGAACATGGGCAGGTCGTAGTTGAGGAAGGACCCGGGGGCCTCGGAGATGAGGTCCACGCGTTGGAAGCGGAACTTCGCAGCCTGGGCCTGGGGAGCGGCCAGCAGCAGGGCGCCGAGGACTGGGAGCGGGGCGCGTCTCATCGTGCGAAGTCCGGGTAGTCGGTGATGATGGAGTCCAGCGGCCAGCGCTGGAAGCGCTGCAGCAGGGCCTCGTCGTTGACGGTCCACACCTGGATCTGCAAGCCTTCCTGCCGGGCCAGCTCCACCTGCTGGCGGTCCAGCACCTGGTAGGGGATGGCCAGGCCGTCGGCGCCGCCTTCGCGCGCCAGGGCCACCAGCTCCTCGACCCCCACGGTGGTGGCCAGCTCGTGGGACAGGGCGATGGCGGTGTTGTTGGTGTCGGGCGGGAAGCGCGGCCAGGCCAGGGAGGTGACCACGTCGTAGCCATTGTCGTCGCCGTAGCTCTCGAAGGCCCCCAGCAGCTCCGGGAGGTTGGCGGACACGTAGCTCGGGTTGGGCAGGTCGGCGGCCCAGAAGCGATCCATGACCTGCTCGGCGAACGCCGCCGGCTCCGGGGTGTCGCCCGGCTCGTACTTGATGTCGATGTGGAAGAGCATGTCGGGCGCGTCCACGATTGCGTCCAGCAGCTCGTCGAAGGTCATGACCGTCTCTGCGAGCACCTCGGCGTCGGGGTTGTCGGGATCCGGCTCGCCACCGCAGAGGTAGTCGGCCTGCAGGCTGGCCAGGTCGAGCTCCTGGATGAGGACACGCTCGCCGAGCAGCTCGCCCGCCACCGTGGTGCAGAGTTCCTCGTGCAGCCAGGGATCGTGGGAGAGCACGGGCACGTCGTCGGAGGTGAGCACCAGGTCGAACTCCAGCCCGTCGTAGCCGGCATCGATGCTGCCCAGCATGGCGGCGCGGGAGTTCTGGGGCCAGTAGCCTGCGGCGCCGCGGTGGGCCTCGACGGCGGGGTCGGCGCCGGCGTCGAGCAGGCCGCAGCCGCAGGTGAGCAGCGAGAGCAGGGCAGGGCGCATGGAGCCTCCTGGCGGGGACCTGATGGGGTAGTCCGCCGGTGCAGGCGCGCGCAAGGTGGGCCGGAGAACTACCGCACGGGGATGGCGGGGCCCGCGGCCTGCGCCTCCACCACGCGGTCACCATCGGCCCTGAAGCAGCGCGCACCGAGGGCCAGTCCGTGCATCATGGGTGGGCCCTGGCCGATGCGCATGATCACCTTGATAGCCAGGGGTTCACCGTCACCGGCGCCGCTGCCCACCTGCTCGGCGGTGAGCACGCCGGCGCGGGCGGCCACCCGCCAGGTGCCGCGATCCGTGCGCACCCTGAGCGAGCCATCGGCCAGCTCCATGCTGCCCAGGCGGGCCCCCTGCATGTCGCTCAGGGCCTGCCTGGTGACAGGGTCGATGGTCTCTGGCAGGCCCCTGGGCTTGATGATGCGGAAGCGCTCCAGCACGCGGCGCGCCTCGTCCATGCGCAGCAGCTGGGCCGCCAGGAAGTAGCCACCGCCGCAGAGCCCCACCACGGGGAGCAACAGCACGCCGTGGGCCCAGGGCTCCAGCAGGCGGATCATGACCACCATGACCACGGTGGCCATCAGGATCTTGATGTGCGCCTTGTAGATGGAGCGCGGCAGGCCGCCGGCTCGGGCCCCCAGCCCCCACAGCAGGATGGCCACCTCGCCGGTGACCAGCACGCCGTGAGACAGGGGCAGGCCCTCGAAGCCCAGGCCCGGCCAGCTCAACGCTGCGATGGGGTAGACCAGCGCCAGGGCCACCGGCAGCTTGAGGATCATGGTGCCCACCGCAGCGCCCATGGCGAACCAGGGCCGCCCGATGGCGTAGTAGCAGGGCACCAGGACGCGGTGGGAGCAGATGCCCCAGACCGCCAGGGCGTACATGCGCAGGGCCGAGGCGGTGGCGGCGGTGGCGGCGGCGTCGAACTCGCCCCGCTCGTACATGAGGGCGACGATGGGCTGGGCCAGGAAGAAGAGCCCCGCGGAGGCGGGGATCACCAGGAAGCTGTTGAGCACCACCGCCTCGCCCAGCTGCTGGGAGAGCTGCTCCTTGCGGCCCATGGCCGCCAGGGTGGACAGGCTGGCCAGGGCCGCGGTGCCCACAGCCCCCGCCACGATGGAGGTGGGCAGCTGCACGAAACGGTAGGCGTACTGCAGGTAGCTGACCGGACCGTCGCCGAAGCGGCTGGCCAGCTGCATCTCCACCAGCAGGTTGAACTGCACGGTGATGACCGCGATGAACGCGGGGATGGCGAAGACGATCAGCTTCTTGAGGGCGGGGTGGTTGGCGAGGCGGGGCCGCAGCTTGAAGCCGTCGCGCCACAGGGCCGGCAGCTGCACCAGGAACTGCCCCATGCCGCCCACCACCGAGGCGATGGCCACCAGCAGGATGCCCTCCTGGCCCGACCAGGCTTCGAAGGGGCCCTTGAGCAGGCAGGCGGCGATGACCGCCACGTTGAAGGCCGCGGGCGCCACGGCGGGCAGGAAGAACTTGCCGCGCACGTTCAGCATGCCCATGAACACCGAGGCCAGGCTGACCGTGGCCACGAAGGGCGCCATGACGCGGGTGAGCAGGCTGGCGAGCTGGAACTTCTCGGGGTCTTCAGAGAAGCCCGAGGCCACCACCCAGACCCAGCCATCGGCGAAGATGAAGGTGGCCAGGGTGATGGCACCCAGCAGCACCAGCAGCAGACCCAGGAAGACATTGGCCAGCCGCCAGGCGGCCTGCAGGCCGTCTTTCTCGGCGGTGTCGGCGAAGATGGGCACGTAGAGGTTGGACAGCGAGCCTTCGGCCAGCAGCTCGCGGAAGAACTGGGCTGCGCGGAACGCGGCGTTGTAGGCGTCTGTGGCCATGCCCGCGCCGAAGACGGCGGCGAACACCACGTCGCGCGCCAGGCCCGACAGGCGCACGAAGGCGGCCGCGGTGGCGATGATCAGGGCGTTGCGGCCGACGCGTGTGGCGGCGGGTCGGTCGGGAGGCTTGCTCATGAGTGGGCCCGTCTGTGCCCCGCTGGGGCTTGCACGTCAAGCGCGGCTCGTACATGTGGTGAATGGGATCCTGGAGAGGGGCGTCGGCAGCCCGAGTCCAGACCGTTCGCGGATTCAGCACCTGGAGGAGGCCGCCATGCTCAGGCAGCTCATCGCGATGCTCATCGGAACCCTGCTTCTCATCATCGGAGCCGTCTACTGCTGGCCGGCCCAGGCGCGCTCGGCGGAGGGTGTACTGGTGGTGGACAACCAGCGCATCGCCACGGTGGTCATCAGCGTGGATGGCCGACGGCTGGGCCAGCTGCCCCCCGAGGGCGAGGCGCGCTTCAGGCTACCCGCCGGTGAGCACAGCCTGCGCGCCAGCCTGCTGGAGGGTGGCCCGGTGCTGCACCGCACGGTGCGAGTCCGCCCCCACCAGGAATCGAGCCTGGTGGTGCCAGCCTTCGAGGGGCGGCTGGTGGTGCGCAACCAGACGGGGCGCAGCGGGCGACTGCGGCTGGATGGCCGAGACCGGGGTCCCTTGAGCTCGGGTGCCGAGCGGGTGCTGGTGCTGGATCCCGGCGTGGTGAGCGTGCAGCTGGTGCAGGCCGATCGAGTGCTGATGAGCCAGCGCGCCACGGTCCGATCGGGCCAGAGGGCGCTGCTGGAGGCCCGGGCACCCAGCGTCGCCGATCTGCGGCTGCGCAACCCACTGCCCATCCCGGTCATCGTGCAGGTCGAGGGGAGAGAGGCCCGCCGTCTGGGCGTGGGTGAGAGCCTGGTGCTCCAGGGCATGAGCACAGGTCCCGCGCGCATCGAGGTGCGCCAGCTGAACGGGCGCGCCGTGGCGCGGGGCACCGTGCAGGTGGATCCCTTCGACGGCGCAGCCTTCGTGGTCCCGCTGCCGCAGCAGGGCCCCATGAGGCTCGTCAACCTGGGGAACCGCAGCGTGGATTTGTACGTGGACGGTCGCCGGGTCGGCAGCTGCGCTCCACGCCAGCAGACTGAGATCATGCTGGCCATCGGCGAGCGTGAGCTGGTGCTGCGGGATCGCGGCGGCGACCGCCTGCTTCGCACGAGTGTCCAGGTCGAGCCCTTCGAGGCGGTGACGCTGCGTTGTGACCTGCAGCGGCACTTCCTGGTGCAGGAGCGCGAGCTGCTGGCGGAGCTGGAGGACCTGGTGGTGGCCCTGAGACGCCTGGCCAGCTGAGCCGGCACGCTGGATCCACCGAGCCCTGGAGGACTCGACCTCCGGGGCTCGTCGCCCGGCAGCGCGGGATGTGGCCGTGTCCCGGCAGGCGCGGGCGGTGATCCGGCGAGAGAGGGCCAGGGAGTGGCCCATCGCCTCCGGAGCACGCGGCGATCCCCGCGTGTCAGCTACGCATCCTGTCCGCGTCGCAGCGTCGGCGCTCGCCGCGGATTAGCCTGAGCTCTCACCCTGGCCCCGGGAACCCCGTGCGCGCCACCCTGGCCGTGTTGAGCAAGGAGCTGCGCGAGGCGTTCCGCGACGCCAACGTGCTGCTGTACGCGGTGGGCTTCCCGCTGCTGCTCTACCCCTTGATGGTCTGGGGCGTGGTGCAGCTGCTGGTGCTGGAAGAAGGGCTGGTGGAGCGGCAGCCGTCGCGGGTAGAGGTGGTGGGCTCCGCCGAGGTGGCGGAGGCCGTGCTGGTGGCACCCATCGAGGCGGGCGAGGGAGGGGCCGCCGCATTGCAGGCCGACAGGCTGGACCTGCTGCTGGAGGTGGCGCTCAACCAGGTGGGCGACGAGGTCACCCTCAGCTACCGCTCCACGCGGCCGCGGTCCGAGCGCGCCCGGGCGCTGGTGGACGAGCGCCTGGACGGGCTGCGCGGAGAGCGGCTCGAGGCCCTGGCCCAGGAGCACGGGCTGGCCGCGGGTGCGCTTCGATCCTGGGGCATTCTGGCCGTGGATGACACGCCGCCCAGGGAGCTGGCAGGCGAGGTGCTGGGCAGGGTGATCCCGCTGCTGCTGCTCACGGTGCTGGTGCTGTCCACGGTCTACCCTCTGGTTGAAGTGGTGGCGGGGGAACGGGAGCGAGGCACCCTGGAGACCACCATGGTGGCGGCGGTGCCGCGGGCCGCCGTGGTGGCGGGCAAGCTGCTGTGCGTGGTGCTGGTGGCGCTGGCCGCGGTGGCGGGCAACGCCGTGGCGATGGGCGCCACCATGGCTACGCTGCTGGCGGACATAGACGGCGAGCTGAAGGTGATGGAGGGCCTGCACGCTGGGCCCCTGCTCATGGGCTTGGTGGCGCTCCTGCTGCTGGCTCCGGCCCTGGCCGCCTGGCTGGGGCTCACGGTGCTGCCAGCGCGCAGCTTCAAAGCGGGCCAGAGCAACGCCATGCTGCTGGGCTCGGTGGCCCTGGCCCTGGCAGCCGTCTCCCTCGTGCCGGGTCTGCGCTTCAGCCCGCTGCTGGCCATGGTCCCGGTCACGGGCACCTCCCTGGCCCTGCGGGACGGCTTCACGGGCCAGCTGGAGCTGCTGCCCGCGGCGCTCTGCTGGGCCTCCAACCTGGCCATCGCCTCTGCGGGGCTGTGGCTGGGTGCGCGGGTGGTGGGCCGCGAGGACTTCCTCTTCGGACACAGGATGCCCCGCTGGCTGCGCTGGCTGGCGGCGCGCAAGGAGGGTTGAATGATCGAGGTGCAGGGACTCACCAAGCGCTTCCACGGCGAGACCGTGGTGACCGCGGTGGATCACATCTCCTTCCATTGCGAGCCCGGCGAGGTCTTTGGGCTGCTGGGGCCCAACGGGGCGGGCAAGACCACCACGCTGCGCATGCTGGCCACCCTGCTGCGACCCGACGAGGGGCGCGCAGTGCTGGCGGGCCACGACGCGGCCAGCAACCCCGAGGCGGTGCGCGCCTCCATCGGCTACCTCTCCACCACCACCGGGCTCTACGGACGCCTCACCGCCCGCGAGATGATCGCCTACTTCGCCCGCCTGCAGGGAGTCGAACGGCCGGCGGCCCGCACCGACGAGCTGGTGGAGCGCTTCGGGATCACCCCCTTCGCCCATGTGCGCTGCGATCGGCTGTCCACCGGCATGCGCCAGAAGGTCTCCATCGCCCGGGCCGTGGTGCACGATCCGCCCATCCTGATCTTCGACGAGCCCACCGCCGGCCTGGACGTGCTGGTGGCCCGCAGCTTCCTGGACTTCGTGGAGCAGGCCAAGGGCGAGGGGCGCTGCGTGCTCTTCTCCACCCACATCATGAGCGAGGCGGAGCGGCTCTGTGACCGGGTGGCCATCCTGCACCAGGGACGCATCCAGGTGGACGACCGCCTCGAGGCGCTGCGGGCCTCCACCGGGCATCGCTATCTGGAGGACATCTTCGTCGATGCCGTGGGGCAGGGAGGGCGCGGGGCGTGAAGCAGCAGGTGCTGGCCATCCTGCGCGGCTCGCTGCGGCAGCAGCTGCGGGACCCGCTCACCCTGCTGTCCATGATCGTGCTGCCCGTGCTGCTCAACCCCCTGGTGCTGGTGGTGGGTGGGCGCGTGCAGGCCCACCAGGCCAGCGAGCTGCGGGCGGCGGTGCTCACGGTCCAGGCGCCGCCGGCCTTCGCGGCTGCGGTGAACGAGAAGGACCGGCTGGTGGTGGTGGACGAGGGCTGGCTCGAGGATGGCAGCGGCGTGCTGGCCCAGGTGGTCCTGGCCCGGGACGACCAGCCCGCCGAGATCCACTTCCGCGCTACCCGCAAGCGCTCGGAGAGGGCCAAGAAGCGCGCCGAGCGCGTACTGCGCCGCCTGCGCAGCGACCATCGAGAGCAGCTCTTCCAGGACGCGGCCATCGACGGCAGCTGGGGCGAGGTGCTGCAGGTGGAGGAGCGGGATCTCTCCACCGCCCAGGAGCGCGAAGGGGGCCTGCTGGGCAGGCTGCTGCCCATGATCCTGGTATTCATCGCGCTCAATGGCGGGGTGATCACCGCCCTGGACCTGGTCACCGGTGAACGAGAGCGCGGCACCCTGGAGACCCTGCTCACGGCGAGGGTGGACCGCCGCGCGGTGCTGCTGGGCAAGTTCTCGGTGGTGGTCCTGGTGGCCCTGGTCACCTCAGCGCTGGCGGTGGCCTCGCTGTGGCTCACCCTCGCGCTGGGACTGTACGAGGCGCCCGGCGAAGGCCTGGGCATCCCCGCCGCGGCGCTGCCCGTGCTGCTGGTGCTGCTGGTGCCCCTGTCACTGTTGATGGCCAGCATCTTCACGGTGGTGGCGGCCTACGTGCCCGACTACCGCACCGGTCAGCTGGCGGCGCTGGTGCTCATCTTCGCCGCCTGGGGAGCCAGCGGCGTGACCGCGTTCCCCGCGGTCACTTTCAGCCCTGCCCTGGCCCTGGTGCCGGTGACCAACCTGGCCCTGGCCATGCGCGCGGCCCTGGTGGGCTCCTTCCCGCCCTTCTTGCTGGCGCTCACCCTGGGGGCCACCGCCCTGCACGTGGGGGTGGCGCTGCTGGTCGGCAGCCGGCTGCTGGCGCGGGAGACGGTGCTGCTGGGGGCGGCCAGCGCCTCGGATCGTCGCGCTCGCGGCCGCTTCGGGCCTGATGTAGCGGGCATCTTCCTGCTGTCCGTCATCCTGTTGTGGTTCCTGGGGCAGCGGGTGCAGTCCCTGCACCTGCTCTGGGGCATGCTCTTCACCCAGCTGGTGCTGATGGGCGGGCTGGCCCTGGGTGCGCTGGTGTGGCTGGGGCAGCCCCTGCGAGCCACCCTGCAGCTGCGTCGCCCGAAGGGCTCCGACCTGCTGCTGGCGGTGATGGCCGGGGTGACGGCGCCGGGGCTCAGTGCGCTGGTGGCGGCGGTGCAGCAGCCCCTGCTGCCGGTCTCCAAGCGCATGATGGAGACCATGGAGGCTTCCCTGCAGCTGGAGGCCAGCCTGCCGGTGGTGGTGCTGGTGTTCGCCCTGCTGCCGGCGCTGTGCGAGGAGCTGTTGTTCCGCGGCACCCTGCTCAACCTGCTGCGCCGCTCCCTGGGCCCCCTGGCGGCCTGCCTGGTGGTGGGGCTGCTGTTCGGGGCCATTCACCTGCACCTGGTGAGGCTGCTGCCCACCGCCACCTTCGGCGTGCTGCTGGCCTGGGCGGCGCTGCGCAGCGGGTCCATCTGGGTGCCCATCACCATGCACGCTCTCCACAACGGGCTCTTGTTGCTGCTGGCCACCCAGGGCTTCGGCCAGCAGGCCCCCGCCGGACTGCTGGTGGGCCTGTCGGTGCTGTGTGTCGCCTCGGTGCTCATCATGGATCAGCGCGCCCACCGGCGCTGAGATCTCCATGGAGCTGTTCACAGTCGGACCTGAGCACTACGCAGACCAGGACGCCACCAGCCGGGCGGGGCTGCGCCGGCTGTCGGTCTTCGGACGCATCAACGCGCTGGCCTGCATCATGAGCGCCCGGCACGGCTGGCTGGGGGCCAGCTACTCCGCCGCGGAGATCCTCACCGCCCTGTACTTCGGGCTGGGGGAGCAGGGGGTGGTGCTGTCCAAGGGGCACGCCGCCGCCATGCAGTACGCCTGTCTGCATGGCCTGGGCAAGCTCGGCCGGGACGAGCTGCTCTCCTACCAGGACGGGCCGGGTGCTCCCCAGGCCCACGCCGACAGGGGCACCGCCGGCATCCTGCTGGGCTCGGGCTCGTTGGGGCAGGCGGCCTCCCAGGCGGCCGGGCTGGTCTGGTCTCGCCCGGCGGGCAGGATCGCGGTGCTCCTGGGCGACGGCGAGCTGCAGGAGGGCCAGGTGTGGGAGGCGCTGCAGACCATCTCCCACCGCGGCCTGCAGCGCCTCGACCTGCTGGTGGACCGCAACGGCTACCAGAGCGAGCGGCCCGTGGCCCAGCTCAAGCGCATCCCCGACCTGGCGCGTGCCTTCGAGGGGCTCGGGTTCCGGGTGCACGAGGTGGACGGTCACGATCCCCTGGCGCTGGTGGAGGCGCTGGAGCCCCAGCCCAGGCAGCCGCGCATCGTCATCGCCGACACCATCAAGGCGGGGGGCAGCCGCTACCTCAGGGCCAACCGGGGCGTGCAGCCCTGGCACGGGCGGGTTCCCGACGAGCCCCTGTATCGGCGCATCCTCGCGGAGCAGGTGGAGCTGGCGGGAGATCCGGCCGTGGTGGAGAGCCATCGACGCTTCGTGCAACGCGCTGCGCCCGCGGCCCGCCCCGTCTCGCCGGTCGCCGGGGGCGAGGCCACACGGGAGGGCTACGCCCAGGAGCTGCGGCTGCTGCTGGACGAGCGACCCGAGCTGGTGGTGCTGGACGCCGATCTGGCGGCGTCATGTGGCCTGGCGCGGATCGCCGAGCCCCGCGGCGCCTGGGTGTCTCGCGGCCAGTTCCTGCAGATGGGCATCAGCGAGCAGGACATGGTCTCCTTCGCCGGGGGGCTGGCGCTGGAGGGCCTGCTGCCCGTGGTGAGCAGCTACGCGGCCTTTCTCAAGCGCGCGCTGGAGCAGGTGCACGCCAACCTGTCCATGGGCGCCAGGGTGATCTACAGCGGCCACTACGCCGGGCTGTGCTACTTCTCCGACGGCCGCAGCCACCAGTGCCTGGACGACCCGCTGCACTACCAGGGCTTTCCCGGCATGGACCTTGTGGAGCCCGTCACTCCCCTGCAGGCCGCCGCGCTGCTGCGCTGGGCGGTGGAGCGGGCCCCCGGCTCGGTGTACCTGCGGCTGAGGCGCGGCCCCGCCGAGATCCCGTTGGACAGGGACGAGAGCGGCATCTTCGAGCCAGACGACCTGCTGGCGCCCCTGGTGAGGGGGCACGGCTTCCGGCGCTGCTTCGTCTGCGCGGGCACCGTGGCGACGCGCCTGGCCCTGGACTGCCTGGAGCGGCCGCAGTTCGCCGGCTGGGGCCTGGTGGTGGTGCAGGCCTTCCGGGAGCCGGCAGATCCCGAGCCCTGGGGGGAGCTGCTGCGCGACGTTCAGGAGATCGCCGTGCTGGAGGAGTGCTGGCCCCCCGGGGTGCTCCGACCCTGGCTCGACGAACTGCTGCAGCGGCTGCGGCTCGCACCTCGGCGCCTGGCACTCCAGCCCCGCGGCTGGGGGGCCAGCTTCCGCAGCCTGCGGGCCTGTCAGGAGCACTTCGGCTTCACGGTGCAGGCGGTGGAGGAGCTGGTGCGCGGCGGATAGCGAGCCCTGCCCACCCCGGCTACTGTGGGGGCGACCCGGAGGCGCAGGCCGTGAGATCCTCGAGCCCCGTGCTGATGCTGGCCATCGTGCCAGCCCTGGCCTGCCGCTACGGACCCGATCAGCTGGACGGCAGCGTGGTGGTTCTGGTGATGGACGGCGTGCGCCTGGAGGAGTCCCTGGGGGACGATCCCAGCTCGGCTACTGGGGAGCATCCGCAGGAGTTCATGCCGCGCACCTGGTCGGAGCTGCTGCCCCAGGGCGCGCGCGCCTCCGAAGCCTGGGTGGTGGGCGCCACCACCACCACCCCCGCCCACGCCGCGCTGGTGGTGGGTCGTCGGGAGCCCCTGGCCAACTACCCCACCACCGACGACGTGGGGCTGTACCGGCCGCAGCTGCCCACCCTGCTGGAGGAGGTGCATCGGCAGCTGGACGGCGGTGCCGGTGAGGCCTCCATCGTGGCCAACAGCGGCCTGGTGCAGCCGGTGGCCCACAGCCTGTGGCCGGGGCTGGGCGAGGACCACGCCGCGAGCTGGCGCTGGGTGGGCCAGGCCGACGACGCGGAGCTGCCCTCCCAGCACGACGATCTGGTCATCGAGGCCCTGAAGCAGCGGCTCCAGGAGGTGCCCACCCGCCTGGCCCTGGTGAACCTGCACCAGGTGGATCGCTCGGGCCACTACGGGGGCGCGGAGTCATACCTGGACGATGTGCGCGACCTGGACGACCCGGTGGTGGAGCTGTGGGGGTGGATGCAGGCGCGGCAGCAGCGGGAGTACCGCGACGACTCCTGGCTGCTGGTGCTGGCGGATCACGGCCGCCACAGCCGCTCCGACGACGACCCCATCTGGCGCAACCACGGCTGTGTCTGCAACGGCTGCCGGCGCGTGCCCGCGCTGCTGCTGGGCCCGGGGGTGGCCGGGGGCCAGGACCTGGCCGAGCCCATGCTGCTCACCGACGTGGCCCCCACCGTGGCGGCCCTGCTGGGTGTGGAGCTGCCCTGGGCCAGCGGGCTGCCCCTGGGCGGCCTGATGGACTCGGATCTCGACGCCGTCACGCGCACCGGCGTGGCGGACTTCGCGGTAGCCGGCGGTGTGATCGCCCAGGTGGACTACCTGGCGGATCCCGCCCATCGCAGCGAGCTGAGCGTGGGCGGGCAGCGCCTGTCCGATCCCGACGCCCTGCTGGTGGAGGCGCCCGCCATGGTGGCCTCGGAAGACAAGACCTGGCTGTGCTTCAGGGAGCTGCTGCTGACCCCCGCAGAACAGGACACGGCCTGGCAGCCCCGCTGCTTCGCCAGCCTCGACCAGGGCTCCAGCTGGGAGGAGCTGCCGGCCCCCCTGGACAGCGTGGGGCCCCACTGGCGGGCCTCGCTGGCGGTGGGCCCCGCTGGCGAGCTGCTGGCGGCCTGGCCCCACAACGTGAACGCCGTCGCTACCAACGGGGCCGAGGGTGGCGAGGGCGAGGTGTCCGTGGACGCGGCGCGCTACGCCGACGGGGCCTGGACGGTCACCCCCGACGACGGCGCCCAGACCTGGCCCCAGGACGCCAGCCTGGCGCTGGACGGGCAGCAGCTGCTGCTGGCGGTGGGGGCCGCTCCCAACAGCAGCCACTCGCGCCACGAGCGCGACGTGCACGTGGGTCGCGTGCAGCTGGATGGGGGCGATCTGGCCTGGGTGGGGGTGGCCTCGGCGGATCTGCGAGACCTGGCGAGCGGCAGCAGCCAGTGGCGCCTGGAGCTGCCCTCCCTGCGGCTGGACGACAGCGGAGATCTGTGGCTGGCGGCGGTGGGCAGCACCGACAGCCAGAGCGTGGCGGTGATGGCGCGCAGCGAGGACCAGGGCGAGAGCTGGAGCGATTCAGCCGCACTCGAGCTGGGTCACGCCGTGGCACCCCACGCCGCCCCCGCCTGGCTGGGGGAGCTGGCGGTCTGGCCGGTGCTGGAGCCCGACAGCGATCAGGGCTGGCTCTGCGCCGCCAGCCTGGATCGGGAAGCCGCCTGCGTGGAGACCAGTCCGCGGGTGCTGCGCCTGGCTGCGGATGGCGAGTCCATCCACGCCCTGGTGGATGTGGATCTGGGCTCGTGGGAGCTGCACAGCTGGAGCAGCGGGGAATTCCAGTAGGTGGTCAGTCCCTGCAGCAGAGCACGCCGCCCTTGTCGGAGTTGCCTACGGGGTAGCCGTCGTAGGAGCAGGACGTGCCTGGGCAGCCCTGCTTGGTGACCAGCTCGCCCTCGTGGTAGTGGCTGTCGTCGTCGCCCTGGCACTCCCAGGGCCCGTGGGGCGGCTCGGCTTCGTTGAAGCCGCAGCTGTCCGCCTGCATGCTGGCCAGCACCCGGGTGAGGGGGTCGCAGCCCTTGTCGCTGCTCAGCTGGGTGCCCAGGTTGCCGCAGCCGAAGACATCGTTGCCGTTCACCGAGTCGTCGTCGCACTCGCTGTTGCTGTCGCTCTGTTGCTGGACGGCGAAGAACAGGGACTTGTCGGGGGTGCCGCCGGGCACGGCGTCATCGCAGCTGCTGGCCTTGCTGGACACCTCGCTGTGGCCCAGGCATACATGCCAGCCGCTGGCGCAGAGATCCGCCGCGCTGCAGCCGCTGCCCTCGGTGTTGCCGGAGTCGTCGCCGGAGCCGTTGCCACAGCTGGGTGCAAGGTCGCTGCGCGTGACGCCGCCCAGCTCCCAGCCCCCCGAGCAGGCCGCGATGGAGGGGTGGGCGTCCATGTCCTGGAAGCCCTCACGCCCGCCATCGGAGCAGCCCACCTGGGGATCGGCGTCGCTGTCGCTGTCGGCGTCGGCGTCGGCGTCGCTGTCGCTGTCGCTGTCGGCGTCGCTGTCGCTGTCGGCTTCCGAGTCGCCCGTCTCGTAGTGGGTGGGGAGCTCATTCTGCTTGCTGATGTGCCAGTCGGAGCAGGCAAGGGCCAGCAGAACGGGCAGCAGGTGGGCGATGCGCATGGGGTCTCCTCAGTCCGAAAAGCAGCCTAGCTCGTAGTCCTGGAAGTGGCACAGCTTGCTGCGCTGCGCTTCGGGATCCCACAGGTGCAGATCATTTCCCTGGCACAGGGCGCGCTCCGCGCAGCCCTGGCAGCGCTCGGTGTGCATCCAGCCTCGTCGGCGGTAGGGCTCGAAGCCTCGCTGCCAGGTCTGCAGCAGGTTGTCGCGGTGGATGTTGCCCTGGCCAAGGCGGCGATCGATGTTGGGACAGGCCTGGATGCCGCCATCCACCATCACCCCCGCCACCTTGATGCCTGCCAGGCAGAAGTAGTCGTCGTCGCGCACCCGGCGCTCCAGGCGCGGGCCCAGGTAGCCCCCGCAGCCGAAGTTCACCTGCATGGAGCCCTGCTCGCGCAGCTGGATGAGCTGGGCCATGAGCCGGTGGAAGCCGTCGCGGTCCAGCTGCAGGGCATCGTCCGCCGCGGCGCGGCCGATGGGATCGATGGTGAAAAGGCGCCAGCGCCCGACGCCGCGCTGGCCCAGCAGGTCGTGGATCGCCGGGAGTTGGTCCAGGTTGCCCGGGTGCACGCAGGTGACCACGTCGAGCACGGGCACCGCGGGGGGCTGCAGCAGCAGGTCGATGGCGGCCAGGGCCCTGCGGAAGCTGCCGGCGCGTCCGCGGAGCTGATCGTGGGCTTGCTCCAGGCCGTCAAGGCTGATGCTCACCGAGAACAGGTGGCTGGCGCGGGCTCTGGACCGCGCCTCGGCGTCCCAGGCCCAGCCGTTGCTCACCATGCCCCAGCGGAACCCCAGCTCCACCAGCCCGGCGCCCAGCTCCCAGACGCCGGGATGGCACAGCGGCTCCCCGCCGGTGATCACCGCGGTGATCTGGCTGGGGTCGGCGCCCGCGGCCAACTCGCCCGCCGCGCGCAGGGCGTCGGAGACCAGCAGGTCGGGATGCTCCACCGAGGCGGTGCAGTCGCTGCCGCAGTGCAGGCAGGCCAGGTTGCAGCGCTGGGTGATCTCGAAGAAGAGGTAGCTCAGATCGGGCGAGCGCCGCACGGCGTGCTGGTAGACCGGCAGCAGCCGCCGCCGAGCGCGGTCGCGCAGCGACATGGCGCTACCCGGGCTGGGCGGGCTCAGCCTCGGCTGGGGCGGGAGCCGGAGGCACAGCGGGGGCCTGTATAGTGGGCTCTGTGACCAGATCTTCGGCGTAGAAGCCGGTCTCGGCGCCGGTGTCGCCCCCGGTGTCGATGCCGTACTTGGTGCGCACCGGGCAGCCGGCAGCGATCAGGGCCCCGAGGGCGATGGACAGGCCTCTCCAGAAGCGATCCATGGTGGCACCTCCTCTCTCTCGCCGGTGAGTATACGTGGGGTAGAGCGGCTGCGCGAGGCTTTCATGCCAGGGCGTCCAGCTCGCGGTCGAAGGCGGCCAGCAGCCGGCGGGCCTGCTCCGGTGCCAGCGCTGGGGTCTGGTAGGCCACCGTGAAGTCCAGCGCGCCCGCGCAGCCGGTGAGCGCCGTGATCATCATGGGGGGGTGGGCCACGGGCGCCGCCACCCAGGCGGCCCGGCAGGGGCCCCGGCCGAAGTCCAGCAGCTCGGCCTGGATGGGCCCGATGTTGGTGAGGGCCGCGGTGCCCTTCTGGGTGGCCCGGATGGCGCGCAGCGCCGTGGTGAAGAAGCCGCGGATCAGGGCGTGGGGTAGCAGGCTGAGACCGATGATCCCCACGCTGAAACCCATCAGCCCTGCCCCTCCGCGCTTCCAGCGCGCGGTGGTGCGTGCCAGCTGCTGCAGGTGGTCCACCGGCTCCCCCAGGGGCAGGCTGCCCAGCTCCAGGGGCCTGATGGCGCTGAAGTTGCACACGTCCAGCTGGGGCTGTTCGTGCTTGCGCAGGTCGCCGGTGACCACCAGCACGGCGTGGCTGCGCTGGGAGTTGGGCTCGGGAAAGCTGGCCTGCACCGCGCGGGTGAAGGCGGCCAGGGCCAGGTCGTTGAGGGTGACACCCTGCGGACTCCAGCGGGCTCGAAGCCGGCTCACTCGCTCGGCGGACAGGTGCAGCAGCTCGAAGCGCTTCTGGCCGGAGGTGTCGCTGCCCATGGGCACGAACAGGGGGCGCATGGGGCGGTTGTCCCAGAGCTCGTCCAGCCAGCCCAGCAGCAGCGCCGGCAGCTGGCGCCAGCGCAGGCAGCGCAGCAGGCGCCGGACCGGGTGTGGGAGCCGCTGGGGTTGCGGGCGCCAGCCGGGTTCGGCGTCGAGCCGCCGGTAGGCTTCGGCGACGCGGTAGCAGAGGTTCTTGCTGCCGCCGCCGTCAGCCAGCAGGTGGCTGATGCGCAGCAGCAGGCGATCCCCGTCCTCCATGTGCAGCAGCCACAGCCGGATCGGCAGGGCGGTGGTGGGCTCGAAGGGCAGGTCGAACAGCCGCAGCTCCAGCTCGCGGGCCTGCTGGCTGTCCACCCGGTGGTGCTCCCGCAGGTCCCAGTCCGGCTGGGGGTCGAGCTGCCAGCGGTAGCGCCACCAGCGGCGCTCCAGGCGGCCTGCCAGCTCGGGCACACCGGCGGCGGTGGCCACCAGAGCCGCCCGGAGGCGCGGGAGCTCCAGCCGCCCGGGAAGATCGATGCACACGTGCAGGTCGGTGTCGGCGATGACGCCGAGGCCGTCCACCCCCGCCGCGTAGGGAGACGCCCCCAGGGCTTCAGGCATCCCGCAGGTCCATCACCACGGGCGCATGGTCGGAGGGCCGCTCGCCCTCGCGCTCCTGGCGGTGCACCTGGACGTCGCTGCAGCGGCTGGCCACAGGAGCGCTCACCAGGAAGTGATCGATGCGCATGCCCATGCCCCGGCGGAAGGCGGCGGCGCGGTAGTCCCACCAGGTGTAGATGCCGGCGTCGTCGTGGTGCATGCGCAGCGCGTCCTGCAGGCCCCAGTCCAGCAGGGCCTGCAGCTTGTCGCGCTCGGCGGTGGAGCAGAGGATCGTCTCGCGGAGCTCTTCGGGATCCCACAGGTCGCGGTCGTCGACGGTGATGTTGAAGTCACCGGTGAGCACCACGGGCTGGTCGGGGCTGTGGCTGTGCTGCAGATCCGCCAGCAGGGCATCCAGCCAGGCCAGCTTGTAGTCGAACTTGTCCGAGGGGATCCGCTTGCCGTTGACCACGTACAGGTCGTAGATGCGCAGCCCGGCGATGGTGGCGGAGAGCACACGGGCCTGGGGATCATCGAAGCCCAGGATGCCTGGACGCGGGTCTTGGATGGGCAGCCTGGAGAGGATGGCCACGCCGTTGTAGGTCTTCTGCCCGTGCGCGGCGATGTCGTAGCCGAGCGCCTCGATGGGCTCCCGGGGGAAGAGATCGTCGGTGACCTTGGTCTCCTGCAGGCAGACGATGTCAGGGCTGTGGGCCTCGAGCCAGGGCAGCAGGCGCTCCAGGCGCGCGCGGATGGAATTGACGTTCCAGGTGGCGATCTGCATTGGTCGCTATATCTGGCGGCGGCGCCGACGGGCCACGGAGAGGCCCAGCGCCAGCCAACCCAGGCCCAGCGCCGCGCCCCCGGTGGAGCTGCAGCCGAGGCAGCCGCCTTCGGGCTTGCCAACGCCGGTGTCGTCGTCCGACACGGTGAAGCCGCCGGCGAGGTAGGCGTTGTCGCCGTTGTCCAGCGACACCTCCACGTCGTGTACTCCAGCCGGCAGGGAGGTGGGGGTGCGCGCCTGCAGGGTCTCGGTGTTCAGCACGTCGATCCCGGTGAGCGAGATGCCGCCGATGCGGGCGTCCATGCCGCTCTCGAAGCCCGCGCCGAGCAGCACCACGCCGATGGCCTCACCCAGCGACATCTCGTCGGGGGTGATGGACAGCAGGCTGACGTCCCCGGGCACCACGTCGCTGTCCCAGGCGGTGTCGGTGTCGGCGTCGCTGTCGGCGTCGGCGTCGGCGTCGCTGTCGGCGTCGGTGTCGCTGTCGGTGTCGCTGTCGGCGTCCACGTCGCACTCGTCGCCGGAGTAGTTGTCGGTCTCGATGCACAGGCGCTGGATCCAGTCGCCGGTGAGGCCCAGCAGGTTGGACTGCCACCACATGCCGTGGGCCAGGATGTAGTTGCGGTCGGCGTGGGCCAGGCCCACATCGCGCGCGATGGCCGGGTAGCCGGAGTGGCCGCTCAGGCACATGGCCACGGCCACGTTGCCCGAGCTGACGGTGGGCAGGCTGACCCCGAGCTTGTGATCCGTCAGGTCCACCCTGTTGAAGCTGTGGTTGGAGCCGGTCAGCGCCAGGTAGGAGCTGCCCAGCGAGCTGGCGTTGTTGAGGTCGGAGCCGGTCAGCTCGTAGAACTCGATGTCGAAGAAGGCGTAGCCGGTGGTGCCCCCGATGAGGGCGTCCACCGCCATCATCTCGAAGGGGTAGTCGCCGGAATCGGGCACGTAGACAACCCCCCAGCACTCTCCGTCCACGAAGCCGCCCTGGAAGCCGGCGGTGTCGCCGCTGACGAAGTCATCGTTGGCGAGCAGCTTGTAGCCGGCCAGCGCTGTGGCGGGGAAGGCGAGCAGGAAGGCGGCGGCGAGCCAGGTGCGCATGGTGTCTCCAGGGGGCAGAGCAGGGGAGGATCATAGACGAGAGGGGCGACGTCGTCGAACGAGGGCGAGCAGCAGCGGGAGCGCCAGGGTGGGCAGGGCGGGGGCGAGCCCGGTGGAGCAGCCATGGCAGTCGCGGCTGGGCTCCTCGCTGTCGCCGGGCTCGCTGTCGTCGGGCTCGCTGTCTGCCGGCTCCGAGTCCAGCCCGCGGTCCTCCGGCAGGGGCACGCAGACCGCGCCGGCGTCCTGGGGCAGGGGGTAGTCCACGGCCTCACAGACATAGCCCTCGTCGCAGCTGCCCTCGGGGCAGCCGACGGCGCAGTACCCCTCGCTGTAGAACATGCCGTCGAAGACGCAGACCTCGGCGCAGTTGAAGTCGTCCAGGAAACACGGGCTGCCGGGCGGATCGCGGACCTCGTCGCAGACGTGCAGGCCGTCGATCTCCACGCAGTGGCGCTCGGAGCTGTCGAGATCCTGGCAGTCGGCGTCTTCCGCGCAGCCTTCGCTGCCCGATGGGTAGTTCTCGCAGAGCCCGCGGTGATCGTCGCCCGAGAGCGTCGCCATCCAGTCACCACCGTAGTAGCCGTAGAACATGGTGGAGGTGACGTAGACGTACTCGTGGTCCATGCCGGTGGAGTGCCCCAGCTCGTGGGCCACCACCGAGCCGGCGTGGAGCCTGGGCGGGCTGGCGGTGGCGTCGCCGGGCTCGTCCACCCAGTCCCAGTCTACGGCGTTGAAGAGGATGTCGGTCTCGCGCACCACGGGGACCTCGCCGGTGAAGTCGAAGCGCACCACGGACATGGCGGCGGCCTGGGGATCCCACTCCCAGCTGTCGCTCTCCCAGGCCAGCACGTTGACCCCGTCGTCATCGACCCCCAGCTCTGTAGCGCCGGCGTAGTCGAAGGCGAAGCTGGAGCAGGCCAGGCTGGACCACTGATCCAGCGCGTCCTGCATGATCTCTTCGCTGCGCTCGAGCCCGATGTCGGCGATGCCGCCGTCGTTGATGGCCATGGGCCAGGGCAGCAGCTCGTCGGGCAGGTGGTTGCCGTTCAGGCCCCAGATGGGTCGCCAGCCGTCGCCGCCGAGCGTGTCGGCGCCGTGGTCGCGCGCCACCCAGCCCATGCTGGTCGCCACCAGCTCCACGGTCAGGGACTGGCCCGGCTCCACGCGGGGGGTGCCCAGCACCGCGGCGGGGGGCCCCCCGTTGGCGCCGGGCAGGTGGAAGGTGACGGCCTGGCCGTCGCTCTGCAGCAGGGTGACCTGGGTGGCGGGCAGCAGCTGGGGTGTGTGGATGACCTGCGCGCTCAGGACCAGGCCGGACACCACGAGGCTGGCAGGGGTCATGGCTCTCCCAGGGTCAGGTCGGCTCCGAGCCATCATACCTGGACGGCGGGTGGGAGGAACCAGCCTTGTCGCGAGGAGAGACATGCCGTCTCGCCAGAGCCGGGGTAAAGGGCAGGCCCGCCAGGTGAGGATCGGATCGATGACGGGCAATCCCGACCAGCTCTCGGGCCATCGGCAGGTCAGCGGGCTGCTGCTGCCCCTGCTGACGCTGCTGGTGGTGCTGGGCCTCGGCAGCGCGGGCGTGCTGCTGCGCTCCACCGTCACCCTGGCCGCGATCCTGCCCTGGCTGCTGGTCTTCTGGCTGCTGCTGGGCGTGCGCCGCTCCCTGACCCTGCGCAGCCGGGCCCTGCAACCGGCCGAGCCCGCAGAGGGCGAGGAACCTCCGGCTCCCACCACGCGTTCGCCCTCCATGGCCACGCTGCGCCTCGCGGGCGGCCTGACGGTGAGCGCCGGTGGCCTGCTCCTGGTGCTGCTGCCACCCCAGGAGTGCAGCGCCACTCAGGGTGTCGCCCTGGGCATCGCCGCGGTGCTGCTGCTGCTCTGCTTCGGGGCGCTGGTGCTGGTGCGTTACTTCGAGGCCACACCCCTGGAGCAGCTGCCCGACGCCCGCGGGCTGGCGGCCATGTTCCGGGTGACCACCTGGATGAGCCTGGTGGGTGTGCTGGCCCTGGTGGCCCGCAGCCTGGGGCGCCACAGCTGGGAGACCCAGTTCAGCACCCTGCTGGCGGCCCTGGGCATCCTGCTGGGCCTCGAGCTGGCCCTGCGCGGGCTGGTGGCCCCGGGCTTCAGGCGTCCCGCCAACGGCTCCTTCGGTGCCGACCTGTTCACCGCTCGCCTGCTCGGATCGGCCTTCAACCCCATCACCAGCCTGTTCCTGGCGCTGGAGCGCAGCTCGGGGGTCGCGGTGCGCTCCTCCTGGGCGCTGCTCTTCCTGCGCCGGGCCCTGGTGCCGATGCTGGCGGGCCTCGCCGCCCTGGCCTGGCTGCTCAGCTGCGTCACCGTGGTGGGGCCTTCGCAGCAGGCCGTGCGCGAGCGCTTCGGCCGCCCCCTGAGCGCCGAGCCGCTGGGGCCTGGGCTCAAGATCGGCTTCCCCTGGCCCATGGATCGCGTGCGACGGGTGGACGTGCACCGCGTGCGCGACATGCCCATCGGCTACGTGGAGGCCAAGGCCGGGGCCGCCGCGCTGTGGACCCAGTACCACGCGGCCGAGGAATACAACCTGCTGCTGGGCAACGGCCGCGACCTGGTGACAGTCAACGGCGAATTGCACTACCGGGTGGGGGACATCCACGAGTGGCTGTACGGGGTGCAGAACCCCGTGGAGGCCCTGGACACCCTGGCCTACCGGGTGCTCATGGACCTCACCACCGACCGCTCGCTGGACCAGGTGCTGAGCGAGAACGTCGCCGCATTCTCCCAGCAGGTGGCCACCGATGTGCAGGCCGAGGCTGACCGACACGACCTGGGCATCGAGGTGGTGGCCTTCAGCCTGCGCGGCCTGCACCCGCCCGTGGCGGTGGCCGCCGACTACCAGTCCGTGGTCAGCGCCCAGATCGACAAGGTCACCTACGTGATGCAGGCCCAGGCCTACCGCATGGGCGCCTTGCCCAAGGCCGAGGCCGAGGCCGTGCGCATCCAGAATCGCGCCCTGGCCGAGCAGGCCACCCGCCTGGCCGAGGCCCGCGGTGAGGCCATCGCCTTCCGCACCCTGGAAGCCCAGTACCGGGCCTCCCCCAGCCTCTACCGCTTCCGCAGCCGCCTCGAGTCCCTCGAGGAGGCCCTGAAGGACCGCCGCTTCACCGTGCTCGACGACCGCATCGAGCGCGACGGCGGAGCTCTGTGGCTGGTGGAGTAGTCTCCGTGACCGCCCCCGAGGTGCCCCCATGAACCGCAACACCCTCCGCTATCTCTTCGGGTCGGCCGCGGTGCTGGTCATCCTGTTCTTCGCCTTCAGCTGGCAGCTGCGCGAGGGCCAGGTGGCCATCCGCCTGCGCCTGGGGAGGCCGGTGGATGTGGCCCAGGAAGCCGGGCTGCACGCCAAGGTGCCCTGGCCCATCGACCGGGTGGTGCTGCTGGATGCCCGCTCCCGCGTGCTGAACACACGCCACAGCGAGATGCTCACCCGCGACAAGAAGAACGTGATCTTGCTGAGCTACCTGCTGTGGCGAGTGGATGATCCGCTGCGCTTCTACCAGTCCCTGGGCAGCGTCGAGGCCGCCGACTCAAAGCTGGACGGCCTGGTGACCAACGCCAAGATCAGCGTGCTGGGCGGCTACAACCTGAGCGCCCTGGTCTCCACGGTCGAGGGCGATCTGGCGGTGGACGAGATCGAAGCCGCAATCTTGGCTGAGGTCTCCGCCAAGGCCAGCGAGAAGTACGGCGTGGCCATCGAAGAGGTGGGCTTCAAGCGCCTGTCCCTGCCCGAGGGCAACACCCGCTACGTGTTCGAGCAGATGCGCGCCGAGCGCAAGCAGTACGCGGCCCGCTTCCGCGCCGAGGGTGAGCGCGAGGCCGCCAAGATCCGCGCCGAGACGGACCTGGAGGTGGCCCGCATCCGCGCCGAAGCCAAGGAGCAGGCGGCCGCCATCCGCGGCGAGGCCGAGGCCGAGGCGGCGCGCATCTACGCCGACGCCCACAGCCTTGATCCCAGCTTCTTCCGCTTCATGCGCTCCCTGGAGACGGTGGGCAAGGTGCTGGGCAAGACCAGCACGGTGGTGCTGCGCACCGACACGGCGCCCTTCGACGTGCTCAAGGACGCGCAGGGGGGCAGCCGGTGAGCCAGCGCACCACCAGCGAGCTGGGGCGCTTCTCGGGGCCCCTGGTGCGCTCCCTGGAGCTGGGCTTCAGCTACCTGCGCTGGGCCGTGGGGGCGCTGATCGCGGCGTACCTGTTGTCGGGCATCACGGTGGTGAAGTCCGACGAGGTGGCGGTGGTCCTGCGTCTCGGGCGCCTGGCGGGCGGCAGCGCCGCCACCGCCGTGTGGCAGCCCGGTCTGCACCTGGCCCTGCCCAGACCTCTGGACGAGGTGGTGCGGGTGAAGGTGCGCAAGGTCTACGAGCTGGAGATCTACGAGCTGCACTACCGCCGTCCGGGCGACGACCTGGCCAGCCGCTCGCGGCGCAAGACGGTGGATCCGCTGCTGGAAGGCTACGCGCTCACGGGCGACCACAACATCGTGCAGGTGGACATGGTGGCCCGCTACCAGGTGCACGACCCGGTGGCCTACGTCCTGCACCAGGCCATGCCGCGAGAGCTGCTGCGCGACGCGGTGATGGCGGCCACGGTGCGCACCATGGGCGAGGTAGAAGTGGACAGCGTGCTGTCCGAAGGCCGGGCCCAGTTCGTGCTCACGGTGGTGCAGCGCGCCCAGCAGCGTCTGGACGCCTCCAACGCGGGCATCGCGCTGGTCTCCCTGGAGATCACCGATCTCACGCCGCCGCGCCAGGTGTTGGACGAGTTCAAGAAGGTGCAGAACGCGTTCATCGACATGGAGACCCAGATCAAGGAAGCCCGCAAGCTGCGCGAAGAAGAGGTGCCCCTGGCCCAGGCCGCCAGCAACCAGGCCCTGCGCGAAGCCGAGGGCTACGCCAGCTCGCTGCTGGCCCAGGCCCGCGGTGACGCCGACGTGTACCGGCAGGTCTACCAGGAGTACCGCAAGAACCCCCGGGTGGTGCGCGAGCGCCTGTACCGCGAGGCGGTAGAAGAGTACCTGGCACAGGCCGGCGCCATGCGCTTCGTGCCCCCGCCGGTCAATGGCCAGCGCTACGAGGACTTCCGGCTGACCTTCAAGACAGGGCGGGACTAAGGAGCCCTCGGGAAAGCTCATGTCTACTGCGACCCACCAGTGTTTACTGCGACGCGTCCTGCTTGCAGCGCCCGACTGTCAGCGTCACTGCGTACGCGTTGAAAACACGCCTCCGCCGGTCGCTACTGCGCAGAACC
>CAZEJJ010000063.1:0-37350 GCA_964512185.1 uncultured Enterobacterales bacterium | reverse complement strand
CGACACCGACACCGACCCCGACACCGACACCGACACCGACACCGACACCGACACCACCGAGGACTGCGGCGACGGTGTCGACAACGACGGGGATGGCCTGGCGGACTGCGAAGACGACGACTGCGTCGATTCCTGTGTCGAGGACTGCGGCGACGGCGTCGACAACGACGGGGATGGCCTGGTGGACTGCGAAGACGACGAGTGCCTGGGCAGCGAGGATTGCCCCGCCGGGTACACTCTGTCGCTGGTGGCAGACATGGAGCTGGCGAGCCTGATCACCGGTCCGGCGGTGGAGAGCGTCATGGAGTACGGGGCCATCGCCGTGATCATGGGCGCGGTCGAGCTCAGCGCCTACCCCGATGACAGCTCCGCCAGCGGCTTCTCCTGCTCGGGCTCGATCTGGGCCGCGGCCGCCCAGACCATCACCGGCGCCCCGACCTAGGCGGGCCTGCTCTACGACTCGGGCTACGTCGCGGGCGCCGGTGACTACGTCTTCCTCTTCCAGCCGGAGACGGGCGCCGGCTCGCTGCGCTGGTACGGCTCATGCCCCGTCACCGCCTTCCCCGCGGCCAGGCTCGGGTTCAGCCACCAGCGAGATTATCTCACCAGCGACCAGGGGTCCGGCAGCTGGCTCGGCCAGTACCTGGTGTCGGACGCGACGGAGTGGTGGCACGACGGAGGGGAGCTGCCCGGCTACGGCGACTACTACTCCACCACCTGGAACCGCCCGCTGCAGGCCTATCCGGTCTCCTGGCACGGCTACTACTGACGCGCGGTGCCATCCGGCCGACGACCCCGCGCGCGGGGGCTCCTGCTGGGCACCTCCTGCCCGGGCTCCGGCCTGCATGACACATATGCGGCCTGGCCCGCCGGTCTGTCACGCCCCGGGCCCTGAAGCGTCGAAGAGCGTCGAAAACGTCCGACACCCCTTCGACGATCGTCGAACTCCACCGACGAACAGGCCGTGTACGACGGGATCGCGATCCTGGCACGGGGTTTGCTTTGGGCTGTGGCGCACAGCCTGGAGGTGTTCATGTCGGTCATGGTCAAGAGTGGTTCGGTGGTGGGTGTGGACGCGATCCCCGTGTGGGTGGAGGTGGATCTGCTGCATCGGCTGCCCTCGGTCCAGATCGTGGGGCTGGCGGCCAGCTCGGTGCGGGAGGCGGCGGAGCGGGTGCGCAGCGCCGTGGCGGCCCAGGAGATCGAGTGGCCCCGGAAGCGCGTGGTGGTCAACCTGGCGCCGGCGGACCTGCGCAAGGAGGGCACGGCCTTCGACCTGCCCATCGCCGTGGGCGTGCTCGCGGCGGCGGATCTGGTCCCGGCCGATTCGCTGGAGGGCAGGGTGCTGGCCGGGGAGCTGTCGCTGAGCGGGGCGCTGCGGCCGGTGCGCGGGGGCCTGTCGCTGGCCATGATGGCCCGCAGTGAAGGCGCCCGCGAGCTGATCCTGCCAGCCGATTGCGCGCCGGAGGCGGCGTTGGTGGAGGGCCTGTGTGTACGCGCAGCCAGAGATCTCGGCGGTGTGTTGGACCACCTGGCGGGCAGGGCTCCGCTGCCGGAGCCCGAGCCCCCGCGGCGCGAGCCGGAGCGCTTCTGTCGCGATCTGTCCGAGGTGCGCGGACAGTTCCTGGCGCGCAGGGCCCTGGAGATCGCCGCGGCGGGGGGGCACAACCTGCTGTTGGTGGGCCCGCCGGGCTGCGGGAAGACCATGCTCGCCGCCCGCATGCCCACCATCCTCCCTCGCATGACCTTCGAAGAGGCGGTGGACGCGACGCGCATCCACAGCGTGGCGGGGCTGCGGCC
The DNA here is from genome assembly GCA_964512185.1 of uncultured Enterobacterales bacterium. Lineage (GTDB taxonomy): Bacteria > Myxococcota_A > UBA796 > UBA796 > JAFGLY01 > CAZEJJ01. The sequence goes on along the minus strand of CAZEJJ010000063.1, from coordinate 35,550 downwards.
CCCGGGCGCGGGGCTGATGTCCGAGCGTCCCTTCCGGGCCCCCCACCACAGCATCACCTCGGCGGGCATGCTGGGTTCGGCGAAGCTGCGGCCGGGTGAGGTGTGTCTCGCGCATCGCGGGGTGCTGTTCCTGGACGAGCTGGCGGAGTTCCAGCGCAACGTGCTGGAGCTGCTGCGCGGGCCGCTGGAGGATCGCTCGGTCACGCTCAGCCGAGCCGCGGGCACGGTGCGCTTCCCGGCGGCGTTCTCCCTGGTGGCGGCCTCCAACCCCTGCCCCTGCGGCTTCCGCGGCCACCCCAGGCGGGGCTGCGGCTGCAGCGAGACCCTGGTGCAGCGCTACCTGTCGCGCATGAGCGGTCCGCTGCTGGACCGCATCGACATGCACGTGGAGCTGTCGCCGGTCTCCGCAGAGGACCTGGTGGACTTCGAGCCAGGCGAGAGCTCCCTGGCGGTGCGGCGGCGCGTGGTGGCCGCGCGGGCCATCCAGGTGGAGCGCTACGGCTCGGAGCTGCTTCGCTGCAACGCCGACCTGCAGGGGGACCAGGTGCGGCTGGCGGCCTGCGCTGAACCCGCGGCCCTGGACCTGTTGCGCGCCAGCGTGGAGGCCCACTCCCTCTCGGGTCGGGCCCACGCCCGGCTGCTGAAGGTGGCGCGCACCATCGCCGACCTGGAGGACGTCTCCAGCGTTGAGCGCCACCACCTGGCCGAGGCGCTGCAGTATCGGGCCTGGGAGCAGGCGGACGATCCCCGCCTCGCGGCCCTGCCGCCGCTTCCGGCGCTGGCACCGGTGCTGGTGGATGCGGCCAGCTCATGAGAGCCCTGCTGCTGGTGCTGGGCCTGGCGGCCCTGGAGGTGCCGGGCGTGGTGGACCGGGTGGAGGGCAGCTGGGCTCTGGTGGAGTGGCCCGACCGCAGCTGCCGCGATCTGCCCCTGGCCCTGTTCGAAGGCTCTCCCCAGGAGGGCCAGATCGTGGTGCTGCGCGCCTGGTCGCATCCCCAGGGCCCGTGGCGCCTGGACGCCGGTGGGCTGCGCCTGGGCTTGGGCACGCCGCCCCTCGACTTCAAGCTTCCTGCCCCCCCAGGGGCGCGAATCGGCCAGCGCTTCCTCGTCACGCTCGACGCCTCGATCCCGGCAGATTCGGCCCGGCAGGATCGCGTCCATGTGCGGCGAGGGCGCGATGACCACCCATCCCCCAACCTGACCCGACGGAGAAGACCATGAACCTCGACATCGACGACCCCCGCCGCCTCGAAGCCCTCGACGCGGCCTTCAAGAGCATCGAGCGTGCCTACGGCAAGGGCGCCATCATGCGCATGGACGGCGACAACTCCCTGGCGGTGGAGACCGTGTCATCGGGCTCCCTGGGCCTGGATCTCGCCCTGGGCTGCGGCGGCTACCCCCGCGGCCGCCTGGTGGAGATCTACGGCCCGGAGGCCAGCGGCAAGACCACCCTGGCCCTGCACGCCATCGCCAGCGTGCAGGCCGCTGGTGGCGTGGCGGCCTTCATCGACGCCGAGCACGCCCTGGATCCCAGCTACGCCGGGGCCCTGGGCGTGCAGGTGGACCAGCTGCTGGTGGCCCAGCCCGACAGCGGTGAGCAGGCGCTGGAGATCGCCGAGCTGCTGGTGCGCTCCGGCGCCGTGGAGCTGGTGGTGGTGGACTCCGTGGCGGCCCTGGTGCCCCAGGCGGAGCTGGACGGCGCCATGACCGACGTACAGGTGGGCCTGCAGGCGCGGCTGATGTCCAAGGCCATGCGCAAGCTGGCCACCTGCGTGTCGCGCTCCAACGCCATCCTGCTGTTCATCAACCAGGTGCGCCACAAGATCGGCGTCACCTTCGGCTCCAACGAGACCACCTCCGGTGGGCGCGCGCTGCGCTACTTCGCCTCGGTGCGGGTGGACATCCGCCGCATCGCCGCGCTCAAGCACGGCGAGAAGACCATCGGCAACCGCACGCGCATCCGGGTGGTGAAGAACAAGCTGGCGCCCCCCTTCCGCCAGGTGGAGGCCGACCTGGTGTACGGCCGCGGCATCTGCCAGGCGGGCGAGCTCATCGACCAGGCCAGCGCACACAGTATCGTGACCCGCAATGGCGCCTGGTACTCCCTGGGCGAGCGCAGCCTGGGCCAGGGCCGCGAGTCGGCCCGGGCGGCGATCCTGGAGGATGACGCCCTGGCCGAAGAGCTGCACCAGGCCGTGCTGGGCGCCACCGGCCTGGTCAAGCCGGCGCAGGGCGCCACCGCCGAGGCCTAGCTCCGCCTGCAGTGTCACATCCCGGTCGTCTGCTTGGTGGAGGCGGGCCGCCTGGGCGAGGTGCCCGGCTCCGGTGTGGTGGACCTGGCCGAGGACCAGCGCTGGCTGTTGGACAGCCCGTCCTCGGCGGCATTGTTCCGTTCCGCGCTGGCTCTGGGCTGGGCCCGCGATCCCTTCGACCGGCTGCTGGCCGCCCACGCCCTGCACCGCCGCTGGAGGCTGGCCACCGGGGATCGCTGCCTGGTACAGGGGCTGCCAGCGGGTGCGGTGCTGGCGTTGTGACTCCCCGCCCTACGACGGCACCGGCACCCGGGTGCGCCGCCGGATGATGCGACCACCCGCACCCTGAACGCTGTAGGTGGCGAGCTCGTAGAAGCGCGCGCCGCTGTCGTCGCTCTGGGGTTCGGTGCTGGCCCCGACGCCCACCATGCGCACGCCGTCCACCCGGCGATCCTCGGCCCGGTGCAGGTGTCCGTGCAGGACCAGGCGTACCCGGTGGGCGATGCAGAGCAGGCGGAGGGCCCGGCGCTGGTCCTCCGGGACCCCGCGCGCCAGCCTGCCGAGGTTGCCGGTGACCGGCAGCTCGCGCTGCGCCTCGGTGGCTCCCCGCGGGATGTTGGGGCTGTGGTGCATGAGCACGATCTTGACGGGCACAGCGCTGTAGGTGGCCATCAGGCGCGCGAGCGCCGCCAGGTCGCCGTAGTCAAGGCGGCCCGCCGCGTTGCTGATGCCGCTGAGGTTGCCTGTGTTGTTGGAGTCCAGTCCGAAGACGACGATCCGCGGATCGATGACCTGGGCCCAGGGCTGCCGGGCGGCCTGGCCCCCCAGAGCCAGACCCCGCCTGGCCTTGGCCAGGTCGCGGGCCACGCGGTCGCGGTCGGGGGCCCTCAGGCCCAGGCAGCAGAGGTCGTGGTTGCCGGGGATCACCAGCGTGCGCTCGAGCAGCCCCGCCCGGTCGATCGCCTCCCAGAACACACGCCAGGCGCGTTTCTCCCCCCGGTCGGTGACATCGCCGGTGACCACGAGCTGGTCGGCTCGCTGGACGGCCGCGGATCGGGTGAGGCACCGGAAGGCCGCGTTCATCCCCTTGAGCTTGCCGTACAGGCGCGGCTCGCTGCGGGAGGTGCTGTCTGAGGCCGTCAGGTGCAGATCCGACAGGTGCACGATGCGGAAGGGCTTGGGGCGCATGGAAGCTCTGCTCCGAGGCGGTTCCGGTCCTCGCGGCGGTCCGCGGGACCACCGGCACTTAGCCCAGGACCACCGGCAGAGCCCGGGGTGGCGGCCGCCTGCTCCCGGCAGCCCTGTGCCCCGGGATCTGCACCGCACGAGGTACCTGCGCCCCGCGATCCGCAGCAGCTTGGCGCTGCAGGCGGTGTGCGGAGCGCGGCTGTCGCCGAAAATGCTGGTTGTACCGTCGCCGGCCTGCCGCCTTCGGGCATTTCGCCTCTGAGTGGTGCGTATTGGCGGGGACAGGTGGGGTCGGTGGTGCGGATCGAGGGGCATGGGTCGTGGTCCGGTCCTACGGGCAACCTGGACAGACCTGGTGCTCGTGCATCCGCGGATAGGGCGACCTGGGCCAGGGTCGCAGGAGCTGCTCTCGGCGCTCGGCGCTCTCGGCGCTCAACTGCTGGCGAGAGCTGCCGATACTCAGGTCATGGAATGCTCTCTCGCGCCTGCTGACCGGTCCGCCTCGGGTCTGGTCCGCATCTCTTGAAGCCCGGCTCCAGCCTGGAGGCTCGCATGCACCTGGACATCACGCCCACCCTGCGCAGCGCGGCGATTCTCCTCGTCCTGCCGGGTTGTCTCGACACATGTCTCAAGGACAAGGGCCTGGCGCTCGACAGCGCGCCGGTGACGGTGGACAGCGAGGCCGACTCCGGGCCCCCCGCGGCCACCGAGACCGGCGACACGGGGCCCATCGGTTCCCACGGCTCCATCCGGGGCACCATCGCGGTCACCCTGTTCACCACCGATGACAACGACGACGTGGTCATCATCCCCTGGGAAGACTCCTGCTTCGGCACCGAGTTCCCGTACGGTGCCATCTTCGTCACGGCCTACACCACCGACGAGGAGACGGGCGAGGAGACCTACCTCGGCGACGATGTGATCACCCTGCCCAGCACCGATCGCAGCTACAACACCTACTCCATCGCCGTGGACGCCGACGAGGCCGACGAGGTCTACGTCTACGCGGCGCTGGACAAGTGGAGCGACCGGTACATCAGCCCCGCCGACCCGGTGGGCATCTACGGCGATCCCATCATCCTGCGGGAAGGCGAGGTCTACGACGACGCCGACATCGAGATCCTCACCTGGTACTGGTGCGCCTGTGCCACCGCCGAGGACAGCGGCTACGGCTACGGCGACTGTCCCGACTGCCCCACCTCCTGGGGCTACGGCTGCGGCTGGTACTGGAACGGCGGCCAGTGGCTCTACGGTGGCTGGGGCGGCGGCGGCGGCGGCGGCGGCGGCGGCGGCGGCGGCGGCGGCGGCGGGGGCCACGGCGGTGGCTACGGCGAGTGCGCCACCCAGGTCACCGTAGGGGGCGACCTGCTGGTGGATGTGCCCTACAGCGGCACCGGGGCCGACGTGGGCACCATCCTCTACTACCCCGGCACGGCCGAACCCTGGTGGATCAAGTACGACCTGGCCGTCGTCGGCGGCCCTGGCGGGGCTGAGGGGGTCTGGGACTATTCGCGCTGCCCCGACACCGGCACCTACGCCGCGCAGGGCGTGTGGGACAGCAACGGCAACATGCTCTACGATCCCGCCGATATCTGGGGCGAGCCCGTGGACGACGACTACAATCCCCAGGGAACCATCACCTTCGGCGAGACCTCGGTGCTCGATCAGACCATGCTCATCCCGGTGGAGGGAGCGGGCATCGACATCGTGCCCTTCGTGCGCCTGGGCGGCAGGATCACCATGGAGGAGGGCAGCTTCGACGATGTGTTGGCCGCGCATCCGGACACCAGGCTCTTCGTCGCGGCCTACAAGTACACGCCGAACGGTGAGCTGGACGTGGAGGAGCTCAAGGAGGCCTACGACTACGACCTGTGGGAGCCCGAGGAGCTGGTGGGCGCGGAGTACATCTCCTACAGCCTGATGGCCCCGGCCGAGTCCATCGTGTACCTGTGGTCCGCCCTGGACGTGGACGACGACGACCTGATGAACGAGGTGAACGAGCCCTTCGCCCCCTACGGCAGCGACCTGGGGCGCCTCGAGACCACCGAAGAGAGCATGACCGGCCTGGGCATGGAGCTGCCCCCAATCGAAGAAGAAGAGTAGGGCGAGCGCCGGCGCCGCTGGCTGCACAGGCTCTGCACACAGTCTGCGGAGGCCGGGCACAGGCCCGCCTTGGGCGATGCACAGGCGCGCGTGATGGTGGACGGGCACCGAGCGCAGGAGGCCCCGTGCAAGCTCCCCGATCACCCGCGGAACGCCGCAGCCCGCCGCCACCGCCCGCGAGATCCTCGCGACCCTTGGACCTCGATCCCCCGCTGGCAGAGCTCGCGTCGCCCCCCAGGGCGCAGCGGCAGCCCGCCGCCGCCTGGATCCCGCTGCCCTCCCCGCGCCTGGGTGTGGTGCTGCAGGCTGCCGCCGGCTTCCTGCTGCTGGGCCTGGCGGGCTCGGCGGGCCGGGCCAGCGTGCAGGCCAGCCTGGTGCTGCCCCTGGTGGTGCTGGGCCTGGCGGTGCTGCCCGGCATCATCGGCGCGCCGGCGCTTCTGGTGCTGCACCAGTACCAGGGTCGCGCGGCTACGCCCGCCGGGCTGCTGCGCGCCCTGTGCGAGGCCTGGATGGAGGCCGGCCGGCTGGCTGGCGGGCTCGCCGCGGTGGTGCTGTTCTTTGCCCTGACGAGCATGATGGGCACCAAGCTGCTCTTCGGCGCGCTGGCGCTGGCCGGCTGGCTGGGCTTGAGCGCGGCCCGTCGACGGCTGCGGCAGGTGGAGCACGCGGCGGGCGGGGGCAGGGGCGCCTTCGGCCTGCTGCTGTGGGCCTGGACCCTGCTCACCGCCCTGGTGGGGGCCCGCCTGACCTGGATGGCCGTCCTGTGGCTGAGGCACTTCGCATGAACCCTGGAGGAGTGATGCATTCCCCGAACCTGCTCTCGGTGGGCGTGGACGTACTCACGCGCCCGGACGACCTGGTGAACCGCTTCGATCAGCCGGCCCAGGCTGGCGCGGTGGTGGCGCCGCTGCTGACGCTGCTGGTGATGGGCGCCGGCCTGTTCGGCGCCACGGTGGGGTCCTACGACGGTGAGTGGCAGCTGCTGTACGCCGCGGTGAAGCTGCCCCTGGTGCTGCTGCTGGCCGCGGTGGTGAGCCTGCCCGCCCTGCGCATGCTGCACGCGCGAGAAGGGCGGCCGGTGTCGGTCTGGCGGGCGGGGCTGGCCACCCTGGTGGGCTGCGCCCGCGTAGCGCTGCTGTCCACCGCGCTGGTGCCGCTGTACTGGCTGATCTACTCCCTCGATCCGCCCTACGTGCTGGCCATCCTGATGCTGGCGGGCGGCCTGAGCCTGGTGGGCCTGCCCGGGCTGGTCACGGTGGCCCGGGCCCTGTCGCCCCAGGGCCGGCTGCGCTTCGGACCCACGGTGGCCACGGTGGCGCTGCTGGGCCTGGTGATGGCCCAGACCGGCTGGATCCTGCGACCCTTCGTGGTCACGCCGGGTGCCCAGCTCACGGTGCTCTGTCCGCGCTCGGGGGATGTGTTCATGGGCCTGGCCAACCGCCTGCGCGGCGACGTGCCGGTGGCGCCCAACGGCACACCCCGTGACTGCGCCGCGCGCGAGCTCGCGGCGCCGCTGAGGACGGAGCTTTGAGCTGGGCCCAGGCCCCCAGCTGGGCCGGGGCCGCCGGGGTCTACCTGGGGCTCGGGCTGGCGGTGGCCCTCTGGCTGCACCGCTCGGGCCACCCCCGGGGCACCTGCGTCTCGGCGCTGGCGGCCTGGCCTCTGCTGCTGGGCCTGCTGGGCGCCACCCCGGAGCCGGCTCCTGTTGGCGGCCCCAGGGCCGGCGCCATCCGGCGGGCCTTCGAGGCCCTGGAGGATCTGCTGGCGCAGCAGAAGGAGCAGGGGGTGGCGCTGAGCTGGAGTGGCGAGCTGGGCAACCTCCGCCGCGCCCTGGACAGCGCCGACACGCGCCTCGCGCTGGCGGATCGCATCCTGGCGGATCTGCGCCCCACCAGCGCTGAAGGGGCCACCGTGGCCGAGGACCTGGCCACCTTGAAGCGGGCCCGGGATCGCGCCGCGGGAGAGCTCGACGAGGTGCTGGGTGGCGTGCACCGCCTGCGCATCCAGGTGGGCCTGCTGGCCCTGTCGGAGATCAGCGACGAGGCGGCGGTGGCAGTGCAGGAGCGCCTGGTGCAGCTGCACGCCCGCGCCCGGGCCATCGAGGAGCTGTCCACTCTGGGGCCCGACCTCTCCCGGCCCGCTGCACAGGCATGAGCCCGCCGCACGTCTCGGCGGTGGAAGAGGATCCGCGTCTCGAGGAGATGTTGGGCGTCCGCCTCCCCAGGGGCTAACGGCACCCATGGCGTCTCGGCTGCCCTCGCTGCCCCTGCGGGCCTGGATGAGCTTCTCCCACCTGGCGGTGCTGGTGCTGCCGGTGCTGGCGCTGGTGGTCACCGGGGCCCTGGCCCGCGAGCTGGAGCTGGTCACCCGCGGCCACCTCACCCACCAGAGCCGCGCCATCGCCCACCTGGTGGCGCCGCTGCTGGAGCGGGACGATCCCGACGCACTCCACCTGCTGTCCCAGGCCATCGGCCTCATCGAGGAGGACTCCGGCACCCGCATCGAGCTGGTGGATCCCGAGGCCCGGGTGGTGCTGGGCACGCCCCCCCGCGATCAGCCCGACCACCTGATGGACCGGGCCGAGGTGGCCCGGGCCCTGGGCGGCGAGCGGGCCTACAGCGTGCGCCGCCGGCCCCACGGCTGCCAGGCCGAGGAGTGCCAGGGGCTTGCGCGGGTCTTCGTGGCGGTGCCGGTGGTCTGGGAGGATCGCGTCATCGGCGCGGTGCGCGTGTCCCAGGCCCCGGCCCGGGCGCTGCGCTCCATGTGGGTGGTGGGCTGGCCCCTGCTGCTGTCGGTGGGGCTGTCGCTGCTGGCCACCATCGCCCTGTCCCTGGCCTCGGCTCACGTCCTGAGCCGCTCGCTGCGCGCCCTGTCCCAGGCCAGCCACCGGATCCGCGACGGCTCCCTCAGCGCGGTGGACGAGCTGTCCCGGCCCGGGCGCAGCCACGTGGCCGAGGTGGGCGAGCTGTCCCAGGACCTCGCCCAGATGACCGAGCGGCTGCAGCAGCGGCTGGGCTACATCAGCGAGTTCGCCGGCAATGTCTCCCACGAGTTCAAGACCCCGATCACCGCCCTGCGCGGGGTGGTGGAGCTGCTCAAGGATGAGCCGGAGATGGACCCCGCCCAGCGGGAGCGCTTCCTGGTGAACGCCCTGGCGGATCTCGAGCGCATGGAGCGGCTGGTGTCGGGCCTGTTGGCCCTGGCCCGGGCCGAGGAAGGCCGACAGCTGCAGCCGGTGGCGCTGCAGGCGCTGCTCGACAGCCTGCTGCAGGGCTACCCGCAGGTGCAGCTGCAGGGCCGGGCCGGCACCGTGCTGGGCGACGCCACCCAGCTGCGGGTGGCGCTGGGCAACCTGCTCGACAACGCCCTGCACCACGGCGGCCCGCGGGTGGGCGTGCGCCTGGTGGTGCTCCAGGAGCCGGTGTTCACGGTGCTCCAGGTGCACGACGACGGGCCGGGGATCTCCGCCGCCAACCTTGACATGGTCTTCGATCGCTTTTTTACGACCGGGCGCGCGTCGGGGCGGGCTGGCCTGGGCCTGGCCATGGTGCGCGCCATCGCCCACAGCCACGGCGGCGAGGTGACGGTCAGCAGCCAGCCTGGCGCCACCTGCTTCCGGCTGAGCCTGCCCAGCCCCGGATGAGCCGAGACCCGCCGCTCGCTCCTGGCGGTGCTCGAGCGAGAGGCGGCGGGCTCGCCGCGGGTTCATGTCGTAGCGACCATACGCAGCCGCCGCCGCCGCAGGCGGTGGACCGTACGGTAGTGGGATGGACCGAACGGTAGTGGGATGGACCGAACGGTAGTGGGATGGTGGCCGGACGCGATCGGCTGTTCAAGAAGTTGAGTGGTCGATCATGTCCGGAAATGCGGACGTGATCCGAGGTTCAACCGGTTGAGTTGGCGATCATGTCCGGAATTGCGGACGCGATCCGGGGTTCAAAATTGTGAGCGCGGGATCGTGTCCGCTGGGGCGCAAGTCGGGCTAGGGCTCCCGGACCAGCTCCCAGTAGCCGCGCTCCTTGAGCTGGCGCTCGAAGGCCTCGCTGCCTGGTTCCTTGGGGCGCGCGGCGCCCTCCAGCTCCCGCTCCTGGATGAAGCGCTCGAGCCGTTCGCTCAGCTCCTGGGCCAGCTCGGGCTGCTGGTGGAAGATGTCCTCCAGCTCGCCCGGATCGCTGCGGAGGTCGTACAGCTCTCGCTCCAGGGTGCCGGCGCGGACCTGGTGGTGCAGCTTGTGGGTGGAGGTGCGCAGGGCGGCGGTGGAGGCGTTGGCGAAGCTGAACAGATCGCGTTCCTGGTAGCTGCCCTGGGACAGCCCCAGCAGGGGGAGCAGCGAGGAGCCCACCAGGTCATGGGGTGGCGGGACAGCGGCCCGCTCCAGGATGGTGGGCAGCAGGTCCACCGTCTGCACCCGCTCGGTGACGAGCTGCGGCTCCGGCAGCTCGGGATCGGAGATCACCAGCGGCACGCGCAGGACACTGTCGAACTGCAGCTCGCCATGCCCGAGCTCGCCGTGCTCGAAGAACTCCTCGCCGTGATCCGAGGTGACCAGGATCACGGTGCGCCGCCGCAGCCCGCTGCGCTGCAGCTCGTCGAGCACGGCGCCCACCACGCGGTCGTAGCTGGCCAGCGCCGCGCGGTGGCAGCCCAGGGTGCGGCTGCGGGCGGCGGCCTCTCCCAGCCGCTGGCGGCTGCGCTTGTAGGTCTCGTTGAGGCTGGTGCAGGGAGGCATGGGGCCGTCGGGCACGTGACGCCGGATCATCTCCGCGGGGGGCGGCGGCACCGGCCGGTGCAGATCCATGTTGTGGACCATCAGCAGAAACGGCTCTCCGGGCTCGGAGGCGAGGTAGCCGATCAGCGGCTGCTGGTAGAAGTCGGGCTGGCTGCTGGGCGCGTGGGTCAGGCGCTGATCGAAGCCCCTGGAGAAGGCGGGCAGCGCCACGGCCACCGTGTCGCCATAGGCCACCGCGCTGTGGTAGCCGTACATCCCGAGCAGCTCGGGCAGGACCAGCCCCAGGTCGCCGATGCGTTCGTCTCGAGGGTTGGCGCTGGTGAAGGAGGGGGGGTAGCGACCGGTGAGCAGGCTGGCCAGGCTGGGCATGGTCCAGCTGGACTGGCTGAACATGTTCTGGAACTGCGCGCCCTGCTCGGCCAGGGAGCTCAGGCGGGGCGCGATGGGCTCACCCAGGTGGGAGGCGTGCAGCTGGTCGGCCCGCAGGGAGTCGATGTCGATGAGCAAGAAGTTGGGTCGCTCGTCGCGGGCTGGAGCGGCCTGTTGCGGCGTGTCGGCATGGCAGGCCGCCGCCAGCACCAGCGCCCAGGCCAGGCCCATCGCTCGCACTCGTGCACGCATGCCGGGTCCTAACGCCCCACGTCCAGCTCGCGCGCGATGATGTCCTCGCGGGTGGGGATGATGCGCAGCTCATCCACCTGGCTGCGCCGCTGCTGGTACAGGCGCAGCCGCCAGTGGTGGCTCGTCTCGATGTGGTCGAGGGGCGGCACCCCTGCCGCCGCCAGCGCGGTGGCGGTCTCGTGGGTGCGGTCCGTCTCGCCCTCTTTCCCAGGAGGGAAGGGGGGAGACACCAGCACGAAGGTGGCCAGCTCCCCTGGCTGGGCCTGCGCCGCTGGGAGCGGGGCCAGCCGGGAGGGATCCCAGGACTGGATGATCTCCACCGCCAGGCCCAGGTCGGCGGCCCACAGCACCAGCAGCGCGTCGGCGAAGCCCCAGCCCTGGACCAGCAGCCAGCGGCTCTCGCGGGCCGCCGGCTCGAGGGCCTCCAGCATGGCCTGGACAGCGGGCTGCGCGTGGTGATCCGGGTGATCGTTGCCCAGGGCCCGGAGCTGCTGGCCCAGGCCCCCGCCCTGGGTCGGGCCTGGGGGATCATCCGGGGAGGGGAGGACGCAGTAGAGGCTCAGCACGGCGGCGGCCAGCAGGGGCCTGGACCAGGGGGCGAGCCGACGTCTCGCCCGGCCCAGGTGGACGCTGGAGCGGATCCAGGGCAGCAGCGCGCAAAGGTACAGCAGGGGTACCAGCCCCGACAGGTTGCGGGTGACCTTGACCGGGTGCACGCTGAGCGCCAGCAGGCCCACCAGCACGGTGAGCTGCAGCAGCACCAGGCCGGGGCTCGAGGCCAGCCGGAGGACCAGGCGCACCGGGCCCAGCACCAGCGGGAGCTCGCGGCCCTGGCGTGCGAGCAGGGCGAGCAGGCCGCTGGCGAAGAGCAGCAGCATGGGCCCCGCCAGCAGCCAGCTGCCCGCGTAGCGCGTCGAGATGGCCCAGGGGACCCACAGCCAGCCGGCGAGGCCGGCCGCGGCCTCCGAGCTCGTGGCGTTGACCATGAAGACCCCGAGCGCCCGGCCCAGCTCGGGCTCCACCGCGAACCAGCAGGCACCCACCAGCAGGCTGGGCGCGACCCAGCAGGCCCAGCGCGCCAGGCGGATCTGCCAGGGCGCCCTGGGTGCGGTCACCAGGTCTGCCAGCAGCAGCGGGGTGAGCAGCAGGGGCAGGTTGCTGTACCTCACCAGGCCAGCCAGGGTGACGGCCGCTCCCAACAGCAGCCAGACCCATGGCCGCGGGTCGAGGCGGGTCCGCAGAGCGACCACCAGCGCGAGCATACAGGCCAGCAGGCTGGTGGGCTCGGTCATGCAGGTGAACAGGTGGGCCGGCTGGTAGCTGCCCAGCAGGCAGAGGAGGATGACCAGCAGCCCGGCGCCCTCTCCGCCCCTGGGCGCCGCCAGCCGACCGAGCCAGGGCAGCGTGGCCAGGGCCAGCAGCGTGACCACCGCGCCGTAGCTCCTCATGGCGGCCTGGCTGACGCCCACCACGCCGGACCACAGCCCCAGCAGCAGGGGGTGGAGGAAGGGGTGGAGCTCGGGGAGCGTCATGCGGCTGAACGCTGCGCCCAGCTGCCCGTCCAGCAGCAGCTCCCGGTACCGCAGCGCCTGCAGGGCGTAGTAGCCGGCGTCGCCGCTGGGCAGGTCCAGGGGCTGCACGTGCAGCCGCCAGGCCCGCAGCACCAGCAGCGCCGCCAGCAGGGCGGTGCCCGCCGCGCCGATGAGCCTGCCGCGGGTGCCGGGTGCCGGAGAGGTGGGTTGCAAGGCTCGCCTGCTGCAGGGTTGTGGGGCAGGTTCCATTATCCCCCCTTGCTCGTCAGGCCGCGCAGCGAGGCGGTGCTGGCGCTGGAGCCCCGCGGCTGTTCTGCCGCCGCCGCCGCCGTCGCTCCGGGAAGCGCGACGCGGTATCTTTCGCTGCGGAGGTGCGCGGTGATCGGGCAGCAGGTCAGCCACTACCAGCTCGAAGAACAGCTCGGTCGAGGCGGCTTCGGGACGGTCTATCGGGCCGTGCACACCCACCTGCCGTCGCTGCGCGTGGCGGTCAAGGTGGTGCACGACAGCCTGGCGGGCGACGCCAACTTCCAGCGCCTGCTGCAGAAAGAGGTGGAGGTGCTGCACGGGCTGCAGCACCCGGGCATCGTCAGCTTCCGCGACCTGGTGGTCTCCCCGCGTGCCACGGCCATCGTGCTGGAGCTGCTCGAGGGCCTGGACCTGCGCTCTGCGCTGCGGCTGGGGCCCTTCACCCCAGACGAGGTGGCGCGCACCCTGCACGAGGTGCTGGGCGCCCTGGGCTACGCGCACCGCAAGGGCGTGGTGCACCGCGACATCAAGCCCGAGAACATCTTCCTGTGCAGCGACGGGCGCCTCAAGCTGATGGACTTCGGCATCGCCAAGGTGGCTCACTCCACCCGGGCCAGCCAGTCGGGCATGGTCTCGGGCACGCTGGACTACATGGCCCCCGAGCGCTTCCGGCAGCGGTCGCCACCCGCTTCGGATCTGTACTCGGTGGGGCTGGTGGCCTGGGAGCTGGTGGCCGGGCGCATGGCCTGTGGTGAGGGTGACATCCCCGCCAAGATCGGCTGGCACATGTCCCAGGGCGCGCCGGATGTGCGCGAGGTGGCCTCCCGCTGCCCGGCCTGGCTGGCGCAGATCATCGGGCGGCTGTGCGCCATCGAGCCCAGCGAGCGCCCCGTCGACGCCGACGCCGCCCAGGCCTTGCTGCACGACGCCTGGCCCAGCCCGGGGGTCATCGGCTCCCGGCCCGTGGCGCCGCGCCGCCTGCCCACCGGCGCCGAGACCCTGCCGGAGGGCGTGGTGGCGGGCGAGCCCACGCCGGATCCCGCCGGCCCCACCCTGGCCCCTGGTGGCCCGGTGCGCGACGGCGACCTGCCGCTGCTGCCCAAGGCCCGGGTGGCGCGGCCCTCCACGCCCACCTGGGCGCCGCCAGCGGGCGAGCCGCCCCCGGTGGATCCCGGCGGCTACAGCGGCGGACCCGCCAGGGATCCGCGGCCACCACCGCGCCCCGAGCCACCCGCCGAGCCCCCCAGCCTGTGGCGCCAGGCCAGGCCGCGCGGCGTGGGGCTGCTGCTGGCGGTGGTGGCGGTGCTCTGTGCCATGGCGGGCACCCTGCTGGCGGCGGCGGTGGCCAGCACCGCCGAGCCCCACGAGCAGCTGGGGCTGGGCCTGGGGGTGGTGGCCATCTTCGCCATGCCCGGGGCGGCCTTCTTCTTCTTCGTGGCGGGACTGACCGACCGCCGCTCGCTGGCGCGGGCGCTGTACTTCGGCCTGGCCTGCCTCTCGATGCTGGCCACCTCGGTGGTGATGCCCGTCGCCATGCTGGCCGACGGCGAGGATCTGAGCACGGGGATCACCGGTGGGGTGTGCTGCGGCGGCGTGCCCCTGGCCATCCTGCTGCTGCCGGCCCTGCTGTTCCTGGCGCAGGGTGTGCGCCTGCACCGAGAGGCAGAGCGGCGCTGGCGCGACGGCCAGAGCTGAACGCAGCGACACCCCAGCAGCGGGGGCCACCGGGGTGTTCGATCCGGCGCAGCGCTACTCTTCCAGGCGCTCGCGCAGCCGCTCGCGGCGCTGCTCACGGCGCCCCTCCAGCTCGTCCAGGCGCTCCAGCACTACGGCCCGCTGCTCGGGCTCCAGCAGGGAGTAGAACTCCAGCAGGCTGTCGGCGGTGGCGTGGGCCGTCTGGGTGCGGTTGGCCATGCGCTCGTCGATCATGGCGTGGATGGCCTCGCTGTCGGGCTGCTCCCCTTCGAGGGCCCTGGCCAGGGTCTGCATGTCTTCGCCCCGGTCGGGGCGGGTGTCCCTGGTGGACTCGCGCAGCTCCTCGCGCAGCTGCTTGGCCCGCGCCTCCTGCTCCTCGCTCAGGTCCAGCTCCTGGATCAGCGCCGCCACGCGGCCCTGGGCCCCGCGGGCCATGGCCGGACCCATCATGCCGCGCGTGCGCGAGGTGGTGGCTTCCTGGGCCAGGGCCTGGGTCCCGATGACGGTGACGCCGCCCAGGGTGGCGAAGCCGATGGCGAGGGTGATGGTGGTCAGTTTGCGGTTCATGGCGCGCTCCTTTTCTGTGCTGGGGACGTGGCGGCTCGTTCCGTTCCACGCTCTCCAAGGTACGAAGGGCATGTTGGCTGGCCGTGGGCGCCGTCCGAAGAAACGCGGCGCTGTGTGAAGCTTTGTTGCGATCCCGCGCAGCTTGGCCGCCTCCCTGGGGTCGGATACGGTCGGAGGCCATGCGCATCCACCACCTGAACTGCGGCACGCTCCAGCCTCGTGGAGCCCGCTGGCTGGGCACTCCCGGCGGCTCCCAGGGAGCCCCCAGCCTGGCCTGCCACTGCCTGCTGCTGGAGCTGGGCGAGCGGCTGGTGCTGGTGGACACCGGCATCGGCCAGGCGGATCTGCGCGATCCTCTGGGTCGCCTGGGTCCGCTCTTCCTGGCAGGGGTGCGCCCGGTGCTGGATCCGGACGAGACCGCGCTGCGACAGCTGCAGCTGCTGGGATTCCGCGCCGAGGACGTGAGCGACGTGCTGCTCACCCACCTGGATCTGGACCACGCGGGCGGGCTGGCGGACTTCCCGCGGGCCAGGGTGCACCTGGCCCTGGCGGAGCTGCAGGGCGCGCTGCACGAGCCCAGCCGGGCGGAGCGGAGGCGCTACATGCCGCAGCAGTGGGCCCACCAGCCCCGCTGGCAGCCCTACGGACCACGCGGCGACAGCTGGCTGGGTTTTCCGCAGGTGCAGACGCTCCAGGGCCTGGGCCCCGAGCTGCTGATGGTGCCCCTGCCCGGCCACACCCGCGGGCACTGCGGCTACGCGGTGCGCGGCGCCGCCGGCTGGCTGCTGCACGCCGGCGACGCCATCCTGGACGCCCGCGAGCTGGGCTTCTGGAGGCATCCTCCGGTGGGCGTGCGGGCCTACCACCGCAGCCTGGCCTACGATCTGCGCGCCCGCAAAGACTCCCTGCGGCGCCTGCAGGCCTGCCACCAGCAGCACGGCCACGAGGTGGACATCGTGTGCAGCCACGAGGGCGCTGCCGTAAAGACAAGACAGGAACCAGGTTGATAAACGTAATCATATCAACCTGGTTCCTGCGCGGGTTCGCTGTGATTCGCAGCTAGCCGCGGCGTCTGAGCAGGGCGGTGCCCAGCAGGGCCAGCAGGCCCAGCAGCGGGGCGGCGCGGCCGCTGCTGGCGGTGACGCAGCCCCTGGGCTGCTCCGCGGCGCCGTTGGTGGCGACATAGTCGTCGATCTGGACGTAGACGTTCTGCATCTGGCTGATGAGCAGGCCGATGGCCATGTCTTCGGAGACGGGCAGGTTGTCCCAGTAGGCCTCCACCCACATGGACTGCAGGGTGAGGGCGCCCTCGCCGTGGGGCAGGGCCACGTTGAGGTAGTACTGGTCCTGCAGGGTGAACCAGTCCACCTCCAGCTCGGAGGGCTCGGTGAACCAGGTGCGCTGCACATAGGCCAGGCCGCTGTCGAGCTCGATCCAGCGGTATTGACCGTAGTTGTTGGTGATCACTGGGCCGATGATGGGGTAGGTGTCCTCGATGTAGTTGGAGACGTCCGCCATCTCGCACTTGGTGTCCACGAAGCAGTCCGCGTCGTTCAGGTAGGTGCGCTGGTAGACGTCGTGGGACTCGGGGAAGACCTCGACCTGGTCTTCGATGACCTGGGGCACGCCCACCGCGTAGGGCTTGTTGACGCTCTCGGTGCCCACCGCCGCGCCGATCATGGCGTCGGTGTTGCGGGCTCGGTCGTCCAGGGCGTTGATCGTGGCCTCGGACAGGTCGCTCACCGAGTAGCCCTCGAGGGTCTCTTCGAGGTTGGCCAGCAGCCAGGTGTCCAGGTTGACCAGGCCGGCATGCAGCTCGGCGTCGTCCTCGTCATCGAAGTGGGCGAAGAGGTAGCCGCAGAGCTCATCCAGCTCTTCGGGTGCCGGCGGGATGTTGCGGCAGCCGAGCAGGGCGACGATGGGCAGGATGAGCAGCGGCGTGCGGTCCATGGGCACTCGCGGAGGTTTCGGGCGAGCACAGTGTACCCCAGGATCGCGGCTGCAGGCGCCAAGCAGCAGATCGCGCCTAGTCTCGCCGCTCCCTCAGTACGCGGGCCCACCAGGCCAGGCGCTCGGCGATGCTCTTCTCGGCGCCGTGGCCCGCGGGCCGGTAGTAGCGGTCGCCCGCCACCTCGGGTGGACGGTATCGCTGGGCCACCACGTGGTGGGGGTGGTCGTGGGGGCAGCGGTAGCCCTGGCCGTGGCCGGCCTGCTTCGCCAGGGCCGTGGGGGCGTTGCGCAGGTGCAGCGGCACTGGCAGGCTGCCGGTCTGCTCGACGCGCTGGATGGCGGCATCGATGGCCTTGTAGCTGGCGTTGCTCTTGGGGGCGCTGGCGCACCAGGTGACCGCCTGGGCCAGCAGGATGCGGGCCTCGGGCGTGCCCACCATGTGCACCCCCTGGGCCGCGGCCACGGCCACCTCCAGCGCGCGGGGATCGGCGTTGCCCACGTCCTCGGAGGCGAAGATGATGACGCGCCGGGCCACGGCCTCAGGGGGCTCGCCGCCCTGCAGCAGGCGGGCCAGCCAGTAGATGGCGGCGTCGGGATCGGAGCCGCGCATGGACTTGATGAAGGCGGAGAGCACGTCGTAGTGGCCGTCGCCGTCGCGGTCGTGGCGCAGGATGGGCTGTTCCAAAAGCTGGGCCAGGCGCGGTGGATCCACCGCTTCGCCCGGCGCGGTGCGGCGGGCCAGGTCTTCGAGCATGCCCAGGGCGCGGCGGGCGTCTCCATCGGCTGCCTGGGCCAGCAGCCGCAGGCAGGCGTCGTCCAGCGCGGGGGCCTGATCGCCAAGGCCGCGCTCCGGCTCCGCGATGGCGCGCCGGAGCAGGATCTGCAGGTCGTCGGCGCCCAGGGGTTCCAGCCGCACCACCCGGCAGCGGGAGCGCAGCGCCGGGATCACGGTGAAGCCAGGGTTCTCGGTGGTGGCCCCCAGCAGGGTGAGGGTGCCCGCCTCCACGTGGGGCAGCAGGGCGTCCTGCTGGGCCTTGTTCCAGCGGTGGATCTCATCGACGAACAGCACGGTGGCGCGCTGCTCCATGCGGCCCATGTCCTCGGCCTCCCGAACGACGCGGCGCAGCTCGGCCTTGCCCGAGAGCACCGCGCTGAGCTGCCGGAAGCGCGCCCCCACCTGCTGGGCCACCAGCCGCGCCAGGGTGGTCTTGCCTGTGCCCGGTGGGCCCTGGAAGATGAGCGAGGGCAGGGGAGGCTCGCCTAGCTGGCGCAGCAGCCCCCCGGGGCCGGCCAGCGGATCCTGACCCAGCACCTCGTCGAGGCTGGCTGGCCGCATGCGATCGGCCAGGGGCGCGCGGGGAGCAGACATGGGGCGGGTCTAACGCGGTGGTGGCGGGGGCTGCGGCCGGGATGGCGCTCCCTGGCCCGGAGCGCGGTGGGCGGGGCCTGTCGCCGACCTCGCTGGTGCGGAGCGGCAGCCCTGGCCTCCCTCTCTGCGCTCTCTGTGGGCTCTGTGGTGCGCCTGTCTGCGCGGCTGAGCGCGATGCCTGTCCTGACGATAGGGAGGACCCATGGACACCGTGCTGCTCTCCGATGCCCACATCGACGCGCTGGAGGACCCGGTGCAGGTGCGGCTGGTGGCGTTTCTCGACGCGCTGGAGGCGGAGCGGCTGATCCTGCTGGGCGACATCTTCCACCGCTGGTGGAGCGTGGGGGCGGGTGTCTTTCCCGCCTACGTGCCCACGGTGGCGGCGCTGCACCGGCTCAGCCAGCGGGGCGTGGCGGTGCACTTCGTGCTGGGCAACCACGACTTCGCCTTCCACCCGGACCTTGCCGCGGAGCTGGGGGTGGTGGTGCACTCCAGCTTGAGCGGCTGGCTTGGAGGCGTGCACCTGTTCGCCGCTCACGGTGACCAGGCCCTGGGCTCCCGGCGCTACGATGCCTACCACCGCTTCCTGCGCGGGCGTGCCTTCAACCTGGCTCTGCGCATGGGAGGCGAGCAGCGCGCCTGGCGGCTGCTGGGGCGCCTGGCGGGCAGCCCGGAGACGCAGGGCAGCTGCCCCGCAGGGGTCACCCAGGCGCTGCAGGACTACGCCCGCCAGCGCCTCGCGGACGGAGCGCAGCTGGTGGTGCTGGGCCACAGCCACGTGCCGGAGCGCCACGACTGGCCCGAAGGCAGCTACCTCAACGCCGGCTCCTTCCGCGACCAGGGCAGCTACCTGCGCCTGCACCAGGGCCAGGCCAGCCTGGAGCGGATCTAGATCGCGATCTGGCGCAAGAGCTTGGGATTGCGTAGGGCGGCTTCGGCGCCCAGGACCACGGAGCGCAGGGGCTGGGGGGCCACCACCACGGGCAGATCGGTGGCCTCGCGCAGCAGCTCGTCGAGGCCCAGCAGCTGGGAGCTGCCGCCGGTGAGCACCATGCCGGCGTCGAGGATGTCGGCCGCCAGCTCGGGAGGGGTGGCCTCGAACAGGGCGCGCAGGGCCTCGATGATCTCGTCCAGGGGGCCCTGCAGGGCGGCCTTGGCGTCGGCGCTGGTGAGGGTGAGGGGCTTGGGGATGCCGCTGTCGAGGTGGCGGCCCTTGACCTCGAGGCTGCGGTGCTCGCCGTGCACGGCGCCGCAGCCCAGCTCGATCTTGATGGCTTCGGCGGTGCGCTCTCCGATCTCGACCCCGTGGGCCTGGCGCAGATGCTCGGCGATGGCGCGGTCGAAGCGATCGCCGCCCACCAGCAGGGTGCGGCTGGCCACCACGCCGCCCAGGGAGAGCACAGCCATCTCGGTGGTGCCCGCACCCAGGTCGCACACCAGGGTGCCCAGGGGCTCGGACACGGGCAGCCCGGCGCCCAGGGCCGCGGCCACCGGGGAGTGCACCAGCAGCACCTCGCGCGCGCCCGCTGCCCGGGTGCAGTCCTGCACGGCCCGGCGCTGGATCTCCGAGACGCCGATGGGCACGCACACCAGCACTCGCGGCTTGACCAGCTGCCGCTTGCCCACCGCGCGCGCGATGAAGTAGCTGAGCATGGCCTCGGCCACCTCGTAGTCGGTGATGGCGCCTTCTTGCACAGGGCGCACCGCGCGGATGGACTCGGGGGTGCGCCCGAGCATCTGGCGGGCCCCCGCGCCCACGGCCAGCACCTCGCGGGCGGAGCCGCGGTGCCGGATGGCCACCACCGAGGGCTCGTCGAGCACCACCCCCTGGCCCTGCACCGCCAGCACGGTGTTGGCGGCGCCCAGGTCGATGGCCAGGTCGGAGGTCAGCAGGGAGAGGGGGTTCTCGAGACCCATGTCGCTCCTCGCCGGCCGGCGGGATCCTGGCGGGACGGGCTAGTCGTCGAGGGTGTACTTCTCGTCGAAGTTCTTGAGGTTGCGCACCTCGACCACCGGCTTGTCCATGACGTTGGCGATGTGGTCCACGTAGCCCTGGAGGCTGGACTCGCTGGACTGGTGCAGCAGCTTCTTGCCGTCGTCGGTGGTGTTGACGTAGACCTCCCAGGTGGCCCGCTTGCCGCCGATGACGAACTCGATCTCCTTGATGCGATCGAAGGCCAGCCGGTCGGTCTCGGTGCCGTTGGAGCTGGTGCGGGTCCACACCACAGACGACGTCTCCTGGTCGATGACCACGTTGCGCTTCACGGCCTGGTGGTTGACCAGGTACCACATGGCCACCGCGCCCACACAGACCATGGCTGCGAGGGTGGCGGCGATGAGCAGCATCCCGGAGGACTTCTTGGGGGCGGCCCCGTCGAACTCGTGGAAGCAGTGCTTGCAGCGGTTGACGACCGCCGGGACGATCTCGCCGCAGGAGGGACAGGTCTTGGTGCTCACGGCATTCCTCTCGGGCCCGGCGATGCGGGGTACTTCCGGGCTTTCATATGGGCGGTCCGACGCTACCGCAAATCAGTAGATGGTGAACTCTCGCTCATCCACCGGCGAGCATCCGGCAGAGGGGCCCGAGCAGGCTGGGGAGCACCAGCGGCACCTGGCTGCGAGTGCGAGAGCGGTTGTAGACCCGGTACAGCCTGCGGCCCTGCTTGAGGATGGCCTGCGCGTGGTCGGGCACGCCCAGCTTGTGGGCCAGCGCTTCGCGCCAGGCGGGTGGCAGGGCCTCGATGTCTTCGCGGTCGTACTCGGAGAAGGGCAGGCCCTCGCGCCCGGCCAGGTCGGCCATGGACACCACGCAGAGGCTCAGCACGGAGCGGCGATCCAGGTCTTCGCCCACGGGGATGTCGAGCTCCACGGCCAGATCGATGAGGTCTTCTTCAGGTAGAACGGCGACCATCCGGTACTCGTCGTCGGTCAGCTGGAAGGCCATGCGGGCTCCGATGGTGACACGTCGTGGCGGCGTGTGTAGGCTTGATGGCTCCAGGTACTAACCGGGAGCGTGTGGTCGGGCCGGGTGGGCGACCTGCGGAGGAGATGCTGATGGCCGGCCTGATCCGAGCGGCACTGGCGACGCTGATCTCACCACCGGCGCCGGTAGTCGACCTGCTGCGCGGCCTGCGGTTCCGCGGCCGAGGTCTGGTGGAGCTCGACCTGGCTGGGCAGCTCGCCCTGGGTCGCGTGGGCGGGGCGGCCCGCGTCTGCCAGGCCCTGGAGTGGATGCGCGTGGATCCCATGGTGCGGGCCCTGCACCTGCGCCTCGATGGCACCCATGGCTCCTGGGCGAGGATGCAGGAGTGGCGCGTACAGCTGCGCCGCCTGGTGGAAGCGGGCAAGCCGGTGTTCACGGAGCTGGTGGCCGCCAGCGACGCCGACCTGTACCTGGCCTCGGCCGCCACCCGGGTGTTCATGTTCCCGCTGGGCGACCTGCAGGCCGGCGGGCTCGCCGCCAGCTTGCTCTTCCTGGGCGATGCCCTGCAGCGCCTGGGGGTGGACGTAGAGCTGCTCGCCGCCGGTGACTACAAGAGCGCCGGCGAGAGGCTGACGCGCAGCTGCCCCTCACCCGAGAACCGCGAGGCCATGCAGGCCTTGCTCGCGGATCTGCACGAGCAGCTGGTGGAGGGCATCGCCGCGGGCCGCGCCGTGGACCCCCAGCAGGTGGAGGCGGCCCTGGCCTGCGTACCCCTGTCCGCCGATGATGCGCTGGAGATGGGCCTGGTGGACGAGCTGGCCTACGCCGACCAGGTGGAGGAACGCATCCGCGAGATCCTGGAGTTCACCCCGGTGGAGCTCAGCTTCGGAGCCTACTGGCTATGGATGCGTTTCCGGGATCTCTGGCGTCGCCTGGCGGGCCAGGGGGCTCCGGTGGCGGTGCTGCGCCTCAAGGGCCCGGTGGTGTCTCGCCGGCCGCAGACCGGAGGGCGGGAGGTAATCGCCGCCGACCGCGTGGTGACACAGCTGGACCGGCTGCGGCTGCGGCGCGACGTGCACGGCGTGCTGATCACGGTGGACACGGGCGGCGGCGGCGTGCTGGCCTCGGAGCAGATCTGGCGTGCGGTGGTGCAGCTGCAGGAGGAGAAGCCCGTGGTGGCGCTGTTCCAGGGTGTGGCCGCCAGCGGCGGCTACTACCTGGCGGTGCCCGCCAGCACCATCTTCGCCCAGCCGGGCACCATCACCGGCTCCATCGGCGTCATCGGGGCGCGGCTGCGGCTGCACCGGCTGATGGAGCGCTTCGGCGTGCACGCCACCACCCTGCGCACGGCCCCCAGCGCCGACATGCACGCTCCATTCCGCGCCCTGAGCGCCCCGGAACGCCGTCGGCTGGAGGCCCACATCGCTCGCTACTACGAGGTCTTCCTGGACCGGGTGGTGGCTGGCCGCCGCAAGCCGCGGCGGGCGGTGGAGCCGGTGGCTCGCGGTCGGGTGTGGAGCGGCCGCGCGGCCAGGGAGCACGGCCTGCTGGATCGCCTGGGCACCTACCACGACGCTCTGCGGCACCTGTACCAGCAGGTGGGCGTGCCCCTCGCCCCGTGGACCATGCCGCGGCTGGACCTCGCCCGCTCGTCTGGCTCGTCCGTCCGGAGGCTGCTGCGCTCGGCGCTGGGATGGCTGCCCCGGTTCAGGGCCCGTTTCCCCACGCTGGGTGCCCTGGAGCGCGTGGCCTCCCGCCTGGAGCTGCCCGCGGCACTGGAGCTGCTGGCCGAGCACGCCGACTCGGCGCGCTTCGAACCCCTGGCGCTGATGGAGTGGGAGCAGGACCGGGGCTGAGGGGTGTCTGGGATGGTGGCTGGCCGGGAATATCGGTGGCGGGGACCCTGGATGGGAGCGGGCCTGCGCGCCGAACGCTGTCGGTGGCGGGGAGCCTGGACGGGCGCGGGCCTGCGCGCCGTGGCGCTGTCGGTGGCGGGGAGCCTGGACTGGCGGGGGCCTGCGCGCCGTGGCGCTGTCGGTGGCGGGCGTAACAAACTGCATGGGTAATCCATCATCCTTCGAGTTTGTTACGCCGGGCGTCGCTTTACCTCGACGTTCACGCGCATTCCGCGTCGTTCTTCCGAGAGTGGGCTCACCCCTCCACGAATGACTCGCTATCCGAGTGATTCTCCCGTAGCTGGCTCCAGCTCTCCACGAATGACTCGCTATCCGAGTGATTCTCCCGTAGCTGGCTCCAGCTCTCCACGAATGACGCGCTGCTGGTCTACTCCGCTGGCGGGCCGTAGGCGTGGTGGTAGGCCATGAGCGTGCCCAGCACCTTGCGCACGTAGCGGCGGGTCTCGGAGTAGCCGATGTCCTCGGCCCAGGAGTCCAGCTCGAGCACCGGGGGCTCGCCGGGCTCGGCGGCGGCGATCCAGCGGTCCACGGCTTCGGCCCCGCCGTTGTAGCCGGCGATGGCCAGGGGCAGGGTCTGCTCGTGGCCCAGCTGCTGGTAGCGCTGGTGGAGCTCCAGCAGCTCCGCGGTGCCCAGCGAGGCGTTGTAGGCGCCGCGGTAGAGCAGGGCGGGGTCGTAGGGGCGCTCGGGGTAGCGCTCCGCGTGCAGCCGCTCGCCGACCTCGGGCATGAGCTGCATGAGCCCGCGGGCCCCGGCCCAGGAGGTGACCTCGGGCTGCATGTTGCTCTCGGCGGTCATGATGGCGTAGGGGAGGTAGGGGTCCAGGCCGCTGTCGGCGAGGACGCCATTCACGACGGCGCTGTGGGGGCGCGGCAGGCAGATCTCGCGCAGCTGCTCGTCGGCAGCGGGGTCGGCGCAGCGGGTGTTGGCCAGCTTGCGGGCTCGCGGCACCTCGCCCACCTCCACCAGCCGGCGCGCGACGGCGATGCGGGTGTCGTGGCCCTGGCCCGAGGCCAGGCTCACCAGGGGGTCCAGGGCGCCGGCGGCCAGGTCGATGAGCCCCACCTGGAGCAGCGCATCCACGTCGGCGGCCTGGGGGTGGGCGGCCACGAAGGCCTCGGGCAGGGCAGGCAGGGCAGGGGAGGGCACCGCGGGCACCCTGGGCAGCTGGCCCAGGCGCTGCAGCGCGAACCAGGCCTGGCCGGTGTGTGGGGAGCGCTCCGCCAGCCGAGCGAGCTGCTGGTCGTCCTGGGCGGCGCGCGCCCTCCAGTAGGCCGCAGCGGGCGCCAGGGAGGAGCGGGCGTGCTCATCGCCGAGCCGATCCCAGGCGTCGACGGCCTGCTCGCTGCGGCCCTGCTTGTAGTGGCACCAGCCGGAGAACCACAGGGCCTCGTCGGCGTGCCGGGAGCCGGGGAAGCGCGCCAGGTGGGCCTCGAAGGCGGCGATGGCCTCGTCGAGCAGGCCCTGGTCCAGGGTGGAGTAGCCGATCTTGTAGCTGCCCGTGTCGCCCTTGGCGTGGCTGGGGTAGCGCAGGTACAAGGCGGTGTACAGCTCCACGGCGCCCTGGAAGTCGCCGGCCCGGTAGCTGGCCAGGGCGTGCTTGAACAGGGTCTCGGGTCCGGCGGCCGCGGGGCTGCCCAGGCGCTCGTAGGCCTCCACCGCACAGGGGTAGTCGCGGCCGCTGAAGCAGGCCTTGGCCAGGGTGCCCGCGTCGGGCGGGGCGCCTCCAGCGGCCTGCACCTGGCGCAGCAGGGACAGCGCCGCCTCGGCGTGGTTGGCCTTGCGCAGCACCTGCACTCGCTGCAGGGCCTGGGAGCGCCCCTCCGGGGAACCCAGGTCAGGCACGGGCTGGCCCATCGCCGACAGCCGCTCGGCGGCGCGCTGGGACCAGGGGCTGGCGGCGTGGCGGATCCAGGTGGCCCGGTAGGTGGTGATGGCGGGCGCCTCGTCGCCCCGCTGCTCGGCGGCCCAGGCCAGCCAGTAGCGGGCCTCGGGGGCCTGGTCGCCCTGTAGCAGGGCCCGCAGATCGTCGCGCACCTCGAGCCCGCGACCCTGGGCCAGGATGGCCCGGTTGCGCAGCATGCGCAGGGGCTGCTCCAGCGCCGCGGGCAGGGAGCCCGCCGGCAAGGCCTGGAGCACCTGCTCCGCCAGCGCGGCGCTCTCCGCGGGGGGCAGGGTGCCCGGATCCGGCGTGGCCATGTGGATCTCCGCCTGGATCAGCAGGGCGTAGCTGGCCATGTGCTCGTTCTCGATGACCTGCTCGGTGCGGAGCAGCGCCCGGGCCTTGTCGCCGCCAGCGGCGTGACAGCGGGCCCCCACCAGCAGCAACGGGTCGCCGAGCTGGTCCGGGGCGGTGTCGGCGATCAAGGCCAGCGCGGAGGGGCAGTCGCCCACCACGTAGGCCGCACGCACCGCTCCGGGGGCCGGGTTGGCGATGGCGGGGTGGGCCCCCAGCAGCAGGAGGAGACAGGGCAGCAGCGGCATGGCGGGATCCGGGGCTAGCAGAGTGCCTCAAGACCCGTGTCTACTGCGCGTGCCGATCCGCCGTCCATACGAATCCTGGTCGCCGGCCGCGACCTCGACGTATTGACAATACGCCATCACCCGCGACCATCGCCCAGAATCCGTCTTGCCTGGCGCCTCGGCCCGCTCGCGACGACCCGGGAGAGGCTGCACGCCCCTTGCGAATGCAAGGGCCGAGCCGCCATCTTGACGCACTCTGCTAGAAACTGGAACCCAGCTGGGCGTAGAAGCCATCCAGACTGCCCAGAACGTAGCCGTTGTCTCCGTTGACCGCGAAGCCGTAGCCCAGGCGCGTGGTGAGCCCCAGGCCGTAGCCCAGCACCATGCCCAGCCGCAGCTCGGCGCCGACCCCCACCAGGCTGCTGGAGAACAGGCTGCCGGCCTCGGCGCCGCTGGCGGGTAGCTCGTCGAAGGCGTAGCCCGCGTCGGCGTAGACCGCGCCGTGCAGGGTGCGGACGAAAAGCGGCAGGGTGCCCGCGCCGCGGTCGATGCGCCAGAGGGGGGCGCGGTACTCCAGGCTGCTCAGGTAGTACCAGTCGCCGTACACGGCGGCTACGGGGAAGCCGCGCAGCGAGCGGTACTCCTCAGGCAGCACGTACAGCGCGCCCTCGCCGTAGCTGCCTCCCAGCCGGAACGAGCCGTAGCGCAGGTTGTCGCCCATGGACAGGCCCACGGCGCCCCGCAGGGCCAGCACGTGGTTGCCCAGCCAGGGCATGGTGGTGTACTCGCGCCACTCGGCGCTGAGCTGCACCTGGTCGAAGGGCTCGCGCTCCCCCAGGTCGTCCAGGGTGTAGGCGCCCAGGTAGCGGGAGGTGCCCTCGCCCACCAGGGAGATGGTCCGCGAGTCCTCGGGGGAGATGGAGTGGGCGTAGGCCCTGGTCTTGTGGTAGCGCCAGCCGCCGCCGAAGGTGGACAGGAAGCCGCGGGTAGGCAGGGTGCCCAGGTAGGTCTGCTCGTCGAGCTCATAGAGGCTCTGGCGGAGCTGCCCGTTGTAGCGGGCGAACACGTAGTGCCGGTGCCCCAGGGGGTAGGTGGCCTGCAGCCAGCTGCGGGTGCGCTTGTCGTAGTAGTAGGTGTCGCCCTTCTCGATGCCGGGGATGAAGGCGCCGCCTTCGTCGGGCGCGCCAGGATCCACGTAGATCTGCCCGTAGCGGATGGTGGACAGGGAGCCGCCGGCGGACAGAGAGGTGCGCCAGCGGTTGTACACCAGGGCTCCCCCGCCCCCCAGGAAGCGGTTGTCGGTGCGGTAGGTGAGGTAGGCGCTGTACAGCCAGCGGCGCAGGGTGTCGGCGCCCCCGGTGCCCAGGTAGCCGAGCAGCCCGTACTCGGCGACGTAGATGCCGGGCATCATGTAGCGGGGCGGGACCAGCGTGGACCAGGGGCTGTAGGGGCTGACGGGGTGGGAGTAGCTGAACTCTGGGGGCTCGGCGTCGGGATCCAGCTCCGCAGCGGCGTCCTCGACGGGCGCCGGGGAGGCCAGCAGGCCCTGGGCCGACCAGCTGCCCGTCAGCTCGCCGCGCTCCATCCACTGGCCGCGGTCGATCTCGAGCAGCCTGATGTCTTCGCCGTTCCAGGTGTACTCGGCGTAGGCCAGGGTCGCGCCGGCAGGATGCACGTCGGGCTGGAAGGCGCCGCCCAGCACGTTGGTGACCTGCCACAGCCGCAGGCTCTGCAGGTCGACGGCGTAGATGTTGGAGATGCCGCTGCGGTCGGAGACGAAGAAGAGGGTGCGGCCATCGGGGTGCCAGGCGGGCTCGCGATCGATGGCCTGGTCATCGGTGAGCTGCCTGACCAGCGCGCCCTCCGGGGTGGCCAGCCACAGGTCGCGCTGGCCGTCGCGCCACACCGACAGCGCCAGCCAGCGCCCGTCGGGGGAGAAGCGGGGGGTGGACAGCTGGGTGTGGTCGCGGTGGTGGGTGAGGGTGGTGGCCTGGCCAGCCACGGTGAAGCGCGCCAGATCGTTGTTCTGGGCCTCGTTGACAACCGCCAGCAGCTCGCGGCCGTCGGGGGAGAACTCGGGATCGCGCCCGCGGGCCCGCTCGGTGAGCAGCTCGATCTGCTCGCTCTCCAGCTCGAAGAGGTAGAGATCTTCAAAGGTGTAGTAGAGATCGTAGGCGTGGGAGGAGGGGAACACGAAGGCCTGGGAGTCGGGCCGCCAGGCGAAGTTGTGGGGCGAGGCCTCGCTGTAGATCTTGTCGGGCTGGCTGCCGTCGGCCTGGGCCAGCCAGATGGCGGGGCCGCGCTTGCGGTGGTTGCAGCCGTAGACCAGCTGTTGGCCATCGGGGGAGAAGCGGGGGCCGGAGCAGGCGGAGTCGCCGTCGCTCACCAGCACGCCCTGGCGCACACCTTCGGCCTCGACCTGGGCCTTGACCGCGCCGTAGCGCTGCTCCGTGGCGGCCTTCCAGCCCAGGTAGAGCTCGCGGTAGGGCTGCCCGAAGACCTTGCGGGCGGGCATGATGTAGGGCACCACCTGGCGTCCATAGGTATGGATCCACTCCTTCCACTTGTCCTGGCCGGTGGTGTCGGCGATGTAGTCCACGAAGTCCTGGCCGAACAGGTAGCGCAGGTTGCCGTAGGGGGGATCGGACTGAAAACCGTCCAGGTTGCCCAGGGGCGGGAAGTGGTCTTCCAGCACGGTCATCCGCTTGATCATGTCGGCCTGGGAGGCCCGGCCGCGGCCGCCGGCGGTGAGCTCGGTCTCCTGCCACGTGGCCAGGCCTTCTATGATCCAGCCGGGGGAGAGCTGGTTGACGCTGACGATGCGCCCCAGCACCAGGCGCAGCACCCGCGGCAGGCCTTCCACGGTGTCCAGGTGGAGGATGTGGGTGAGCTCGTGGGTGAGGATGGCCTCGTTCCAGTCGGCGTAGAGGTTGAGGGTGCCGGACTCCTGGGGGGCGGTGACGAAGATGACGATGGTGTTGACCGGCAGGGGGGTGGCGTAGCCGTTGGCGCTGTCGGTGTGGTCCACCAGCACCAGCTCCACCGGGCGCTCCAGCTCGGTGCCGATGCGCGGGGAGACCTTGTCGTAGACGCCGTCGCAGAGCTGCCCCAGCTCCTCGGCCAGCTGCTCGAGCCCGTCGTGGAAGGTGATCTTGAAGTGCTCTGTGCGCAGCGTCTGCCAGGTGAGCTCGGGATCGTAGGAGGCGGCGCTGGCGGGAGGGGCTGCCAGCAGCAGCCAGGCGCTGAGCAGCATCGCGAGGCAGGTCAGGGGACCGGCGGTCCTGCGCCCGCTGGTGCGGTTCGTGGGGGTAGGCACAGCCTCTCTGCCTGGCAAGCTCGACCTCCGAGGGAGCCATCATGCCCCACCACCGGGCAGCTCGCCCGGGGCTGCTCACCCTATCGCGAATGCCCGGCCACCGTCTCCACCCGTTTCGTTTCGTCCAGAAATGGAAAAATCACCCCCCCCGGGGCAGCCGATTCCGTGGTGGGGCTCACGTTTCGGGTGTATGCTCTGCGCGATCCAGATGCGTTCCCCTTTCTCCACCTCCGGGAGGACACCTTGAACCTGCGAACCACCATTCCCCTGCTGTTGGCAGCGGGCTCGCTCAGCGGCTGCTTCGGCATCTTCGACGGCCTGGGCAACAAGGACACCGGCGACGCCGACGCCGACGGCGACGGCCTGCTCTATCTCGAAGAGCTGGAGCTGGGCACCGATCCCGACAACGCCGACTCCGACGGCGACGGGCTGGACGACGGCGACGAGGTGGACAACTACGGCACCGATCCTCTGGCCGAGGACAGCGACGGTGACGGCTACAGCGACGGCGACGAGGTGACCGGGGGCACCAACCCCGCCTACGAGTACAGCTGCCCCTACACCGGCGGCTACAACGTGGGCTACTGCGAAGACGGCGTGGCCACGCCCACCGGCGCTTCGGGCACCGGCAGCTACCAGACCTACACCTGGAGCTACTACGAGGTGGGCGACGTGGTGGACAACTTCACCCTGCTGGACCAGCACGGCGAAGAGGTGCACCTCTACTCCTTCTGCGGCCAGCACATCACGCTGGTCTTCGGCGCCTTCTGGTGACCCAGCTGCCAAGATGAGGCCGGTCAGGCCCAAGGCTACCAGGACAGCTACCGCGACCAGGGTTTCCAGTACATCAACATCCTGAGCCAGAACAACTCGTACAACCCGCCCAGCACCAGCGACCTCGACAGCTGGGCCAGCAGCTACGGCTACCAGGACGTGCCCGCGCTGGGGCTCACCTCGGCCGATCAGGACGACTGGTCCGACCTCTCCTTCGTGTACGAGGCGGATCTGTACATCCCCACCACCTACCACATCGGTCCCGACATGACGGTGCTGGGGGCTGACACCTACGACCCCGATCCGGGCAGCTACCTATAGAGGCTGCGCGGTGTAGCCGGGCCCCCTGGCGGGCTCGGCGGCCTGGAGTGGAGGCAGGACATGGGTGCTTCGAAGCTCTCCTTGCTGCTGGTGTTGGGTCTGTCGCTGTCCTGTGGCGAGAAGGACGACGACAGCGGGCCCGAGGGCGACACCGACACCGACACCGACACCGACGTGGACACCGATCCCGCCGATGACGACGGTGACGGCCTGAGCAACAGCCAGGAGGAGGCGCTGGGCACCGACCCCAGCGATCCCGACAGCGACGACGACGGCTACGACGACGGCCAGGAGGTGGACGAGGGCACCAACCCCACCTACGCCTACAGCCACCCCTACACGGGGGGCTACAACGTGGGCAGCTGCGACGACGGCACCGCCGCCGAGACCGGCCCCACCGGAGTGGGCAGCTACCTGGACTACGAGTGGCCCTACTACGCCGTGGGTGACGTGGTCTCCAACTTCTCCCTGGTGGATCAGCACGGCGAGTGGGTGGATCTGTACTCCTTCTGTGGCCACCACGTGGCCCTGGTGCTCTGCACCGCCTGGGACAGCAACTGCCAGCGCGAGGCCGGCTCCGCCCAGGCCACCCAGGATGCCTACGCCGCCCAGGGCTTCCAGTACATCAGCATGCTCTCGCAGAACGACGTGGGAGCCCCGCCCGAACCGAGCGACCTGCTGGCGTACGCCGAGGCCAACGGTATGACCAGCATCCCGGCGCTGGGGCTGGCGGCCACCGACCAGGATGAGTGGACCGACCTGGCGTTCACCTACGAGGTGAACTTCTTCGTACCCACCTACTACCACCTGGGTCCGGACATGACGGTGCTCGCGTCCGAGGCCAGCAGCGCTGACCCGAGCCCGTACCTGTAGAGCTTGCGCTTGTCCGCGCGCCCGACGGCCGCCTCCGCCCTCCACTGGGCGCTGCTGTGCGCCGCGCTGCTGGCGGGCTGCGATCGCTACCGGGCCAGCTTCCACAACGGCCGTGGCCTGGAGTACTACCGGGCGGGTCAGCCGGTGGCGGCCGCCTCGTCCTACCGCGAAGCCCTGGCCATCTACCCCGACCTGGCCGAGGCCCACAGCAACCTGGGGCTGGCCTTTCAGGCCCAGGGCATGGACGACGAGGCCGTCGCGTCGTTCCGCTCCGCGCTGCGCATCGATCCCTCCCTGGCGGTGGCTCACTACAACCTGGCCGCCGCCTTCGACAGGCTGGGTCGCCTGCCCCAGGCCATCAAGGAGTACGACAACGCGGTGGAGCACGATCCCGAGGACGTGGACGCCCGCGTGCGCCTGGCGGCGCTGCTGGTGGAAGATGGGCAGCCGCGCCGGGCCCTGCCCCACGCCCGCGTGGCGGTGGAGCAGGCCCCGGGTCGGGCCGCGGCCTGGACCGCGCTGGGGCTGGCCCTGGTGCGCCTGGACCGCTCCGCCGAGGCCGTCGACCCCTTCCGCCACGCCTTCGAGCTGGGTCCCGGCGATCGCCAGGTGGCGCTGCACCTGGGCACCGCCTGCCTGGCGGCGGGCGATCTCGAGGCGGCGGAGCTGCACCTCAGGGCCCTGGCCCGGCGCGAGCCGGGGTTCTCCGAGGCGCACAACAACCTGGGGGTGGTGCTGCATCGCCGCGGCGACGCGGCGGGCGCTCTGGGGGCCCTGGAGCAGGCGCTGGCCCTGCGCCCCCACTATGTCGATGCCGCGGTGAACATCGGTGACGTGTACCTGGAGATGGGGCTGTGGGATCTGGCCGCGGTGTTCTACGAGCGGGCCCGGGATCTGGATCCCAGCTCGGCGGGGGCCTGGCGGGGTCTGGCCTCGCTGTACCGGCTGCTGGGTCACGGTGACCTGGCGGCCTGGGCCCTGCGCGAGGCGCTGCGCTGGGAGCCGGACGATCCCGCCACCCTGGCCGGGCTGGCCTGGCTCTACGCCTCGGGAGCGGAGCCGGATCCGCTGCCCGACGGGCCCAGCTCCCGCGAGGCCCAGCGCGTGGCGCGCGCCGAGCGGGCCCACGAGGCCGTGGTGTTCGCCCGCATGGCGGTGGAGCTGGCCGAGGACGAGAACCGGGTGGACTACCTGGCCAACCTGGCCGAGGTCTACCTGCGCGACGGGGATCGCGAGGGGGCCGTGGCCACCTTGCGCCGGGCACTCGCGGAGGATCCCAGCGACAGCGAGGTGCGGTTGCGCCTGGAGCAGGTGCTGGAGTCAGGTCCTCAGGAGTTGTGAAACTGCGGTGACCACGGCAGCAGGTCGTGGATCCGGGGCACTTCTGGTGTCAGGATGATGCCCCGGAGGATCCATGAAGCGTCCTGGTCTCCCCGCTGCGGCCGCCCTCTTCGTGGGGCTGGGCCTGCCCACCAGCCCGGCGAGCGCCTACGAGCTGGATCAGATCCCGGTCACCCGCTGGCCGGAGCGCTTCGATCCCCGGCCCATCACCCCCGCGGAGCACGCCGCGCGCGTTCCCCTCCAGGGTGACCTGGTGCTCGAAGAGCTCCAGCGCCGCCTGCCCGCGGATCTGACGCGGGCCGAGGCCCAGCGGGGCCGGGTGCTGGTGCTGGTGGACGCCGGGCTGGAGGAGCCCCTGGCCGCGGCCCTGGCGGTCTTCGTTGATGACCTGGCCCTGGACGGCCACAGCGTGCTGTTGGAGACCTCCAGTGGAGGCACCGCCGAGCAGCTCAAGGCCCACCTGGCCGAGCTGTACGCCGAGGGTGAGGGCCTGGAGGGCGCGATCCTGGTGGGCGAGCTGCCCATGGCCTGGTTCGAGTTCTTCGACGACTACCAGACCTACGGCTACGCGGTGTTCCCCGCGGATCTCGCCCTGATGGATCTGGACGGCGACTGGACCGACAGCGACGGCAACGGCATCGCCGACGTGCACAGCGACGGCCAGGGCGACACCGCTCCCGAGATCTGGCTGGGTCGGCTGGTGGTGCCCTACGCGCTGGGCGACGAAGCCGAGGTGCTGACCGACTACTTCGCCCGCAACCACGCCTTCCGGCGCGGCGAGATCCTGCCCACAGGTTCGAGCCTGGTGTACGTGGACGACGACTGGGCCTGGTGGGCCCCCGAGTACGCCGCCGAGATCGAGCGGGGCTTCCCCGAGATCACCCAGGAATCGGAGCTGAACACCACCAGCAAGGCCGACTACCTGCCGCGGCTCGGCCAGGACTTCGACAACATCGCCGTGTTCGTGCACTCCAGCCCGGAGCAGCACTACTTCGTGCTCAACGGCGACTACGACGTCATGGACTGGCCGGAGGTGCCCAGCGACGCCACCGCGCTGTTCTACGACCTGTTCGCCTGCTCCAACGCCAACTTCGCCGAACCCATGAACATGGGCGCGGTGTACGCGCTGGGCACGGAGTACGGCCTGCTGGCCCTGGGGTCCACCAAGACCGGCTCCATGCTGGAGCGCAGCCACTACTACCGGCGCCTGGGCAGCTACGCCGAGCTCGGCGAGGCCTTCCGCGGCTGGTTCGAGGACGTGCAGCCCTACGACACGGGGCAGCGCGACTACTGGTACTACGGCATGGCCCAGATCGGGGATCCCAGCCTGCGGGTGGGCTACCCAATCGTCACCGCCTCTGTGGACGAGATCCTCATCGACGCCCCCGAGGCCGAGCCCGTGGAGGTCTCCATCACCCTGGGGAACGCGGGCCTGGACGGCTACTACTGGTCGCTGGGCCTGGCCGAGGGCCTGCTGGCCGACCAGGACTGGATCCAGCCTTCCGATGTGGAGGGCCAGGTCCTGGTGGGGGCCGACACCTTCATCATCCACCTCGATCCCGAGCTGGCCCGGGGTGCGGATCCCAGCCAGACCCTGCTGGTGCACGCGCCGGGAGCGAGCAACAACCCGCTGGAGATCCCCCTGGAGATCCTGCGCTGGGGCGCCGGCGAGCTCTGCGTCGACCCCAGCCCCTTGGACCTGGCCCTGGAGAGCCCCGAGGAGCGGCTGGCCTCGTCCCTCCAGGTGGGCAACTGCAACCCCGGCCCGCTGGAGTGGACCGTGAGCAGCGACGCCCACTGGCTCGAGCTGGAGCGCGCCGCGGGCGGCGGCGAGGACGGCGTCGACACCCTCAACTTCACCATCGATGGCGAGGGCCTGCTGCCCGGCGAGCGCTACGAGGCCATGCTGGTCTTCGAGTCGCCCGCGGCCGACAACAGCCCCCTGGAGCTGCCCGTGTGGCTGGAGATGGATCCCGCGGTGGGGCCCCCGGCCTGCGGCTGCGCCACCAGGGGCGAGCCGCGGTCGCTGGCCTGGCTGGGCGCGCTGCTGCTGGGGGGGGTGGGCCTGGTGCGACGCAGGAGCTGATCAGAAACAGGCTACGGCGTCAGGACGCGGTTGGGCCACCTGAGAGGCGCTGGGGTACCTCCAGGGCGGAAAATAGGTGGCGCCGGGACCGTCCGATCCGAGGCGGGCGAGGTTTGGAGTATGTGCACCATATTCACGGCCACTTGGCGGCTCGGGGCTTGATTGATTTATTCCATCCCTGGTTATCGTCGGGTCGGTACCCGGGTGTGACCTGTGAACCGACCACGAACCCACAGGGAAGACGCACCATGAAGCGCGTGATCAGCAAGCTGTTTTCTGGAGAGACCTTCGTCAGCGAGACCGGCGGCGCGGTCCGGACGTACCGGATGGACGAGAGCCTCATCGAGGTGCTCGGCCAGGCCAGCTCCATCCGGGTGCACGCCTACGTGTACGAGAAGACCGACGCGACCGCCAGGGCGGTGGTGAAGTTCTACGAGTCGAGCGTCGACGGGAGCGTGGACGGACTGGGCGCCCTGATCGGATCTGCCATCGATGTCTCGACGACCAAGGAGACCTTCGGCGACGTGTCCGCCACCTTCTGTGGGCGCGTGATGGCCATCCTGGAGATCGACGACTCGGCGGCCACCAACCAGGAGAAGTTCCACCTGGTGATCGGGGTGACCTTGATCCTCGACTGAGGGCCCGGATCGAGAACCACCGCCGCCTCCGGGGCTCCCTGGTATATCGCCACGGACGCCCGATGGCGATGCGCGAGCAGCCCAGAGGTCGCCATGAGCAGCCAGGACAGAGCCATCAACCAGGTGTTCGAGGGCCTGGGCCTGCGGGCGGGCGCCTGCCACCCGCGGGCCTACGCTTTCTTCAACGAGCTGGCCGAAGAGCGGCGCCTGCGCCGCCTGGTCAAGCTGAACCTGGAGGCCGACAACCCTACCGGGTCGAACTTCGCCAAGATGGGTCTGCAGGAGGACACGGGCGCGGAGAGCGATCCTGCCTACGACTCGACACACCGCGAGCAATGGTTCGCGTGTTCGATCCTGTCCCAGGTGCTCGGCGACACCGTGTACCGGGGGCAGATGGTGCTGCCGGCCGTCTCAGGCCGCGACGAGCTGGCCAAGCCACCCGCAGGGACCTCCGCCCAGGAGCAGGGCATGGTGGTCTTCGAGCACCAGCTGAGCGCGGGCTTCGGCTCCGAGGTGGGCCCCTGAGCCTACATGGTGCTGCGCGATCCCACGGTGGAGCAGCCGTCATCGGTGGACTTCGTGCTCCAAGCCACCCCTGGGCCGGTTTCATCCGTCGAGCCGATCAAGGAGCAGGCGACAGAACCCC